>JBHELQ010000149.1:0-1408 GCA_046262995.1 Thermoleophilaceae bacterium
GGGCGTCATGACGACACCCCGCCAGCCCCGGCTGGCCCGGTCCAGCACAGCCCACACCAGGCCCAGGCAGGTGCGCTCGCCGGGTAGCCGGCCGATCACCTTGACCCTGCGGCGGGTCTCGCCGAAGGTGCGCTCGATGAAGTTGGAGTGGCGGATGCGGCCGTGGTGGCCGGTGGGAAAGCGCAGGTAGGTGGTCAGGCTGGCGAAGTCGGCCATGAGGCAGTCGACCGCGGCCGGGAAGCGCTTGGAGTAGGCGGCGGCGAAGCGCTCCGCCCGGCCCCGCACCACGGCGATCGATGCGTCGCCGGGCTCGGCGCCGGTGTCGTCGAAGATCGCCCAGTAGGCCTTCTTGACCTCGGCCTGGTGCTCGACGGGCACCCTGGCCAGGACGTTGCGGGCCCGGTGGATCAGGCAACGCTGGCGCAGGCTGTGGGGAAAGACCAGCTCCACGGCGCCGATCAGCCCGGGGGCGCCGTCGGAGACGACGAGCAGCGGCGGCCGCAGCCCTCGTTCGACCATGCCCTCGAGGAAGCCCCGCCAAGCGTCGGTGGACTCCGACGCCCCAGGCTCGAGGCCCACGAGCACAGGCCGGCCCTCGGTGGTCATGCCCCACGCCGCCAGCACCGGCTCGGCCCGGGCCCCGTCGTGGTAGCGGAAGTGCGAGCCGTCCAAGAACAGGTACTCCAGGGCCACCTCGGACAGGTCGCGGCGCTTCCAGCGATCGAACTCGTCCTTGATGGCGTCGCAGACCCGGCTCACCGTCGACTTCGACAGCGCCGCCTCCGAGCCCAGCGCATCGGCCAGCGTCGCCTCGACGTCCCGCACCGACAGGCCCCGGACGAAGCCGGCGATGACGAGGGACTCCAGGGCGTTGGTCCGGCACACGCCCACGCCGAGCAGCCGGGAGGCGAAGGCCTCGTCCGTGCCCCGCAGCTTGGGACGCTCGATCGTCACCGGGCCGGCCGTGGTCTTGACCGTGGTCGGGCAGTGCCCGTTGCGGCTGCCGGCGCGTGCACGCTCGCCGTGGGCGTAGCGCTCCCGGCCCAGGAACTCGGTGACCTCGGCCTCGATGGCGGTCTGCATGAGCAGGCGCACGCCGAGGCGGGCGACCTCCTCCAGCACCTCGCCCAGGTCACGGTCGGATGCGAACAGGTCGTCGATGTCGGCGCGGATGCGCTCGACGGGGGATACTCGGGTTGACACGGGTGTGGGTTCCTTTCTCTGCTTGCAAGGCTTCGAGAGGAACCTACGCCCGTCGTCTATTTACACCGGGGACCGGACGCCACCGAATGTGCAGGTGCTGCCGGGGAGGAGCCTCACACGCTCGCCGGCTGCCGCGGCTCGGCGCCATAGTCCGCGAGCCACGACACCGTCCCGTGCTATGTCGCGTCTGCGCTCGGCCGCGCCC
>JBHELQ010000150.1:0-2886 GCA_046262995.1 Thermoleophilaceae bacterium
CCGCGCAGCGACTCGAGCCGCTCGCCTGCCTCCATGCCGAACACGGCGCGCAGGATGATCTCGAGGGTCAGCGCTTGGAAGCGGGGATGGAGCTCGAACGGCTGACCGGTCGGCCAGCTCGCCACCTCGCTCTCGGCGAGCTCCTCCATCAGGCCGGTCAGCTCGGCCATCTTCTCGCCGTGGAAGGCGGGCAGCAGCAGCTTGCGCTGCTCCAGGTGCGGGTCCTCGTCCAGCAGGATCACCGAGTGCTTGCCGACGATCGGTTCCAGGATGTCCGCGCCCTCGCCGGGGTGGAGTACGTCGGGCGGTGCCGTGAACACCTGCTTGAGCTGCTCCGGGTCGGAGATCATCGCGAACGGGACCTGGCCCGGAAGGTGGATCGTGAAGCGCTTGCCGTAGCGCGCCCGGCAGCGCTCCATGAAGGCGGTCGGCCTGTGCCACCAGGCAAGTCCCTGGAGGAAGACCGGCATCCGCGGTCCCGGCGGCAGCGCCATTACGGGTGGATTATCCGGGATGCGCCGCCCTAGCGTGATCTTCGTCACATGCCGAGGGCGAGAGCCGGCGGAGGGAGCCGCGCCGGCTCCCTCCGCCGAACTCAAACGGTGAGCCCCGCCGCTAGCCGCCGGAGCAGACCTCGAGCGAGTCGAGCCCCTTGCCGTCGCAGTTGTGCTGCGGGCCGCCCTCGCGGACCGGGGGCAGTACGCCGTTCGGGGCGTGCAGGAACGTCGAGGCGGAGTTCGTGCCGTCGGTGAAGGCGACGAAGCCGCCGTGGGGGTGCTCGTCGGTGCCCGGGTTCTTCTTCAGGGGCGTGAAGTTGTCGTTCGCGTCGACGACCCCGATCGCGCCGGCAGTGGCCGGCTTCTTCGCGACAGTGCAGTCGAAGGCATAGGCCGGGACGGCCGCGAACAGCGCGACCGCGACGGCGCACAGCGAAGCGGTGAGTCGGTAAGGCATGCGAGTCCTTTCCTGGAGGGGTAGCCGCGGCGGGCGGCTCGGTCGACTCCAAAAGTAGAAGACGCCGACCGGGCGCGTGCCTCAGCCGAACAGCGGCAGCCGGCGCCGCCGTGCGAGCGCGTCCATCCCGCTCTGGATGCTGTCCTCGACCTCCTGGTACTTCTGCTTCACGTAGTCCTTGTCCCCGGCGCGCTCAGGGTCGTCGTCGAGCTCGATCGGCTCCTGGAAGGCGGTGCGGATCTTGGTGGGCAGCGGGATCTCCGGCAGGATCGCCGGGGCGAGTCCCCACGGAGCCTGGAGCGCGATCGGAAATCGCTTCAGCCGGACCAGCTTGTCGAGCTGGAGCGCTTTGGAAAGGCGCCGGCCGGAGACCAGGACGGGCATCGCGTCGGCGCCGCCGACGGTCGCGATCGGCACGATCGGGACGCCGGTGTTGATCGCGAGCTTCACGAAGCCGGTCCTGCCGGCCAGGTCCGCCTCGTCGCGACGGGTCCAGGGACGCAGCGAGTCGACCTCGCCGCCCGGCCACAGCGCCACGTCGTGCCCGGCGGCGAGGGCGGCGGTCATGCTGTCGGGCGCCGCGGGCAGCACGCCCATCTTGCGGAAGTAGGTGCCCACGAGCGGCGTGGCCATGAGCATGTCGTGTGCGGTGCCGTGCAGGATCCGCTCGTCGCCGAAGCGGCGCCACCACTGTAGGCCGACTGTCCAGGCGTCCCAGACGAACGGGGCGCCCGAGTGGATGCCTACCAAGAGCGCGGGCGGCTTCGGGATGTTCTCCCAGCCCTCGACGCTCATCCGGAACCAGTAGTCGATCATCGGGTTCCAGAGGTACTTCTGTAGCTCCATCCAGCCGGAGTCGCGCTCGTCGAGGGACCAGTCCCCCGAGCGCGCGGCGATCCAGCCCGCCACGCCTGACATCTCCCGGCGGCGCTCGTCGAGCTTCTTGCGCGCGAGCGCGGCCTGCTGCTCGCGCCGCTCTGGAGCCGAGCCGTTGGTGGATCCTCGCCGGCGGGAGGCTCGCTTCGGCGCCGCCTTGCGTCTCTGCTTGTTGCGCTTTGTCTGCGCCATCCCGTGGTGCGTACCCGACGGCGCGCTTCCTTACGCGCCGCCGGAGCATGGATCATCAGCGCGTGCGCGATGGCCAAGATCGCTCGGCGGGCCGGTTCTAGTGCGCCGTGGCAGCCGGCGCTGGGGCTGGGTGGTGGCGCTGATCGTCATCGGGGTCGTGATCGTGGCGGCATCCCAGGGAGGCGACGACTCCTCGCCGAAGCGGCCTGCCGGGAGAGGCGATTCCGCCGCGCCGCACCGCCGAGAAGCCGGGGCGCTGGGACCGGGTCGCCGCGCCGCTCCACGTGCCGGGATCTGTCCCAGGCGCTCCCGGGTCTTCGACGGCCTCTATCACCCGGAGCGCCTCGTGCTGCTCAGCTCCTGCCGCCGGGCACGGGGAACGGTCGTGAAGGCCCGCGCCGAGGACGACGGGGACCTGCATTTCGACGTCCGGCTCGATCGGCGCTACCGCGGCCTGCTCCGTAGCGGCAACTTCGGTCAGCAGGGAGGCGCGCTCGTCGTGGAGTTCATGCCGCGCGACCACGGCCACCTGCCAGCGCCGGCCGTGGGCGATCGAGTCTCCCTGGTCGGCGCGTGGGTCGATGACGCCCAGCACGACTGGAACGAGCTCCATCCCGTCTGGGCCGTGTCGATCAACGGTGGACGACGGCACTCGAGCGGGCCGCGTTTCGGCGGGAGCCCGCCGCAGGACCGCTCCTTCAACGCCCTGTCCGGCTGTCGAACAGCCGGTGGCCGCCATTGCCGCGGGTATGGGCGCGCTGGCGGGACACGGAGCGGGCGGCGATCGACGGCGGGTGGCGACAAGGACTGTGCGGACTTCGCGACGCAGGCCAGGGCGCAGCGCTACTTCCGGTCGAAAGGCGG
>JBHELQ010000151.1:0-7784 GCA_046262995.1 Thermoleophilaceae bacterium
GCCGCCCGCAGCATCCGCTGGTCGGGGTCCTGCGACGTGCTCGGCGCGACCAGGACGAGCGGGTCGTCGCCCGGCGGGGGCTCGGTGTCGCCAAAGGGCTGCTCCCATAGCAGCGGGCCCGTGATCCGCATCCATGGCTCCCAACCGGCCCGCGGGTATTCGAGCTGGGGAAAGGTCGCGACCAGGGCCAGCTCACGCGAGATGCCGCCGTGCAGGTGCTCGAGGGGCGGTAGACCGACGCGCGCCCGGGCGCCGTTCAGCTCCTCACGCCCGCGCATCTCGCCGGAGGCGAGCAGGGGACGCGCCAGCGACCACAGCCGCTCGCCGGCACGACTGCGGGGCCGGATTGCGCCGATCGAGTAGGGCGGCAGGCCGCGCTCGTGGGTCGGGAGCACGTGCGGGACGAGCGTCACCCACGGGCGCTCCTCGCACTCGGCCGCCAGCGCCGCGGCTACGGTGAGGATGTCGGCCACCACGACCTCGGGATCGAACTCGCGAATCAGCGGACGCGTCTCTGCGGCGGCGCGCACGGCCGCCACGTAGGGCTTCAACGGCCGCTCGGCGGTGGGGAACACCTGGTAGACGGGCGCGGCCGCGAAGCGCATGCCCTCGCGCTCGACGTGCTCGCCCCAGCGGTGCCAGGTCTGCAGACAGACGTCGTGGCCGCGGGCCGCCAGCTCCCTGCCGAGCGCGATCGCGGGAAACGCGTGCCCGGGGTCCCCGAAGGCGGCGAGCAGGAAGCGGCGGCGACCGCTCAGAAAACTTTCCCGAGCTCGCGGATCATGCGCAGGCGAGCCTCAGGATCCGCGGCCACGGGTGTCACGGTCAGGGTTCCGACACCCGCGTCGCGGTAGGCCTGCAGGCGGTCCCCGATCCGGTCCGCCGGGCCGACCAGCGCGATCGTGTCGATCAGGTCGGGCGGCAGCGCCGCGGCGGCCTCGTCCTTCTTGCCCGACAGGTACAGGTCCTGGACCTCCTTCGCGGCGTCCTCGAAGCCGTAGCGCTGGATCAGCTGGTTGTAGAAGTTCTTCTCGCGCGAGCCCATCCCGCCGACGTACAGCGCGGTCACCGGGCGCACGGCGTCGCGGGCGCGGTCGACGTCGTCGTCCACGCAGAGGTTCACCTGGGGCGCGATGTCGAAGCCGTCGAGCGAGCGGCCCGAGCGCTGAGCTCCCTCCTCGAGCAGCTTGCGCGACTCGTCGACGTTCTCGGGGGAGAAGAAGGTCGGTATCCAGCCGTCGGCGATCTCGCCGGTGAGCTTGGTGTTGTTCGGGCCGATCGCCGCGATGTAGATCGGGATGCGGTCCTGAACGGTGCCGATCATCAGCTTCAGCGCCTTGCCGGGACCGTCGGGCAGGGGCAGCGTGTAGGAGCCGCCGTCGTACTCGAGCCGCTCCCGGGCCAGGGCCTTGCGCAGGATCTCGACGTACTCGCGGGTGCGCTGGAGCTGCTTGGCGAAGCGCTGGCCGTGCCAGCCCTCGGCGACCTGCGGGCCGGAGGTCCCGATGCCCAGGATCATGCGGCCGTTCGAGAGGTGGTCCAGGGTGGCCGCGGTCATCGCCGTCATGGCCGGCGAGCGGCCGGGCATCTGGAAGATCCCCGACCCGATCCGGATCCGCTCCGTCTGGGCTGCCAGCCAGCCCAGCACCGTCGCCGTGTCCGAGCCATAGGCCTCGGCCGCCCAGACGGAGTCGAAGCCCGCCGACTCCGCCTCGCGTACGAGCTGGATCTGCTGGTCGGGCGTGATGCCCAGTCCCCAATAGCCCACCTGGAGTCCGAACCGCATGCAAGCCTCCTCTCGCGCCGCCGGTCGCGGCTTGAAGTCCTGGGCCTGCCGTCGTAGCCTGCAGGCGCGGGCATCCTATGAGACGACGTCGCAGGCCAGCGAACGAGTTACGCACAGCCGTCGACTGCCTCCCGCTCGACACGCGGAAGGCCATGATCGACGGAATCGACTCGAGCCGCATCATCGTCGGCGCCTACACGGACCGCGACGGCGGCGTCTGCCCGATGCTGGCTGCGCACCGGTTCGGTGGGCGGACCAACCTGGCGAGCTTCGCCAGGGCCTGGGACCGCTACACGGGGGCGAAGGGCGGCCGCCCGCGGCCCGCCAGCGACCGCGAGCGTCGCACCCTCCACACGATGCTCGAGGCGAGCATCGCGCTCGAGGAGCTCGGCGACACGAGCGAGCTCGGACGTGCGATCGACGAGCACCGCGCCCGGCGCGGCCGCTTCGCCCCGGAGCTGCCCGGCACCGGCGACCGCGATCGCGCACCGGAGCTCCGGCACCGCCACGGCTGGGCCTGGCTCAGGATCTTCCGCCGCTACGACGCCTACCAGAAGGCGCTGGACGATCTCGAACAGGCGGAGCGCTCGCAGGAAGAGCGCGAGCGCGAACTCGTCTGAGCCGGCGGCCCCCGGCTAGGGGGTGTCGTCGCCCGGCCGGATGAACTGGATCTCCGGGATGATGCAGGCCGGCGAGACCGTGATCAGACAGCGCACGGCCTCACCGATGTCCTCGGGCTGGATCATCTCCTCGCGGGGGACGTCCTTGACCCAGTCGGTCATAGCGGTGTCGACGAAGGCCGGGCAGAGCGCGGTGACCTTGATGCCCTCCTCGGAGAACTCCTTGTGCATCGATTGGCTCAGGCCGACGACGGCGAACTTGGTGGCCGAGTAGGCGGACAGCCAGGCTTCGCCGCGCTTTCCGGCGATCGAGGCCGTGTTCAGGATCAGTGCCTTACGGTGCTCGGCGCCGGCCTCCTTCAGCATCGAGACGCACTCGCGGGTCATCAGGTAGACGGCGCGGAGGTTCACGTCCAGCTGCAGATCGAGCTGCTTCGTGCCCATCTCGCCGATCGGCGCCCCGATCCCGATCCCGGCGTTGTTCATCAGCACGTCCAGTCGCCCGAAACGCTCCCGGTGGCGCTCAGCCAGTGCCTGGATCTCCTCCTCCTTGGCCATGTTCGCCGGAACGGCCTCGACCTCGAGCCCGTCCGAGCGCAGGCCCTCGGCGGCCTCTTCGAGCTTCTCGGGTCGCCGCGCCGACAGGGTGATGGCATGGCCCTCCTGGCCCAGGACGCGCGCAGCCGCCAGCCCGATTCCGCTGGAGCCGCCGGTGATGAGCGCCGCCCGTTCCGCCATCGGCGGGGCAGCCTATTTGAATCGCCTGAGGCACGGGGCGGTGGCGGCGCACCGGACGGGCGCCGTTCCCTACGCTTGCTCGGTCGTGGGTGCTAGACGGGACCTGACCGCGGCGGTGGCGGTGGCGGGGACGCTTGCGGTCGCCCTCGTCGGCGTGGGATGCGGGTCGGGCGGAGGCGGCGACGGCGGAGCGGAGAAGCCCCCGCCGGTCGCGCAGCCCGAGGACTTTCCGAAGCCGCACGGGCAGACCCTCGACCAGCTCCGCAGGCGCTACGGCCTGGGCGGCCCGGTACTGGCGCGGTCCGTGTCCCAGGTGACCACGGGTTGGGACCGAGTCGGCTTCGGGCTCTTCGACCGCGCTCGGGCGCAGATCGCCGCCGCGCCGGTCGCGCTCTACGTCGCGCGCGAAGGTGGCGGCGCGGCGCGCGGACCATTCCCGGCCCGCTACGAGTCGCTCAGGGTAGAGCCGAGGTTCCTCAGCCGGTCGGTCTCGACGGACCCGGACGCGGCCCGCAGCGTGTACGTGGCGAGGACGAGGTTCCCGCGTCCGGGCCGCTACGAGGTGCTCGGTCTGCTCCGCCTCGACCAGCGCCTGGTCGCCGCCACGGCCGCGGACCCGCCTCTGGAGGTGGTGAAGCGCTCGGCCGTCCCGGAGGTGGGGGACCGGGCGCCGGTCGTACACACGCCCACCGCCACCGACGTCGGCGGCGACCTGAGCAAGATCGACACCCGCGAGCCCCACGACAGCATGCACGACACAGACTTCGCCGATGTGGTCGGGAAGAAGCCGGTGATCCTGCTGTTCGCCACGCCGCAGCTCTGCCAGAGCCGGGTCTGCGGGCCTGTGGTCGACATCGCCGAGCAGGTGAAGGCGGAGCACCCCGGAAAGGCCGCGTTCATCCACATGGAGATCTACAACGACAACCAGGTCAACAACGGATTCCGGCCGCAGGTCGTCCGCTGGCACCTGCCCACCGAGCCCTGGGTGTTCGCCATCGACCGCCGCGGGCGCGTGGCCGCGCGCATGGAGGGCGCCTTCAGCGTGGGCGAGCTCGAGCGAGCGCTCGCAACGGCCAGCAGGCGCTAGACGGCCAACGGGGCTTTAGCCCCCTCGAAGGGCAAGAAATACCGCTAATTGCGGCCGTTTTGCGTGACAGCGCGGCGTATTGGCGGCATGAGTTGTCCGATCCGTTCGTTACAGTGCCGAGCGTTCGTGCCGAGTCCCCGTCGTGCCCACGGCGGGGAGCGGGGGAACCGATGGGGCCAGGGGGCCCCGGGGCGAATCGTCGCCAGGGCGCGACGTAGCGCAGTCACTGACTGCGCGAGCCCGTCAGCTAACCCCGTAGGCGCGCAGGGAACCCAAAGTGAGGACTCGTTGCGAGAGCAACGGCGCGCGTCAGCGTGCCGAACGGGGGGCGCCTCCGGCGGCCGGCTTCAGGCTGCCGCGATGCGGTCCGTCGCTCGGAGGCGTCGCGTGGCCGTGGGGGTTCCTGTCCGGCCCATCTAGCCCTGCAGGAGGAACCCCACCATGTTGAACGCGCGCTTCGCCGCTCCCGTCGGTGTCCTGGCCTTGCTCGTCGCGGTCGTCGTGGCGACGTCCGCCGGCGCAGACCCCTCGTCTTCGGTCGATCCGCGCGGGGTCGATCCGGCGTCGCCGAACCCGCTCGTCGGGCTGCGCTTCTACGTCGACCACAGCGAGCCCGCCTACCACCTGTACCGACGCTACCGGCACAGGGGGATGCGCCGGCGGGCGGCTCTGATCTGGCGAATCGCCAAGGAGCCGCGCTTCAAGTGGTTCGGACGCTGGACCCGGGGCGGCGGCGGGATGGTGCACAAGGTCCGCTCGTGGCTGCGGCGCGCGCACAGGACCCAGCCCGGCTCGGTGCCCCTCATGGTGGTGATGCGCCACCAGGGCAAGGGCTGCGGGGCGAGCTACACGGGCGGAGGAGCGCGCGAGGACGCGCGTCACCGCAAGTGGATTCGCCGCTTCGCGCGCGCGATCGGCGGCCGCCGGGTCGTGATCGGCTACGAGCCCGACTCGCTCGGCACGGTGGACTGCCTCTCGCGTTCCCGGCGCATGGCCCGCCTGCGGCTCCTGCGCTACGGGGTCGACGTGCTGTCGAAGCTCCCCAACGCCACCATCTACCTCGAGGGCGGCGCTTCGGACTGGGAGCCGGCCCGCCGCACGGCGTGGCAGCTGCGCTACATCGGCATCAGCAAGGTGCGCGGCTTCATGCTGAACGTCACGCACTTCGACTGGACCGTGAACAACGTCCGTCACGGCCTGAGGATCTCGCGCCTAACGGGGGGGAAGCCGTTCATCGTCTCGACGGCGTTCAACGGGCGGGGGCCGATTCACGTCCGCACCGGCTCCAGGCACAGGATCAACGTCTGGTGCAACCCGCGCGGGCGCGGACTCGGAAGAGCGCCCACCACCGACACCATGCACCCGAAGGTCGACGCCTACATGTGGATCGGCCGGCCCGGCTATTCCGCCGGGGGCTGCAACGGCGGCCGGCGGCGGGTTGGCTCCTGGTGGCCGACCCGAGCCCTTACCCTGGCACGGTACGCCACGGCCTGGGAGCGGCCCCCGCGATAGGTCTCCTCGGGGGTCGGGAGCAGGCGCTAGCGTCTGCGCGGGGCCGGTAGCTCAGCGGTCAGAGCAGCGGACTCATAATCCGTCGGTCGGTGGTTCGAATCCACCCCGGCCCATCCGGCTTCGACCTGTCCCGTGGAGCACGCGGCGAAGCCACCGATGAGTTCTCGCGCCTCGGCCGGTCTCAGGTTGAAATGGACGACACAGCGAACATGACCAATATCGCCGAGGTCGGGACGGTGTTCGTCCCGGTTGCCGATCAGGACCGGGCGCTCGAGTTCGACCTCGGCAAGCTCGGGTTCGAGAAGCGCTCCGACTTTGCCTACGGCGAGGGCAGCCGCTGGATCGAGGTTGCCCCGCCGGGCGCGGCGAACACGATCGCGCTGGTCCCACCCAGCGAGGGCGAGCCGGCCGGCGGCGACGCCGCCTGCTGCGCGTTCGCGACGAAGGACATCGAGGCCGATCACGCGACGCTCCGCGCCCAAGGCGTTGAGGTGGACGCGGAGATCGTGCGCAAGGGGAAGCGCAGGGCGGGGCTCGTCTCGCTGGAGGCATCGATCGGGGATCCCGTGCCGTCGCAGTTCTTCTTCCGCGACATCGACGGGAACCGCTTCCTGCTCGTTCAGCCGGACTGACCTGGCGCTACTCGCCTCGCCCGGTGAGCTCGAGCGCCTCCTCGCGGGTTGTGAGGCGCAGGCTCACGACCTTGCCGTCGCGGAAAGTGAACACGGCCGCGCGCCTGGCATCGACGTCGATCCCGCTGCCCCGGCCGCGGCCCCGGATGCGGTTGAAGACGACGATCTGGTCCTTCGCCTCGACTATCTCCTCCACCACCGCGTCGAACCATTCCCAGGCGCTCAGCTGCTCGCGCCAGGAGTCGCTCATCTCGGCGACGCCGTGGAAGGTCCCGGGGGAGACGCTGACCGTGTCGTCCACCACGAACTCGATCTGCGGGTGCCAGACGTCTTCCCCGACGCCGAAGTCGCCACGCCGCCAGCCTTCGAAGATGTCGGCCACGGCCTGGACGTTCTCTCGCGTCATCGTCGTCAGTATCGCGCTGCGCCACCGGAAGCGGGGGTTAGAGTGCGGACACCGCCGCCCACCTGAAAGGACCCGCCGATGGAGCTCCTCGACCGTCTCGAGCCGTCAGCCTGGGCCCGGTAGCGATCCTGTGCGGAGGCCGGGGAACCCGCCTCCAGGAGCGGACCGAGGCGATCCCCAAGCCGCTGGTCGAGATCGGCGATCAGCCGATCGTCTGGCACGTCGTGAACCTCTACGCCTCCCAGGGGTTCCGGGACTTCGTGCTGCTGACCGGCTACAGGGGCGACGCGATCCGTGACTTCGCGGCGGCCGAGCGCTGGCCGGAGGGCATCCGCATCGAGTGCGTCGACACGGGACTTGAGACGCCGACCGGCGGACGGGTCGCGCGCGCGCGCGAGCGCCTGCGGGAGGGGACCTTCTGCTGCACCTACGCCGACGGACTGGCGGACCTCGACCTCGCCGACCTCCTGCGCTTCCATTGCGAGCACGGCGCTCTGGCAACGATGACCGTCGTCCGGCCCCGGCTCCCGTTCGGCGTGACGGAGCTCGACGGCGGCGGGGTGGTGCACGGCTTCCACGAGAAGCCGCGCTCCGAGCACTGGATCAACGGCGGCTTCTTCTGCTTCGAGCCGGGCGTGTTCGACTACCTGGGCGATTCGAGCGTGCTGGAGCGCGAGCCCCTCGAAGGCCTGGCCGCGGACGGCCAGCTGCGCGCCTACAGGCACACCGGCTTCTGGGAGTGCATGGACACCTACAAGGACGCGGTGGAGCTCAACGACCTGTGGTCCCAGGGGCGTCCGCCATGGAAGGTCTGGGCCTGAGGAGCGCTCGCCGGAAGGAACTCCGCGGCGTCGCGCGAATCAGAGGCCGTGAGCCGCAGCGGCGCCACCGCCCTCAACCTGTCCGCCGAGATCCGCCAGCGCTTCGAGGAGTTCTCGCGCTCGCAGAAGGACGTCGGGCAGTACATCGTCGATCATCTGGAAGAGGCTGCCTTCCACACCGC
>JBHELQ010000152.1:0-2134 GCA_046262995.1 Thermoleophilaceae bacterium
ACGAGCGAGGTGACAGTGAAAAGCCAGGACCAGAAAGCCGCCGACTTCCGCGCCCTCCACGAAGGCGATCCCTTCCTGATCCCCAATCCCTGGGACGCGGGATCGGCAAAGGTCCTGCGGGCGCTGGGCTTCAGGGCGCTCGCCAGCACCAGCTCCGGCTTCGCGTTCACCCTGGGGCGCCTCGACGGGCAGGTGACCCTCGACGAGGTGGTCGATCACGTGCGCGTGCTCGACGAGGCGACCGAGCTGCCCGTGTCGGTCGACCTCGAGAACGGCTACGGCGCCGAGCCGGAGGCTGCCGCGCGTGCCATCTCCCGCGCGGCCGAGGCCGGTGCGGTCGGGGGCTCGATCGAGGACTACGACCCGAGCGGGGAGCTTTACGACAGAGCTCACGCGGTGGAGCGCGTGGCGGCCGCCTCCGAGGAGGCCAGGGGGCTGGACTTCCCGTTCACCTTCACCGCCCGTGCGGAGAACCACATCCGCGGCAACCCGGACCTCGACGACACGATCGCCCGTCTGCAGGCCTACGAGCGGGCCGGCGCCGACGTCCTCTACGCGCCCGGCCTACGCGATGGCGAGCAGATCCGCGCCGTCTGCGAGGCGACCTCCAAGCCGGTCAACGTCCTCGCCCACCCCGGCCTCTCGATGTCCGAGATCGCCGAGGCCGGAGCGAAGCGAATCAGCGTCGGCGGAGCGCTCACGTGGGTGGCGGCAGCAGCCCTGGCCGAGGCAGCGACCCGGATCAGGGACAGCGGCGACTTCTCACCCCTCGCCACGAGGGTCGACCTGGCGAACTGGCTCGGCGACTAGAGGATCAGGCCACGTCGCGGAGCTTCTGCGCCTCGGCCAGCGACTGGAGCTTCTTCAGCGACTGGTTCTCGATCTGGCGGATGCGCTCGCGCGTGACGTTGAACGTGCGGCCGACCTCGTCGAGCGTGCGCGGGTGCTCGCCGCCCAGCCCGTAGCGGAGCTCGAGCACGCGGCGTTCGCGGTAGGAGAGGTTCTCGAGCGCCTCGCGCAGCGCCTCCTTGGTGAGCATCTCCGCCGCCCGCTCGTAGGGCGATTCGGCCCGCTCGTCGGCGATGAACTGGCCGAACTCCGACTCCTCCTCGTCGCCGACCGGCTTCTCGAGTGAGACGGGAGCCTGCGCCGAGCGCTTGATCGACTCGACCTCCTCCGGCTCGATGCCGGTGTGCTCGGCGATCTCATCGGGGGTGGGCTCGCGCCCGAGCTCGGTGACGAGCTTTCGCTCCGCCCGGCCGATCTTGTTCAGCTTCTCGACAACGTGCACCGGTATCCGGATCGTGCGCGCCTTGTCGGCAAGCGCGCGAGCGATCGCCTGTCGAATCCACCACGTGGCGTAGGTCGAGAACTTGAAGCCCTTGCGGTAGTCGAACTTCTCGGCCGCGCGGACCAGTCCGAGCGTGCCCTCCTGGATCAGGTCGAGGAAGGGCAGGCCCTGGTTGCGGTAGTTCTTGGCGATCGAGACCACCAGGCGCAGGTTCGACTCCACCATCTTCTGCTTGGCGTCGTGGTCGCCGCGCTCGATGGCCTTGGCCAGGTCGACCTCCTCCTGGGCGGTGAGCAGCCGGACCTTGCCGATGTCCTTGAGGAACAGATGGAGGCTGTCCGTGGTCATGTCCGGCTTCAGGTCGATCGTGGTCTTGGCCCGCCGGCGACGCTTGCCGTCCACCGCGCGCTCGACCTCGGGAGCGCGCTCCGTCGGGTCGGCCTCGACCAGCTCGATCTCTGACTTCTCGAGGAAGCCGTGCAGCTCCTCGACGTCGCCGTCGTCCAACTCGACCTCGGCCAGCGCGGTCGCGACCTCTGCATAGGTCAGCGTGCCGTGCTGCTGGCCCTTGGCGAGGAGGAGCTTTACCTCGTCCAGCTCTTGCAGTTCAGCTACAGACAATTCGACTCCAGACGTGACAGCAGGGCCTAGCGCAGGGGCACTGGGCCCAATTCAAGCAGCCGCTCCCCAGTGTAAGGCTTCAGTTTGTGTAGTCAAGCGGTAGAAAGCCGGATCTTGCGTTGACTTGCCAGTCAACCAGTTCGGTTCTTTACCCCAAATCGGCGACAGCGATACATGGTCCTTACCCAGGGCGCCCGGGAATAGACTGCCGCGGTGTCGCGG
>JBHELQ010000153.1:0-2068 GCA_046262995.1 Thermoleophilaceae bacterium
GGCGTGGGCGGAGCTCCGCCACGAGATCGACGCGAGCACGGCCCGCCTCGTCGCCCGGGCCCGCCGGCATCTCAGCTGGCTGCGGTCCCGCGAGGAGCAGCTGCGAACGCTGCCCGCGGAGCGGATCGTCGAGGCGCGGGCGATCACGCGCGCGACCGACGAGCGCGTGCGCGGCGAGGTCCAGAGCGCGGTGGCGGAGCTCAACCGGCTCGTCGAGCGCTATGAGGTCGCGGTCCCGGTCGCCTCGCTCCAGATGCCGCGCTTCAGCGCGGAGCGGATCTTCGAGCTAGCTAGGCGGTAAGGGCGATGCGCTCCCCGCGGGTCCGGATGCGTGGCGGGGCGACGACCCCCCGACGCCGGTAATTCGCGTACGCATAGCGGTCGCACTGGACCTCCGCAGAGGTCCCCCAGCCGTGGACGAGGAACAGCCAGTAGTGGCAGAACTCGTGGAGATAGAGGAAGCGGATGACGTCGCGGCGGGTCCGGAACTGCGCGAGCGGCCGGCCGGCGGAGCCCAGGTCGACGACCTCGGCGAAGGGGACGAAGGGCTCGGGCACCTGGAGGACCATCTCCGGCCGGTCCCAGAAGGTGAAGGCTTGGAGGTGCGGGCGCGTCCGATAGCGGAGCGGCTTGACCGTCAGCCGGTAGCCCGTGGCCGTCGGGAGGCCGCGGAGGATGTCCCGGAGCCGCTCCGGGCTGTGCGTCGGCAGGCCGGAGCGGACGGCCATGGGCCCGAGCGGGCGACCGGGGCCTGGGCGGGCTGGAACGATGGCCACAAAGCCACTCTACGGACGCCCCTCGCGCAGTCGTTCCTGGTGGCAAGGAGCCGCTCTTTTGGCCGGTTTTCCGGGCTTTTAGGCCGGGCTGCCGCCGAGGACCCGGTGCAGGACCTCGGGCCTCGGCAGGCCCTGGAGACGGACCGGGCTGAGGCGGCGGAACCGGACGATCGGCGAGGCTCCGAGGGCGTCCCGTGCGGCCGTGGACAGGAGGATCTGGCCCCCGCGGCCGGCGTTGCAGACCCGCGCCGTGGTGTGGACGGCGATGCCCACGTAGCCGGCGTCGGTCAGCGTGCTGCGGCCCCGGTGGAGACCCATCCGCAGGCGCACTTGCGAGCCCGCGGGCCAGCGGCGCTTCGACAGCTCGCGTTGCACCTGCAGCGCCGCCTCGAGCGCGTGGGCCGTCTCCTTGAACACCGCGAAGTACTCGTCCGCGCGCACGTCGACCTCCTGTCCCGCGGCCCGGCGCACGGCGCGGCGGATGATCGAGCGGACCGATCGCAGCAAGGGCGTGTACCGGTTGCCGAGCCCGCGGACGAGCGCGGTGGAGCCCTCGATGTCGGTCATGAGGAACGTGACCGTCCCGCGAGGAAAGCTCGTTAAGGGGGTACCGGTCTCGCCGCGGGTGCGCTCCCGCCGCAGCTGTCCCTCGAAGAATCCGGCGGGCACGATCCCGTACCGCTTGGCGGCAGCGATGAGGCGCAAGCGGGCCTGCTCGCGAGCGTCATCGGTCTCGAACAACGTCTGGTCGAACCGCGCGAGCGCGTTGCGCACGTGGGACTCGTCATGGATAGGAAGGCGCTTGCGGCCCTGCGAGTCGATGTACGCGAAGGCACGTAGCGGGAGCTTGGCGCGGTCCCTCTCGCTGAGCGTGGGCATCGGATCTAGATCGTAGGGCGAGCGACAGCGTCCGCTCCATCGACGGTGATCCCCGGAACAGCGAGCCCGAGCACCGAGAACGCTTTCGCGACGCGCTCGTCGCCGCGGCTATCGACCACGCCGCCGTGCAGCGGCGCGGGATCGATCGCGATGCCGTCCGCGAACTCCGTCACGTTGCCGCCCAGCGCGCGGAGGCCCTCGGCCATCGCCGCCACGGCGTCATCTCGCGCCTCGCGCGCGCGGCCGACGCCCAGGAGCTCCGAGCGCGTTCCCGCGCATGCGGCCACCGCCGCGAGGGCGGGGAAGACGTCGGGGATGTCGGTCAGATCCGCGCGCAGCCCGTAGAGCGGGCCTTCGCGGATGACGGTGACCCCGCCGAAGAGGCGCGAAAGCCCGCAGCCCATGCGCCGCAG
>JBHELQ010000154.1:0-20332 GCA_046262995.1 Thermoleophilaceae bacterium
CCCAGCGCGTAGAAGTCGATGTTCGGCCCCGGCGAGAAGTCCTTCGAGGCCAGCGGCACGTAGTCGAACCACCCAGCATCGGGAGCGCTGCCCATCGCCAGCCCCGCGTACATGAAGATCCCGGAGGCGACGTAGATCCAGAACGAGAGCGCGTTCATGCGCGGGAAGGCCATGTCCCGCGCGCCGATCATGAGCGGCAGCAGGTAGTTGCCGAAGGCCCCCGTCGACATCGGGATCACGAACAGGAAGATCATCGTCACCCCGTGCATCGTCATCGCCTCGTTGAACGCGTTCGGCGACAGCACGTCCTGGTTCGGCCCGAGCAGCTGCGTCCGGATCAGGATCGCCTCGACGCCGCCCGCGGCGAAGAATGCGAGCGAGGTGAAGAAGTAGAGGATCCCGATCCGCTTGTGGTCGGTGGTCGTGAGCCAGCCGACGATGCCGGAGGGCTCCTTCCAGATCCGCCCCAGGCGCTCCACGCGCCGACGGACCTCGGGGGCGGCCGCGGTGGCCATCGCTAGCGCAGCCCCTCCAGGTACACGACGAGCGCCGCGATCTCGGTGCCGCTCAGGCCCAGGGCGGGCATCTTGTTGCCGGGCTTGAAGTGCTGCGGGTCGCGGATCCAGCGTGCGAGGTAGTCGCGGCGGTTGGGAATCGTGAGCCCCGCGAGCGTGCTGCGGCTGCGCAGGTGGGTCAGGTCGGGGCCGATGTTCCCGCGCGCCCGAGTGCCGCGGATCGTATGGCAGCTCGCGCACTGCTCGCTCAGGAAGGCGCTCTCCCCGAGCCGCGCCGCCGCGGTCGCGGGCCGCGGCCGCGAGCGTTTCATGTTCGCGAGCCAGGCCCGGAAGCGCTCGGGCGGATCCGCGAACACGTACATCGACATGTGCGCGTGCTGGAGCCCGCAGAACTCCGCGCACTGGCCCCGGTAGCGCCCCGGCCTGTCGGCGTAGAGCAGGACGCGGTTCGACTTCCCGGGAATCGTGTCGATCTTGCGGTTGAGCCGCGGCACCCAGATGCTGTGGATCACGTCCTCGGTCCTTCCCACCAGGTTGACTCGCGTCCTGGCCGGGATGTGGACCTCATTCGCCGTGACGGCCGCGGTGCCCGGGTAGCGCACCTTCCAGAACCACTGGCGGCCGGTCACGTCCACGGTCAGGGACGTGGTGGAGGCCTTTGGCGCCTCGGTGTCCTTCAGGACCACGATGTTCGCCAGGGCGAACAGCACGATCAGCACGCTGGTCGGGATCACGACGCCGAATCCGATCACCAGGCCGAGCTCGGCGCCCTTGCGCTTGCCGACCAGCGGAAGCCCCTCGCGGCCGCGCTGCCGCCAGGCGAGAAAGAGAAGGAAGACAGCGCCGGCGAACACGACGGTCGCCGCGCCCAGCATCCACCACCACAGCTGCGCGACCTCCCGCGCCGGCTTGCTCACGGGGTCGAGCGGCGACTGCTCCCCGCAACCCGCGACCACGAGCGCCAGCGCCAGCGAGGCGGCCAGCCGGGCGCGCGCGGAGAAGGCTCCGGACCCCCGGGCTATGGAGGTCGGATGGGGCACCGCGCCCCGGCACTACCCCGTGCGGCGGCAGCCGAAACCGGGCTGCGCCGGTCGTTTTCGCCTGACCGCGACCGGGTAGCGACCGCCCAATGGCGCAGACGGTCGTCGTTACCGGAGCCTCGGCGGGAATCGGGCGGGCCATCGCCCGGCGATTCGGCCGCGACAGCGCGCGCGTCGGGCTGCTCGCCCGCGCATCGGAGGGGCTCGACGCCGCGGCGAGGGAGATTCAGGCCGAGGGCGGTCAGGCACTGGCTGTCCCCACCGACGTGGCCGACCATGGCGCGGTCGAGTCTGCCGCGGCAGTCGTGGAGGAGGCCTTCGGGCCCATCGACGTCTGGGTCAACAACGCGATGACCACGGTCTTCTCGTTCTTCGAGGACGTGGAGCCGGAGGAGTTCGAGCGTGCCACCGCCGTCACCTATCTCGGCTCGGTCTGGGGCACCAAGGCCGCCCTCGATCGGATGCTGCCGCGCGATCGCGGCACGATCGTCCAGGTGGGCTCGGCGATGGCCTACCGGGGCATACCGCTCCAGGCGCCGTACTGCGGCGCCAAGCATGCCCAGAAGGGCTTCGTCGAGTCGCTTCGTTGCGAGCTGCGGAACAAGGGCTCGAAGGTGCACGTGACGATGGTCCAGCTCCCGGGACTGAACACCCCTCAGTTCGAGCATTGCCGCTCGAAGATGCCGAAGCACCCGATGCCCGTGCCGCCGATCTACCAGCCCGAGGTGGCAGCCGAGGCCGTGCATTGGGCAGCCCACCATCGCCGCCGCGAGATCTATGTGGGAGCCCCGGCCGTGTACACCATCCTGGGCAACAAGCTCGCCCCCTGGCTGGCGGAGCGCTACCTGGCGAAGACCGCGGTCAAGGGTCAGCAGATGGACCTCCCGCCATCGCCCGACAACCGCGAGGGCAACCTGTTCGAGCCGGTGGACCATGGCGATCCCGCCGCGCATGGACGGTTCGACGACAAGGCGCACCCGCGCAGCCTGCAGCTTTGGGCCACGCGCAACCGTCGCGTGCTGGGCGTCGCGGCACTCGCGGCCGTGGCCGGAGTGGCGCTGCCCCTCAGCCGGTCTTAGAGCGCCGCTCGTCGACAACGCTCAGCGATCCGGAAGCCGCCCGCCGTCGGGCGCTGCGCACCGCCTGCCGACGGTCGGCCATCGCCAGCTCCAGCTCGGGAGGACCTCCGAAGAGGATGAAGCCTCCACCCTGGCGCTTGCCGATCCGACCCTCGTTCTCGAGCTCCTTGAGGGCGGTGGACACGGACGGACGCGTGGCCCCCACCAGGCGCCCGATGGTCTGGTGGGTCAGGGGGACGGGCACCGCCACGCCGTCGGGACCCACGCGACCGTATCGGTCGGCCAGGTGCCACAGCGATGCGAGCAGCCGCAGCTTCAAGCCGGTGATGCAGCTGATCGCCAGCGACACCGCAAGTGTCTGGGCGCGCGTGACCGCGCGCTTGACGAGCGCCGCCATGATCTCCGGGTACGCCGCGCCGCCTGCGACGAAGCGCCCGTCGAGCACCGCGAAGGTCGTCGGCTCGAGCACGTGCCATTCCACCAGTGACGGAATCGGCGCGCCTTCGCCGAGCTTGGTCCATGGCAGGACGACGTCTCCTGCCCCGACGAGCTCAGCGCAGGTCGTGGCTGCGATGACCACGTCGCGGGTTACGAGACCCCCGGCGATCAGCACCCCGAGCTGGTCGCCGCCGTCGCCGAAGCGGTCGCCCGGATCGAGCTCCCCGGGATCCGCCCGCAGGGTCTGCACCACGAGCCGCGTCCGGGCCGCCTCGAGCCGGGCCCCCTCCAGCCCGTCGCCCAGGTCGGGGTCTGCCTCCAACAGCCGTATCGGGCCTCCTTGCACGAGCTTCATGGCCTCACCCTTGTTCCCTTCCGGAAAGCCGGGAAACCTCCGCGTTTCACCACCCCACCGCCGGGTACGCCCGACTCGTGGACGATCGCGAAGACAGGCCGGAGCGTAGCCGTCCGGATCCGGGGGACCGCTCCAAGGACCCCTCGCCCCACCACGCGCTGAACAACCCGGTGGGCGAGCCCGACCCGACTGAGTACCCGGACCCCTACGAGAAGCGCGAGGATCCGCTCGACCCGCCCGACCCCGACGGCGAGCCGTTCGGGGAGGAGCCGCGCGCCCCGACCGGGGGGCACAGCACCAGCGAGCCGCATCCCTCCCAGGACCCCGAGGCCGAGCCCTGGGAAGGGCCCAAGCGCGACAAGCTCGACGACTAGCCGTCCGCTCGAAGCATCTCCCGTTTAGTTCGGGGCGTGGACGGACACTAGGTATTTCGAGGGGGACGCACTCGCCCCGCCGCGGAAGCGGACGGTCGAGACGGACCTCACGTCGGTCAACCCACGACGGAGGTCCCTTCATGCGAACGCATTCCATCGACCCTTCGAGGTCGACGCAGCACAGCGACCAGGAGCTCCTGGCCCGCTACCACGAAGACGGCGATGTCGACGCGCGCGAGCAGATCGTGGCGCGCTTCATCCCGTTCGCCCGCGAGCTCGCTCTGCGCTACCGCTACACGGACGAGCCGTTCGACGACCTGGTCCAGGTCGCGAGCATGGGGCTGCTTAAGGCGGTCGACCGCTTCGAGCCGGGGCGCGGGATCAAGTTCACGAGCTACGCCGCCCCGACGATCCTCGGGGAGCTCAAGCGGCACTTCCGCGACAAGGGCTGGGCCCTGCACGTCCCGCGGGAGCTGCAGGAGCGGGTCCTAGCGGTGGGTCGCGAGACGGAGACCCTCTCGAAGCGCCTCGGCCGCTCGCCCACGCCCCGCGAGGTGGCCGGCGGACTCGGGCGCAGCGTGGAGGACGTGCTGGCTGCCAAGGAGGCGGCCGGCAGCTACCAGCTTTCGTCGCTGGACGCCCCCGTCTCGCGTCAGGCGGACGAGCCGGCGGCCCTCGTGGAGCTGATCGGCTCGAGCGACAACGGCTTCGACTTGGTCGAGGAGCGAGAGGAGATCGCAGCGAGCTGGCAGACGCTGCCGGAGCTCGAGCAGCGGGTGCTGGGGCTCCGCTTCGTCCACGATCTGACGCAGCGCGAGATCGGCGAGCGGCTCGGCTACTCGCAGATGCACGTCTCGCGTCTGCTCCGGCGGGCGCTCAGCCGGATGGAGGCGTCGCTCGTGGCGGCGGCATGAGCCGGCGTTTGAGCCAGAGCGCGTTCTCGACAGCGAAGCCGCTCCAGTCGTTGTTGAAGTAGGCATAGACGTCGGTCTCGTCCCGCCAGCCCGCGATCCGCTTTGCCCAACCCTCGAGCTCGCGCTCCGAGTAGTTCCCGCGCCGCCCGCGGTGTCCGTAGTGGAAGCGCACGAAGGTCCAGTCGGCTGTGAGGCGGTGCGCCTGGAAGGGGCGCTCCGGATGGTCTCCGATGACGAGCGCCGCCCGGTGGCGCTCGAGCTGCTCGTAGACGGGCGCGACGAACCAACTTTCATGACGGAACTCGAAGCAGTGCCTGCCCGGCGGAAGCTGGGCCAGGGCGGCGGCCAGCAGTCCCTCGTCGCGGTGGAAGTTCTCGGGCAGCTGCCACAGCACGGGACCCATCTTCGGGGAGCCCACGAGCGGCTCGATCGACTCGTAGAAGCGGCGCACCCCCTCGCCCATCTCACGCAGCCGCTTGATGTGCGTCAGGTAGCGGCTGGCCTTGATCGTGAACAGGAAGTCCTCGGGCGTGCTCTCGATCCAACGTCGTACCGCGTTCGGCGAGGCCAGCGGGTAGAAGGTCGAGTTGACCTCGACGGTGTCGAACTTCTCGGCGTAGCGCTGGAGCCAGCGCGGCTTGCCGAGGCCCTCCGGGTAGAGGCGCCCCCGCCAGTCGTCGTAGTTCCAGCCCGAGCAGCCGATCCGCAGGTCCCCCACGGCGCTGCTAGTCGGAGATGAGCGTCTCCTTGTCCCGCTCCGTGAAGTCGACCTTCTCGGCCTTGGCGTCGTCGCGCAGCTCGCGCACGTCCCCGATCTGCTTCTGGCGCCGGCGCAGGTCGAACACCGCGGCGATCCCGATCACCACGAGCGCCACGGGCAGGGCCACGATCACAGCGCCGCCCGCGAACGCGAAACTCATCGCCACGAGCGCCCCCGCGAAGGCGCCGACGATCAGGGTGAATGACCAGGAGCCGCCCCACATGCCTCTCCCGTACCCGCCGGGCGAGCGGCCAAACCGCCCTCAGCGCGAGGGCTTTGGCAGATAGCGGGTATCGACCACCTGGAAGGCGCTGCCCGGCACCCGGTGCAGGGTGTGCAGGGCATCGTTGTTCCACCGGCGCGAGGGCGCGCCGGTCACGTACCAGGGGGCGCCGTTGTCCGCCACGATCGCGCCGTAGCGCTTGAGGGCCCTCAGGACGATCCGCGCCTGGCGGGGGAAGCGCGAGATGTCGAAGCCGCGCTTCAGGCGCAGGCGCTGACCCATGGCCGGCAGCCGCGGATCGGTGTCGTCGGAGGCGAAATGGCGAGCGGGATAGACGAAGGCCCGTCGCGTGCGTGGGACGGTGATGCGCAGGGCATGGCGGATCGTGCCGTGGCGAGCCTCGTCGTAGCGCGCCAGGCCGGGCAGAATCGGCAGCCCGGCGGCGTCGGCGGACGTCCAGCCGCGCGGCCGCAGATGGTTCGAGCGCAGGTTCCACACCGCGCCCGAGCCCGCCCGCCAGCGCCGGCCTCCGTCGAGCGGATACCCCGAGTAGAGCTCGTACAGACGGCAGGAATCCCGGTTCACGATCAGGACGTGCCTGTCCCCGGTCGAGCGCCGGCCGCCTTCGATCGGCACGTTGCGGGGAATCGGGTAGCGCCCACGGTTCGACTCGGCGGCGTACGTGAAGCGCACCGGCACCCGGTGCTGGCGCCGCGAGACGACCTTGAACGGGATGCCGATCGGCGCGCCCTGCCAGCGACCTGAGCCGAAGTCCGGGTGCAGGCGGGCGCTGAGGCCGATGCTCCGCACGATCGCGGCCGAACGCGGATGCACCGGCAGCCGATCGACGCGCCGGTTCCAGTGGCTCGAGCGCGGGAAGATGCGGCACTTCGGCGCCTGCGGAAGGGGGCGGCTCTGAGCCACGCCGACCGCGCAGGACAGCGCCGCCACGGCGACGAGTGCGGAGAGCAGGCGCGGCATCCTCACAAGGATGATCGTCCGTGAGGAGTCACGGCTCCAACCTGCCGCCGCCGCCGCTGGACGCGCCGCTCAGGTGGTGGCCTCGGCGCTTCGCAGCCCGCGAAGCGCCCAGGCGACGAAGGCGAGCACAAGGCCGCCCGCGAGCGCGAAGGCGAGCAGCGTTCTGGTCGGGTCTCCCGACACCAGGCCGCGCCCGGCTTCGAGGAAGACCGTGGCCGGGTTCACCGTGGCCACCGTGTGCACCCAGCCGCCGAGCAGGTCGAGTGGGACGTAGACCGGGGCCAGGAAGAGCGTCATGAACACGGGAACCTGCATCGCGGGCCCGGCCTGCATCGTTCGCAATCGCATGGCCACGCCCGTGCCGAACAACACGGCGGCCTGATTGACCGTCAGCGCCAGCGCGTACAGGGTCACGAGGTTGAGGCCGTTGCCGCCGACGTGCATGCCCGCGGCCAGCGCGACCGCCGTGACGAAGGTGATCGTGAACGCCGCCCGGGCCAGGCCCGCGAGCGCGTAGCCGGCGATGATCGCCCGGCGGCGCGGTGCGGCGAGCAGCAGCCGGCGCGCGAAGCCGCTTTCGAAGTCGCGCGCGACGGCGAAGCCCGTGAAGACACCGCCGAACGCCGACGCCTGGAAGAGCACGAACACGTACTCGAACGCCGTGTAGCCGGAGTTGAAGTCGAAGCCCGGCACGTTCTGGATCCGCGAGAGGCCGCCGGCGAACGCGGTGAAGAAGAAGAGCGGGAAGATCAGCCCCGGCAGGAACAGCGCCGGGTTGGTGAAGAAGTTGTGCAGGTTGCGCCAGCCGACCGCCAGCGCGACCGATCTGAAGTCACCGCTCCTCACGTGCGTTCCATCCTCGTCCGCAGCGCGCGTGACGCCCCCCAGACCGCGATCAGCGCGACTCCCCCGGCGCAGCCGAAGCCGAGCGCCAGGGCCTCGCCGTCCCAACCGAAGATCAGCAGGCTGCGGGTGCCCTCGAGCATGTAGGAGACCGGGTTGTAGGTCGCGATCTGGCGGAACCAGTCCTGCTCGATCAGGTTGCGCGGAAGCGCCATCGAGGACATGAAAAGTCCCGCGAACAGCAGCGGGAAGAGGCCCTGTACCGACTCGCCCGACCCTGTCCGAAGCGCCGCGAAGGCGCCGAGCGAGCCGAAGGCGAGCGAGACGAGCAGCGACAGAGCCACGATCACCGCCACGCCCGGCGCCCCGGCCTGCACTCCCGCGCCCGCCACCAGGCCCACCGTGATGAAGGTGACCGCCTGGATCAGCCCGAGCGCGAGTGCCCCCGAGAGCTGGCCAATGAGCAGCGACCCGCGCCGCAGCGGCGTCAGCGAGAGGCGGCTGAGGAAGCCGCTCTCCACGTCGTTCGCCACGTTCGTGCCGGCGCTGTTGGCGGCGAACAGCGCCCCCTGCACGAACGCGATCGCAAGCGCGAAGTCCAGGTAGGAGTCCGAGGGGAAGCCGGGCAGCCGCGTGGCGGACGCGAGCCCCCCGGTGTTTATGGCCAGCAGCAGCATCGGGAACAGCAGCGCCGGGATGACCATCGCCGGCTGGCGCAGCGTGCGTATGACCGAGCGGCGAGCCAGATACCCGACCTGGGTCGCCAGCGCGCTGCTCACGCCGCGGCCCGGTCGCGGGCGTCGGGCCCCTCCTCGGCCTGGCGCTGGGCGCCCTCGAGCGTGTGCCCCGTCTTGACCAGGAATACGTCGTCCAGGCTCGGCTGATGGAGCTGCAGGTGCTCCAGCCGCAGCTGCTCGGAGTCGAGCGCCCGCACGACGTCCGCGAGCGTGGCCTCGGCGCCGCGCAGCCGAACCGTGACTCCGCGGGGCGTGCCGGGCACCGGCTCGCCGAAGCGGGAGAGCACTCCGGTCACCCGCTGCCTGTCGTTGGGATCGACCGGTATGGCCTCGACGCTCGGGCTGCCGATCTCCGCCTTCAGGGCCTCCGGCGTTCCCTCGGCGACGATCCTGCCGCGGTCGATGATCCCGACGCGGGCCGCCAGGACGTCGGCCTCCTCGAGGTACTGGGTCGTGAGGAAGACGGTCACGCCCTGCTGGCCCGCCAGCCGGCTGATCTCCTCCCACATCGCGTTGCGGCTCTGGGGGTCGAGGCCGGTCGTGGGCTCGTCGAGGAACAGGATCCGGGGCTCGTGCACGAGCGCCAGGGCCAGGTCGAGCCTGCGCTTCATCCCGCCCGAGTAGCCGCCCACCTTGCGGTCCGCGGCGTCGGTCAGGCCGACGCGCTCGATCAGCTCGTCCCCGCGCTGCTCGCGCCGGTCGCGCGGGAGGCCGTGGAGCGCGGTCTGCAGGCGCATGTGCTCGCGACCGGTCAGGAACGGATCGAGCGCGGCTTCCTGAAGCGCCGCGCCGATGGCGCCTCTCACCTGGGCGCCCTCGCGTTCCACGTCGTAGCCGCCCACGCGGGCGCTGCCCCCGCTCGGCGGCAGCAGCGTCGTCAGGATGTGGACCGTCGTGGACTTGCCGGCCCCGTTTGGCCCGAGAAAGCCGTACACCTCCCCGCTCTCGACTCGCAGGTCGATGCCGTCGACCGCCAGCGGACCTTTCTTGAACTGCTTGACCAGGCCCTTGGCCTCGATTGCTGCGTCAGCGCTCATGGCGCGGCACTGTAGCATATAGTTGAAGTTGTCAACTATCCGTTACCTCGAATACCATTAGCTACAAGCAAATGGCCGTCCAGCCGACATCCCAGGAGTCCGCCGGCCCGGCCGCGCCGGCCGCCGAGGCGTGGTCCCTGATGCTGGAGCTCAGCTTCTCCACCAACAAGCCGCGCCTGATGGCGATCAGCCAGGAGTACGACCTGACCCCCATGCAGCTCCACGCCCTGCGCGCGCTCGAGCCCGGCCTCGAGCTGACGATGAGCGCACTGGCGGGGTCCCTCTTCTGCGACGCCTCGAACGTGACTGGCATCGTCGACCGCCTCGAGGACCGGGGCCTGATCGAGCGCCGCTCCGCGGCTCACGATCGGCGCGTGAAGATGCTCACGGTCACGGAGGAGGGCGCGCGGCTCAGGGAGGAGGTCGTCGAGCGCCTCTCCGATCCGCCGCCCTGGATCGCCGCGCTCCCGCGGGCGGACCAGCGCGCGCTGCGCGACGTGCTGCGCAAGGCGGCCGGCTCCCGCACCCCCGCCAAGGCGCCTGCGGGGGCTTGACTTACGAAGCGTTAGCGGTAAGATAGTTGATGTCGCAAGGTAGTTTCCCGCCTCCCCGGCGAGGGGATGGCGGGCCTCTTGCAGTCAGCTGCCGGATTTGTGCCCGTTTGGGCCGAAAACCTCGCTATTTGCGGGCTTCTGACGGAGTGGCCGCCAATGCGGGGAAAACCGGGGCCTGTGTCGAAGCTCTGAACGGGCAGGCTGCGGGCCTTGGCTATACTTCATTTTGTGAAGTAGCCGCGTGAAAGTGCGCGGCGCTGTGTTGGAACCCTCGAAAGACGAAAGCGAGACAAGACGAAAACGGACCTTCTGACCCTCCGGCCCCCCTCCGAGGCCGACGACGCGCGCCAGTCGGCTGCGCCCGAGCCCACCACGGACTCGCTGCAGCTGTTCTTCAACGAGGCGCGGCGCTACCCCCTGCTCACGGCCGACGAAGAGGTCGAGCTGGCGCAGCGGGTCGAGCGCGGCGACCTGAGCGCGAAGGAGCGGCTCATCAACTCCAACCTGCGGCTGGTGATCTCGGTCGCGCGGAAGTACCAGGGGCAGGGACTGCCCCTCTCGGACCTGATCCAGGAGGGCATGCTCGGCCTGATCCGCGCGGTCGAGAAGTTCGACTGGCGCAAGGGCTTCAAGTTCTCGACCTACGGCACGCTCTGGATCCGCCAGGCGATCGGCCGCGGGCTCGCGAACTCGAGCCGGACCGTGCGACTGCCGGTCCACATCGGGGCGACCGCCCGCAAGATCGCCGATGCCGAGCGCAAGCTCGCGGCTGAGCTCGGACGGGCCCCGACCGTCGAGGAGGTGGCGGCCAAGCTCGACCTCGAGCCGGACGACGTGGCCGACATCCGGCGCGCCGACCGCATTCCCGCGAGCCTGGACCAGGGTGTCGGCGAGGACGGCGAGACGCCGCTCGGAGACCTGATCGCCCGCGACGGTCCCGGCGTCGAGGAGGAGGTCGCGCTCGGCGAGGCCGACACCAAGCTGCGCGAGGCCGTGGACTCCCTGCCGGAGAGCGAGCGCAATGTCGTTCGCCTGCGCTTCGGCCTGGGTGAGCGCGAGCCCGTTGCGCTCCGCGAGACCGGACGCAGGCTCGGCATCTCCAGCGAGCGGGTGCGCCAGCTCGAGGACCAGGCGCTCAAGCGGCTGGCCCGGAACGAGGAGCTGGCCGGGCTGCGCGACGCCGCCTAGCCGCCCGCGGTCTCCTTCACGAGCGACCTGAGCAGCTCCTCCATCCCGCCGCTCGCGTGGGCCGCCCGCTGGCGGTCGGCTCCCGCGCCCCCGGCGAGGACGTGCTCGATGCCCTCGAGCGCGTCCTCGTCACCCTGCTCGCGCGCGTAGGGACGAACGGCCTCGACGGCCGAGCGCGCGGCCTCGCGCAGCGGCAGCAGGCGCCCGTCGTGGAGGATCTCGGCCCTGAGCCCGTCGCGCGCGGCGCGGAAGGCCGACCACGAAAGGGAGTCGCCGGAAGCGGCCCGGCCGGCGCCGCGCTCCGCCGCCCGCCGGGCCAGCCCGCGCGCGAGAGCGGCGAGGGAAGCCACGTCGGCGAGCCTGGACTGCGCGTCCAGCTCGCGCAGCTCCACGGTGCCGAGCCTCGGGTGAAGGCGGACGTCCCACCAGAGCAGCGTGTAGTCCTCCGGGCCTCCCCCCTGAACAGCCGCCTTCACCCGCTCGTCCCACTCGTCCAGGTCCCGAAGCGGCTCGGGGACGCCGCGTCCGGGATAGGCGCGGACCAGCGCCGCCCGCGCGCTCGCCATGCCCGAGTCCGCTCCGAACCAGAAGGCGGAGCTCGCCGCGAGCCCCTGGAGCAGCGGGAGCGCCGCGCGCAGGGCGTTGTGGGCCTCGACGGCGGCGCGCTCGTCCGGCATTCCCACGTGCACGTGCAGGGCCCCCTCCGGCGTGCGGCGGATCAGGCCGCGCATCTCGGCGCCCACGCGCCGGTAGCGCTCGGTGTCCACGAGCTCGACCGCGCCGAACTCGCCGGCGGGGTGGAGCCCCGCGCCGAGCAGGGTGCCTCCCGCGTCGCGAGCTGCCTCCCGCGCGGCGGCCAGGCTCGCCGCCGCGGCCTCGACCCGATCGCACGGCGGCGAGCGCAGTTCGAGCTGCGCCGCGTAGGCCTCGTGGCCCGCCCGCTCTCCCAGCCGGAGCCGGTCGAGCAAGGCCTCCGAGTGGGGCCTGAGCAGGCGCGTGCCGGGATCGACCAGGAAGAGCTCTTCCTCCAGGCCGACCGTGAACGGGTCCGAGACTCCGAAAGCGCGTTCCACGCTCAGACCTCCAGCGCCGAACGGGCTGCGATGCGACCGAAGACGAGGGCGCCCGCCAACCCGCTGGCGTACCCGCCGGTGGCGATCCCGCCGGCGTCGTTTCCACAGGCGAAGACACCGGGCGCGGCGCGCGCTCGGGGGTCGATCCGCAGGCCGCCCAGCGTCGTCGTGATCCCGGCCACGGTCTCCACCACCCGGGCGCCGCCCTCGCGCGTGACGGGCGCCCCGGCCGCCGCGGCGGCGTCGATGATGTCGGCGACCGTTCGCTCACGGACGCGCTCCGCCAGCGCCTCCGGCGAGACGCGGTACCAGGCGCGCGCGCCCGGCTGGCGGGCTGTCCACTGCACGACGTCGATCTCGGACCAGGTGCGCGCCTCGTACCGCAGCCCGTCGGCGTTCGTCACCTCGGCGTGGCGGGCGTACAGCTGGGCGAGCTCGACGAACCGCGAGGGCCCGACCGTCGCCGGGGGCGCCGGCATGTTGCGGCCGTAGAACTCGGCGATCCCGGAGCTCGTCCGCCCCCCTGCCTCCAGCCCCAGCCGCAGCCCGTCGCCGGTGGCGCCGGGGGCGGCCCGCAGCAACAGCGAGTCCGCCTCCGGCGTGACGTGCCGGCGAACGAGCTCGGTGTCGGCGGCGAAGCCCCCCGTGGCCAGCACCACCGGAGTGCCGTCCGGAAGGGCGCGAAGCGGCTCGCGCAGGCGCAGCTCGCCCGCCGCCTGGACGAGCGCGCGGCAGAGGCCCTCCGGGTCGAAGCGCACCCCGGTCGTGAGCGGGTTGCCGGTCCCGTGTCCAAGCACCGGCGCACCCAGCGACTCGAGCCACTCCAGGTCGGCGTCGAGGCGTCCGAAGAGCGTTCGCTGCAGGTCCGCGTCCCCTCCGGGGCAGTCGGCGCGGAAGCGCTCGAAGTCACGGTGGCGCCAGAAGACGCCGCTCGAGAGGCGCATCGAGCCCCCCGGCCGGTCGCGCTTCTCGAGCACGGCCACGTCCGCGCCAAGCTCGTGTGCCTCCGCCGCGGCGGCGAGCCCGGCCATACCGGCACCCGCGACGATCAGATCGGCCACGGCTCAGGTCAGGGAGAAACCGGGCTTGTGCTCCACGTACTCGAGCTTGATCCGGTCGGGTCCCCAGAGGAAGAGGGCGAGGGTGTTGGGGGCGTCGACCACGTCTGCCACCTCCAGCCCGCGCCGCTCGGCTTCCTCCTGAAGCTGTTCCACCGAATCGACGAGCAGCGCCAGGTGGTTCAGCAGCGGCTTCCCGTCCTCGTCCAGTTCGCCCGCTTCCAGCCTGAGCGAGCGGTCGGCGACCTCGAGCTGCCCGTTTTGGCGCGAGAATCCCAATCCCGTCAGCTCCTCAGCCGCGCGCTCCGGATCGGGCACTCGCAGGACCACGTGGTCGAGGTCGAAGTCCACGCCATCGCTCTGGACCAGGCCGATCCGCAGTCCGCTCGGCGCGTCGAGCTCGGCCGTGTGCCGGTCGAGACGCCGTGCGTTGGTGTCGGCCGACAGCCCCGCCAGGGCCGCATCCAGGTCGCTCACTCGCAGCGTCACGCGCTCGAGCACGCCAGGCTCGCGCGGTCCCTCGGCCTCGAACAGGGTCAGCTTGCCGAGCTTCGCGTCGACGCCGACGAGCGTGAACGCATCGGTCCGCTCGATCACGTGCATGCCCAGGTGGTCGCAGACGAAGTCCGCGAGCGCGTCGCGCTCGTCCACCCACAGCGCGACGTGGTCGAAGCTGTTCGGGCGGATGGCGTCTTCCACGGTGGGGTCGATACCCGGGCGTCGGCGCGCCAATCAGGCGGCGTCGAGCGCCCGCATCTCCTCTTCGCCGAGCTCGAGCTCGGCCGCCGCTGCGTTGTCCTCGAGGTGCTCGACCGACGACGTCCCCGGAATCGGCAACATGACCGGCGAGCGGTGGAGCAGCCAGGCGAGCGCCACCTGGCCGGGGCTCGCGTCGTGCGACCGGGCGACCTCCTCCAGAGGCCCGCCGGGCCCCGCCAGATCGCCGGTGGCGAGCGGAAACCACGGGATGAAGCCGATGCCCGCGCCGTCGCACGCCTCGAGAACGTCCTCGGTCGCCCGGTCGGCGAGGTTGTAGCGGTTCTGCACCGACACGAGGTCGACCAGCTCCCGCGCGCGTTCGAGCTGCTCCACCGACACGTTCGAGACACCGATGTGTCGCACCTTGCCTTCCTGCTTGAGCTCGGCCAGCGCGCCGAGCGAGTCCTCGAACGGCACCTGCGGATCCGGCGCGTGCAGCTGGTAGACGTCGATGCGCTCCACGCGCAGCCGCCTCAGGCTTCCCTCACAGCATTCCTTGAGCCGCTCCGGGCGGGCGTCGCGCGACCAGTCGCCGGGCCCGCCCCGTCGCAGGCCGCCCTTCGTGGCGATCACGAGCCCGTCGGGGTAGGGGTGGAGCGCGTCGGCGATCAGCTCCTCGCTCACGTGAGGACCGTAGGAGTCCGCCGTGTCGATCAGGTTGATGCCGAGCTCGACCGCCCGCCGCAGTACGGCCTTCGCGCCCTCGGGGTCCTTGGGAGGGCCCCAGACGCCGTCACCGGTGATCCGCATGGCCCCGAAGCCCAGGCGGCGCACCTCCAGGTCGCCGCCGATCACGAACGTGTCCAAAGGCACGACGGCGACTCTAGCCCAGCGCCCGCGCGACCAGCCGCAGGTCGTCGGCAATGGCCTGGCGCCCCGCCGCGCGCTCCTCCGGCGGCCCGCGCAGGATGGCGGAGGGGTGGAGGGTCGCCGTCACCAGCGGAGCGAGCTCGGAGTCGATCGGCCTGCCCCGTTCCTTCGTAATGCGGAAGCCGCTCCCCAGCAGGCCCTTCGCCGCGGTCGCCCCGAGCAGGACCAGCGCCTCTGGCTCGACCAGCTCGAGCTCGCCTTCGAGCCAGGGTCGGCAGGCGTCGATCTCGAAGCGCTTCGGCGTCTGGTGGATGCGCCGCCTGCCCCGCTCCTCGAACTTGAAGTGCTTGACGACGTTCGTGATGTAGACGTCCTGGCGATCGATGCCCACCGCCTCGAGGGCCCGGTCCAGCTCGCGACCCGCCGGCCCGACGAACGGCCGCCCCTGGCGGTCCTCCTGGTCTCCGGGCTGCTCGCCGACGAACATCGCGCGCGCCTTCCTCTGCCCCGCTCCGAACACGGTCTGCGTGGCGCCCCGCCAGAGGTGACACCCGCGGCAGGCGGCGGCGGCCTCCCGCAGGGCCTTGAGGGAGCGTCCGTCGGGGACGAACGGCGTTGCGTCGTTTGGCTCGGCCCGGGACGCGGCCATGCCGCACGCGTACCCGCCCAGGACACGGCCCGAAACCGTCGGCGGGCGGTCGCTTGCGGCGAGCAGGGGAGGCGGGCCCGTGCGCGAAGCTGTCCGGCATGGAGGGCTACACGATTCCCGAGGTGGCCGAGCGGCTCGGCGTGCCGGCGCAGCAAATCCGGGAGTGGATCGAGAAGGGGCGCCTGGACGCGGTGCGCGTACGCGGGCGCTGGCGGGTCCCGGAGGACGGCCTTCAGTCCCCTTCCGACGAGCCCGCCGGGGCCGACGAGCGCTCAGAGCTCGAGGTCGCCGAGCTCCGCACGCGCCTGGCACAGCTGGAGAGTCGCCTCGACCAGCTGGAGCGTGAGGATCCGATCGAGGGCCGGGCCACGATGCGCCCCGCCCTCGCCCCGCTCTTCCGCGAGGGCACCCCGCCCAACGGCGGGCGCGACTAGCCTGGAGGCGAGTAACGTGACGGCGTGGCGATCGATGCCGCGACCACGCTCGGCGCCGTCCGTCTGAACGTTGCGGACCTGCCCGCGATGCGGGCCTTCTACGAGCGCGTCATCGGCCTGACATCGCTCGAAGGCGGAAGCGCCGCCGCACGGCTCGGGGCGGGCCAAGGGGCGCCGCTGGTCGAGCTGATCGAGCGCCCGGACGCGCCGCCCAGGCCGCCCGGGACCACCGGCCTCTTCCACCTCGCAATCCTGGTTCCCGACCGCCGCGAGCTCGCGCGGGCGCTCGAGCGGGTGGCGAGCGCCGGCTGGCGCCTGACCGGCGCGTCGGACCACCTCGTGAGCGAGGCGCTCTACCTCGACGACCCGGAGGGCAACGGGATCGAGCTCTACCGGGACCGCCCACGTGAGGAGTGGTCGTACGAGGGCGGCACGTTGCAGATGGCGACGCTGCCGCTCGACCTCGAGGGCCTCGCCGGGGAGCTCCAGGGCGACCGCTCGGACTCCGGGATGACGACCGGCACCCGCATCGGCCACGTGCACCTCCAGGTCGCGGACCTGGACGCGGCCGAGAGCTTCTACCACGGGATCCTCGGATTCGACGTGAGCGTGCGTAGCTACCCGGGCGCCCTGTTCGTATCGGCCGGCGGCTACCACCACCACATCGGCCTCAACACGTGGGCCGGCGAGGGCGCCCCTCCGCCGCCGGCAGGGGCAAGGGGCCTCCGCTGGTTCGAGGTCGTAACGCCCGAGGCCGAGGTCGAGGCGATCGCTGAGCGGGCCCGGGGCGCGGGTCTCGAGACCGCACGCGACGAAGGAGGCGTGCGCCTGTCCGACCCATCGAGCAACGGGGTCGTGCTCAGAGCGCCAAACCAAACCTGACCAGGGAGGACTCAACCAGCATGGACTTCGAGCAGATCGAGTACGCCGTCGACGAGGGGATCCTCACGATCACGCTCAACCGCCCCGACCGTCTGAACGCCTGGACGGAGACGATGCGCGCGGAGCTGATGGAGGCGTTCGACCGCGCGGACGCCGACGACGACGTCCACGTCGTGATCATGACCGGAGCCGGCAGGGCCTACTGCGCAGGAATGGACCTGGAGGCGGGCGGCAGCACCTTCGACCACCGCGGCGAGGACGGCGACGTGCCGCGCGACGGCGGCGGCCGGCTCTCGCTGCGCATCTTCGAGTCGAAGAAGCCGGTGATCGCCGCAATCAACGGCCCCGCCGTGGGAGTCGGCATCACGATGACGCTGCCGATGGACATCCGGATGGCGTCGGACACCGCCAAGATGGGCTTCGTCTTCACCCAGCGCGGGATCGTGCCGGAGGCCTGCTCGAGCTGGTTCCTGCCGCGAGTGGTCGGCATCAGCCAGGCCCTGGAGTGGGCGACGACCGGCCGGGTGTTCTCAGCCCAGGAGGCGCTCGCGGGTGGACTCGTCCGCAGCGTGCATCCGGCGGACGAGCTGCTGCCGGCGGCCCGGGCCCTTGCCGGCGAGATCGCGGAGAAGACGGCTCCAGTCTCGGTTGCGCTCGCCCGGCAGATGCTGTGGCGGATGCTGGGCGCGGACCACCCGATGGCCGCCCACCGAGCCGACTCCAGGGGAATGCTCGCGCGCGGGCGCTCCGCGGACGCCAACGAGGGCATCTCCGCATTTCTCGAGAAGCGCCCCGCCCGCTTCCCCGACAGGGTGAGCGAGGGCCTACCCGACGTCTTCCCCGGCCGCGAGGAGCCGAGCTTCAGCTGACCGATGCCGCTGGAGCTGACACCCGACGAGCTGCTGACCACCACCCGGGCCGTCAGGAAGCGGCTCGACCTGAGCAGACCGGTCGAGCGCGAGGTGCTCGAGGAGTGCCTGCGCCTGGCCCAGCAGGCCCCGACCGCGAGCTACAGCCAGAACTGGCACTTCCTGGCGGTGACCGACGCCGACAAGCGCGCGGCCCTCGGCGAGCTCTGGCGAAAGGTGGCGGGCCCCTATCTGGAACAGCGCGCCGAAGCCAGAGAGGGCGACTCGCGCATGGAGCGCGTCGGCGCAGCCGTCCGGCACCTGGCGGAGCACATCCACGAGGTACCCGTGCACCTGATCCCGTGCGTCGAAGGCCGCACGGAGGGCGAGTCGATCCCGGTGCAGGCCTCCCGCTGGGCCTCGATCATCCCAGCGACGTGGAGCTTCATGCTCGCGGCCCGCTCGCGCGGGCTCGGCACGGCCTGGACCACCTTCCATCTGCGCCACGAGCGCGAGGCAGCCGACATCCTGGACATCCCCTACGACGAGGTCATGCAGGCCGCGCTGGTCCCGGTCGCCTACACGGTCGGCACGGACTTCAAGCCCGGCGGACGCAAGCCGCTCGACACGATGGTGCACTGGGATCGGTGGTGAGGCACGCCTGGCTGGCGTCCCTGGCGATAGCCGCGCTCGTCCCCGCCTGCGGCGATCGGGAAGTGCACCCCGCCGGCTCACACGTTCGGCACTTCCAAGTCCGTAGCCGCCTCGTACACCACTCGATGGGCCAGACCGTCGTCGTGCCGCCGGGCGACGGTCCCCGCGGGCGGCCGCTCCTCGTGTTCCTACACGGCCGTGGCGGCGACGAGGACAGCAACCTCGACGACGAGATGTTCTCCGCACTGCGCTCGCTCGGCGCCAATGCGCCGGTGGTGCTGTTCCCCAGCGGCAGTGAGCATTCCTACTGGCACGATCGCCGCGACGGGGCCTGGGGACGCTACGTCACCGCCGAAGCCATACCCCAGGCGCAGAAGCGCTTCCACACCGATCCACGGCGGGTGGCGATTAGCGGGATGTCGATGGGCGGCTTCGGTGCCTACGACCTCGCGCTCCGTGCCTCGCGACGCTATTGCGCCGTAGGCGGCCACTCGCCCGCGCTCTGGCGAACCGCGGGCGAAACGGCGCCGGGTGCCTTCGACGACGCGCAGGACTTCGCCCGCAACGACGTGATCGCCACGGCGCGCAGCCAGCCACGGCGCCTCGCGGGCCGGCCGCTCTGGCTGGACGCGGGCCTGAGCGACCCGTTCGATCCGGGCGACCGAGCCTTTGTCGAAGCACTCCGAGCGGCCGGCGTCCCGATCGAAGTGCACCGCTGGCCCGGCGGCCATGACCGTTCATACTGGCACCGCCACTGGGCCGACTACCTGCGCTTCTACGCGCGCGCGCTCGCGAGGTGCTGACGGCTCACAGCGGCGATCACGCGACAGGGCGGGCGGCGTGGCGGCCCATCAGCCCGGCCACGCCGGCGGCGCTGACGTGCAGGGCGGCGATGACCGCTGCCAGCACGGCCAGGCCGGTTCGGCTCTCGTCACTTTGATGGAAGACCTCCCGCACGTCGAGCGCGGCGAACGCGACCATCGCCGTGACGACGACCGCAAGGAGCAGCACCCACCGCGGGCGAAACCAGGCGGCGAGCGCCAGGAGCAGCGACACAACGGCTGCGAGGGCGACGAACGGGGCCGCTTCGATGTCGATCCCCAACGGCTTGAGCTCCTCGCCGTGGGTCTCTGAGCTGCGCTCTTTGTGCGTGCCCTTCTCTACGTGTGCCGCGCTGCCCTCTTCCCCGCTCTCGGAGTGAGCGCCTTTCCCCTCACCGCCGCCCGCGTGTGCTTTGCGCTCCGAGCTCACCGACGTCGCGGAGCTCTTCGCGTCGTGGTGCGTCTCGCCCGAGTTGCGCTCGATCGCGGTGCCGACCACGAAGCCCGCAGTGGCTAGCGCGATGAGCCCGACCAGCAGTGCGCGCAGCGACATTTGGCGAGGAGCCGGCTCCCGAGAGCTCATCGCGTTCTAGTCTGCACCTTGAACCCGAGTTGAAGTCAAGTCTGGGATGAACGAAGAGCCAACGTTGACGATCGGCGAGGTCGCCCGGGAGGCTGGAGTGAGGAGCTCGGCAATCCGCTACTACGAGCGTGTCGGAGTGCTCCCCACGCCGGCGCGTTGCGGTGGACAGCGTCGCTACAGCCCCGAGACGATTCGGATGCTGCGCGTGATCGACGTCGCCAAGCGCGCCGGTTTCTCGCTCGACGACGCCAAGCTGCTCCTGAGCACCGCCGGGGGCACCCCGGCCTACGAGCAGCTGCGCGAGCTGTCGTTGCGCAAGCTGCCCGAAGTCGAGGAGCTGATAGAGCGGGCGCAGGCCATGCGTCAGTGGCTCACCACGGCGAGCGGCTGCAATTGCGAGACGCTCGACGTCTGTGCGCTGTTCGCCGAAGACGCCGAGGGCGACCGCCCTTCCGACGCCCCGCTCACACTCGCGTACGTCGAGGGCTGTTAGCAACCAGTGGACATTATGGGACGATTCTCGAACCCGTCCCTAATCCGGGTGATGGAGGACCTGCTCGGGTCGAGCCGGGCTTGATAAGCCCTGGCCGAGTGTCAGAAGTCGAGGACCGTGCTTCCCTCCGAGATCGTTGGTGGGTCGACCGTCCCGGTGACGTTCTCCTTGACCCACCCGGCAGCACGCTGAGACGACTCGTCAGTACCTTCCTTGTCTTCGCAGATCGT
>JBHELQ010000155.1:0-1705 GCA_046262995.1 Thermoleophilaceae bacterium
GACCAGCCATGGAAAGGCCGAGTACGCCTTGTCCACGAAGTCCACGCCGAAGGCCGGGGCGCCGGTGACGGTTGCGGCGCCGGCTCCGAAGCCCGCGCGAGGCACGTAGCGGTCGCGCAGCCGATCCACGAGGTCGCGTGCCGCGTCGGTGCCGCTGTCGCTCCTGCCGGCTACCCTGATCTGCACGTAGCGCCCGGACGGGTCGGTCAGGTTGAGTCGCCGAGCCTGGGCCGAGAGACGATCGATGTAAGCGCCTTCCCCCCGCAGCAGGAGCGCCGGCGCCTGGATCGTGCGGGCGTCTATCTCGCGGTCGGAGCGAAGCTCCGTCACGAGCCGCCGCTGGGCGGCGATCGAGGGCTGTGCCCACGCGCCTCCCCGGCGGCCGGTGTCGATCACGATCTGGTTGGGTGACAGGGCGCCCGGCCCGAGGGTGCGCTCGAGCAGCGCCAGGCCCCGGGTCGACTCCTTGGTCTTCGGGATGCCGCGGTTGTCGCCGCTCGTCAGGTGGAGCTGGGTGGCCGTCAGGGCGAGCGCCAGCATCACGCCGGCGGACGCCAGCAGGTAGGGAAGCGGCCGCCGCATGATCGAACGCGCCAGCCGCGTCCACGCCCCGCCGGTGGCCTGGGCGCGTTTGCGCAGCACCGAGCGAGGGACGATCCGAAAACGGTTCACGCCGCGCTTCATCACCGCCAGCAGCGCGGGCAGGAAGGTGGCCGAGGCCGCGATCGAGACCAGCGGCACGAACAGGCCGCCCACGCCCATCGAGCGCATGAAGGGCAGCGGCATGAGCACGAGCAGCGCGAGCCCGACCGCCACGGTGAGGCCGGAGAACAGGGTGGCGCGGCCGGCGGTGGCCATCGTCCGCTCGAGCGCCGCGTGCGGGTCCTCGTGGCGCTCTAGCTCCTCGCGGTAGCGGAAGACCACGAGCATCGAGTAGTCGATCGCGATGGCGAAGCCGATCAGCGTGACGATGTTCGTCACGTAGACCGCCATGTCCATGAAGTGGGCGAAGACCCAGACGATGCCGAGCGTCGGGGGGATCGTCACCAGCGCGAACACGAACGGGACCGCGATCCCGCCCAGCGTGGCGAACATGAACGCCAGCACCGCGAGCGCGATCGGGATGGCGATCGTCTCGCCCTTCGCCAGGTCCTCGTTGTAGATGGGCTGCGTATCGTGGTTGATCGCCGGGAAGCCCGACAGGTAGGTCCTCAAGCCCGGCGAGTCGCCGATCCCCCGGCGCATGGCCGGCGTCTTCTTGGCCGCGTCCTGGTTCTCGAGCGGCGTGGTGATCTGGACGAACGCGACCTTGCGGCCCGCGAGCTGGACAGGGCCGGCCTTACCGCCGGTCAGCGCCCCGGCGGCCCGCTGTGCGGCGCGCTCGGCGCGCGCGGCGAAGGACGGGTCGCGCGTCGAGCCCCGGGTCGGCGTCACGACCAGCGAGAACGCCCCGTCGCTTCGCTCCTGGAAGTGGTCCTTGAGCAGGTCCCGGCCGCGCTCCGCCTCCGAGCCGGGCACGCTGAAGCGGTTGGTGAGCAGGTCGCCGAGGTTCGCCGCCCCGGCCCCGCCGAGCACCAGCGCGGCGACCCAGAGCGCGATGAACTTCTTCCGGTTGCGGATTACGAAGCGGGTCCAGCCAGTCACGTCGGGACCGGGGGACGGGGCGACCCGGCCTCGCATTCCAAGCTACCAACCCCGGCCTGGA
>JBHELQ010000156.1:0-3015 GCA_046262995.1 Thermoleophilaceae bacterium
AGGTCGAGCTCGCGCGGTCGCCTGAGGGCGGCCGCGCCAGGCCCGTCCTCGGCGGTCACGTAGGACTCGAGCCCGCGCACCAGGACCGCGGGCTCGGCCGAGTCCTTGCGCCGGACCAGGTCGGCCGCGGCGGCCACCTCGTCGGCGACGGCGATCGACGTCACCCTGAGCTCGTTGCCGAACGCGTCCGTGCGACCGCGCCAGTCCTCGAGCGGCAGCAGGCCCGCCGCGCCCAGCGCCACGTCGGTCTCGCCGAGCCGCCAAGGGCGGCCGAAGGAGTCCGAGACGACGACGGCGGGCCGCACCCCTCGGACGGCGGCCAGCCCGGACCTGAGGGCACTGGCCGAGGCGTCGGGATTCTCGGGGAGCAACACGACCTGGTCGGACGCGCTGTTCGACTGATCGACCCCCGCGTTGGCGCAGACGAGCCCGTGGTGGGTCTCGCAGATCAGCACTCCGCGCTCGGCCCGGACTATCCGAGCCGACTCCTCCAGCACGACCTGCACCACGCGTGGGTCCTTGCCGTGCTCGCGCGCCAGGCCGGCCGCCCGCCCGCCCGGCTGCAGATCGTCGAGCCGCCTGACGCGGCCCTCCGCCTTCGAGACGACCTTGTGCGCGATTACCAGCACGTCGCCGTGCGTCAGGTCCGCCGGTGCCGCCCGGGCGAGCAGCGCGGCCAGATCGTCCCCCGGCTCGACCTCAGGCAGGCCGGCTAGGGGGAAGGCCGTCAGCCTCAGGCGGAGGCCTCGACCGCGGGTCGCGGCTGCGGCGCGGCCGCCCTGACGTGTGGATGCAGGCGGTCGAGCTGGCGCAGGGCGCCGCGGGTCATGGGCGCGCTCCCCCTGCACCCGTCCAGGGAGCTGGCAAGCCGCGACAGGTCGTCGGGCGTGTCCACGTCGAGGCCGAGCGACGGCAGTTCCTCCACGGCATGCGGAAGGCCCGAGGCGTGCGCGGCCGCCAGGTGCCGCTCCAGGCTGTCAGGGCCGAAGCTCGGCGCGATTGCGTCCGGGGGCGCCAGCAGGAGCGCGTTCGTGCCGCTCGCGTGACGGTCGGGCACGATCACGGCGCCCTGGCCCTCGGAGCGGTCGAGCAGCGCCTGGAGCTCGGTCGGATCCAGCAGCGGGGTGTCCCCCGGCACGAGCAGGACGCGCTCGTAGCCGGCCTCGATCGCATGCCCGATCCCCATTGTCGTGGCCGCCGACTGGCCGCTCTCGGCCGAGTCGCGCAGGACTTGGGTACGCCGCGCCAGCGCCAGCTCTTCGGCAAGGTGGTCGGAAGTCACGACGACCGTGCGCTCGATCCCGGCGACCCGTCCGAGCGACCCCAGGACGTCGGCGAACATCGCCTGCGCGAGCGCCTGGCGCGAGCCCGCGCCGAGCACGTCGGACAGGCGCTGCTTGGCGGCGCCGAAGCTCTTCACGGGGAGGATGGCGATGGTGCGCATGAGGCCAGTCGGCGACTGCGCTCGACTCTACAACGCCACCCAGTCGCAGTCGCGCCTCAGCGCGCCAACGAAGCCGCAAACTGCAGCGTCTCCCGGGCCACCCGGGCCCGAGCGTCGGCGCTGTCCATCAGGGTGTCGATCTCGAGTGTCGGCATGCCGCCTGCCGGCTCGTCGGCCACCACGCCGTCGAGGACTTCCCCGTAGGCGCTGGCGATTCCCGCGGCGCTCGTCTCGATGCCGGCGAGCTCGCAGAAGAGCTCGGTCGGTCCCTTGACCGCGCGACCCCCCACGAACGGGCTCACGGCCACCACCGGAGCGGGCGAGCCGGCCAGCGACTCGGCCATGCCCGGCAGCGCGAGGATCGGGCCGATGGAGATCACGGGGTTGGAAGGGCCGATCACTATGGCGTCGGCCTCCGCCAGGGCGGCCAGCACCTCCGGGGTCGGGCGCGCGTGGGTGATCCCCTGGAGCTCGACTTCCTCCACGGGACCCGCCGCGGCCTCGACGATCATGAACTCCTGGAAGGCCAGCCAGCGCCCCCGCGCCCGCACCCGTGAGCGCACCGGCTCGTCGCACATCGGGAGCACGCGCGCGCCTACCCCCATCGCCTCGACGACGGCGGCGTGTGCCGGCGTCAACCGCTCCCCACGCTGCAAGAGCTCCGTCCGGACCAGGCACATCGCCAGGTCGCGATCACCGAGCCGGAACCAGGTCTCCTGTCCAGCGGCCTCGAGGGCGCCCATGACCTGCCAGCTGTCGTCGCGAATCCCATAGCCCCGCTCGTCGATCTCGTCCGCGAGCCAGTACGTGACGAGGTCCGGATCGGGGGACACGTGCACGCCGTAAACCTCGCTGTCGTCGGCCGTGTTGGCCACGACACACAGATCCCCGGCTCCGGTCACGTCGAGCAGCCCGCGGGCGAGCTTGGCCCCGCCCGTGCCGCCCGAGAGCAGGACTACCAGAGGTCCTCCGGGAGGCCCGTCAGCTTGACGCCGGCATGCGCCTTGTAGCGCACGTTGACCGAGATGATGAGAGGCGTCAGGCCCTCGATCAGCCTGGCGACCTCGAGCCGCCCGCAGTCGACCGGGCGCAGCCCTTGCACCCTGGCGACGATCTCGGCGACCCGCCGCTTGGCCTCGCGGGAGTCACCGGCCACCAGCACGTCCTCGTCCAGCTCGTGGTCGAGCTCGGACAGCGGCCCCGCGCTGACGGTGTGCAGGGCGCTGACCACCGTCACCCCGTCCGGCGCCATCTCCTGGGCCTGCTGGGCAGCCGATCCCTGGGGGACGCCGAGCATTCGCGTGGCCTTGCCGGAAACGGCGGCCGCCAAGGGGACCGTGGAGTCGACCAGGACCTGGCCCTCGCGCAGGGCGCCCTTCAGGTTGGTCAGGTTCTCCGACTGGGCGCGGAAGGGCACGCACAGGAAGACGATGGGCCCGCGGCCGACCGCCTCGGCGTTCTCCGCGCCTTCGATCCGGGCCTCGGGGGCCCGCGCCCGCAGCTTCTCGGCCGCCTCCCGGGCGCGCCCGGCGTCCCGCGAGCCGATCACCACCGGCACGCCCGCGTGACCG
>JBHELQ010000157.1:0-5760 GCA_046262995.1 Thermoleophilaceae bacterium
CGCGGCGCTTCCGTTTACCAGCGCGTCGTAGGCGAGCTTTGTGCGCTCCCAGCGCCGGTCGCGGTCCATCGCGTAGTAGCGCCCGCTGACCGTCGCGACTCGCCCGGCGCCGGCCTCGCGCAGCCAGCCCTCGACCTCGGCGACGTACCCCGCCCCCGAGTCGGGGTTCGTGTCGCGGCCGTCGGTAAAAGCGTGCAGCACCAGGTCGGAAACCCGCTCACGCCGCGCGAGCTCCACGCAAGCGCGCAGGTGGTCCATGCTCGCGTGGACTCCCCCAGCCGAGACGAGCCCCAGCAGGTGCAGACGGCCGGATTCCCGCGCGGCCGCGCAGGCGCGCCGAAGCTGCTGGTTCTGGAAGAAGGAGCCGTCCTCGACCGCCTCGTCGATGCGGGTGATGTCCTGCTTGACGACGGCGCCGGCTCCGAGGTTCAGGTGCCCGACCTCCGAGTTCCCCATCTGGCCCTCGGGCAGGCCGACGGCCGGGCCCCACGCCGTCAGGGTGGAGTGCGGATAGCTCGACCAGAGCTCGTCGAAGACGGGCGTGTCCGCCTGGGCCACTGCGTTTCCGGGCCCGGGCTCCGCCAGGGCCCAGCCGTCGAGGATCACCAGGCAGGCGCGCGCTACCGGCGGCCCCGCCGGGCCGGGCGGCAGGCTCACGGCGCCGCGGCGGCCACGATCCTGGCGAAGGCCTCCGGGTCGAGGCTCGCCCCGCCCACCAGCGCCCCGTCGACATCGGGCTGCGCCAGGATCTCGGACGCGTTGTCCGGCTTGACGCTGCCGCCGTAGAGGATCCGGACCCGCTCGGCGGCCTGGTTCGAGCGGTCCCCGACCAGCGCGCGAACGAAGGCGATCGCCTCCTGCGCCTGCTCCGGCGTGGCGGTCAGCCCGGTGCCGATTGCCCAGACGGGCTCGTAGGCGATCACGAGCTCTGCAAGGCGTTCGTCCGGCACGAGCTCGATGTCCTCCTGCACCTGCTGGCGCAGCCGCCGCTCCGTCTGGTCGGCCTCGCGCTCCTCCTCACTCTCGCCCACGCACAGGATCGGCTCGAGACCCGCCGCAAGAGCCGCCGGGAGCTTCTCCTTCAGCGCGCGGTCCGACTCCGCGTTGTCGCGACGGCGCTCCGAGTGACCGAGCACCACCGCGTCGACCCCGAGCTCGACCAGCATCGGCGCCGAGACCTCGCCGGTGAAGGCGCCGGTCTCCTCCTGGTGCATGGTCTGCGCCGCCACCCCCACCTCGGCCCCGGACAGCTCCCCGACGAGCAGCTCGAGCGCGGTGAACGGCCCGCAGACGACCACGTCAGCCTGCCGCCGCGGCGGATCGGGCAGCAGCCGCAGCAGCTTCGCGCAGTACTCGCGGGCCTCCGCCCGCGTCCCCCACATCTTCCAGTTGGCCGCGATGTAGGGCCGGCGCTCAGGCGTCATCCAGGACCTCTATGCCCGGCAGCGGCTTCCCCTCGAGCAACTCCAGCGCCGCCCCGCCGCCGGTCGACAGCCAGTCGACGCCGTCGGCCAGGCCGAACCGCGCCAGCGCCGCCGCCGAGTCGCCCCCGCCGACGACCGTGGTGGCCGCGCTGCGGGCGACGGCCTCGGCCACCGCCCGCGTCCCGGCTGCGAAGCGCTCGAGCTCGAACGCGCCCATCGGGCCGTTCCAGAACACCGTCCCGGCGCGGTCGACCTCCTCCGCGTACGCCTCCGCCGTAGCCGGTCCCACGTCGAGGCCCATCCAGCCGTCGGGGACGTCGGTCCCGTCGTGGTCGCGGCGCTCGGCGTCCGCATCGAAGCGCTCCCCGAGTGCCAGGTCCAGCGGCAGCAGCAGCCTGCAGCCGGCGGACTCCGCCTTCGCCAGGGCTCGACGCGCCAGCTCGACACCCTCCTCCTCGACCAGCGAGTTGCCAGTCGGCTTGCCCTGGGCGCGGAAGAAGCTGAAGCACATCGCGCCGCCCACGAGCAGGGTGTCCGCGGTGTCGAGGAAGCGGTCGATCAGTGCCACCTTGTCCGACACCTTGGCTCCCCCCAGCACCACGACCAACGGGCGCTCGGGATCCTCGACGATCCCGCGCAGCGTGGTGACCTCCTTCTCCAGCAGCAGGCCCGCAACCGCCGGGCGCAGCTGTTCGGCCACCCCAACGGTCGAGGCGTGGGCGCGGTGCGCCGAGCCGAACGCGTCGTCGACGTAGCCGTCGGCGAGCGAGGCGAGCTCGCGGGCCAGCTCGGGGTCGTTCCGCGTCTCGCCGCGCTCCCAGCGCGTGTTCTCGAGCAGCAGCGGGCAGCCCGGTCGCAGCCGGTCGATGCCCCGCCGCACCTGAGGGCCGATCACCTCGGGCGCCTGGAAGACCTGCTCGCCGAGCAGCTCGGACAGCCGCTCCCCGGCGGGTCGGAGCGATGTCTGCGGGTCGCGTCCCTTGGGCCTTCCCAGATGCGAGCACAGCACGACCCTGGCGCCCTGGCCCAGCAACAGCTCGATCGTCGGGAGCGCCGCTCGGATGCGCGAGTCGTCGACCACGCGACCGTCCTCGAGCGGCACGTTGAAGTCGACGCGCGCGAGCACGCGCATCCCCTCCTGGACCTGGATCTCGCGGACGGACCTCTTTCCGAGTGCGGCTCGGGCCGCCCTGGGCGCCCTAGGCAACGGGCGCCCCTGCGAGCACCCGCTGTGCCAGCTCCACCACGCGGTTCGAGTAGCCCCACTCGTTGTCGTACCAGGCGACGAGCTTCACGAGCCGCTCGTCGATCACCATCGTCAGCTCGGAGTCGAACACGGACGAGTAGGGCGAGCTGATGATGTCGGTTGAGACGAGCGGCTCCTCGCTGTACTGGAGGATGCCCTCGAGCGGGCCGCTGTCCGCCCGCTCGGCGAAGGCCTGGTTGACTTCCTCGACGCTCGTGGGGCGCTCCACGGAGCAGACGAGGTCGACGACCGAGCCGGTGATGACCGGCGCCCGGACCGCGATCCCGTTCAGCCTGCCGTCGAGCTCCGGGATAACGAGCCCGATCGCCTTGGCGGCCCCCGTGGAGGTCGGCACCAGGTTCGCCGCTGCCGCGCGGGCGCGCCGAAGGTCCTTGTGGGGCGCGTCGTGGAGCCGCTGGTCGGCCGTGTAGGCGTGGATCGTGGTCATCACGCCGTGCTGGATCCCCACGGCGTCGTGCAGCACCTTGGCGACCGGCGCCAAGCAGTTCGTGGTGCACGAGGCATTCGAGATCACGTGGTGCTCGGCGGGGTCGTAGGCGTCGTCGTTCACGCCCAGCGCCAGCGTCACGTCGGGCGACGTGGCGGGCGCGGAGATGATCACCTTCCTGGCGCCGGCGTCGAGATGCTTGGCGGCGGACTCGCGGTCGGTGAAGAGGCCGGTGGACTCGATCACGACCTCGGCGCCGACGTCTCCCCACGGCAGTGCGGCGGGGTCGCGCTCCGCGAACACGCGCAGCTCCCTGCCGTCGATCGCGATGCCGCCCTCCGAGGCCTCGACCTGACCCGGGAAGGGCCCGAGCACCGAGTCGTGCTTGAGCAGGTGGGCGAGCGTCTCGGTGTCGGTGATGTCGTTGACGCCGACCCAGTCGACGTCAGCGCCTCTGGCATGCGCCGCCCGGAAGACGTTGCGGCCGATGCGTCCGAAGCCGTTGATCCCGGCCCTCAGGGCCATGCGCTTCCCCTTTCCTCCGCGATTGCTCTGTGGCTGAATCTACCGTCCCGGCCGGGTCAGGGCCGCCGGGGGGGCTTGTCCACGTCGCGGTGGACGATGTCCACCAGATAGTCGCCCCGCTCCCCGTAGATGCCGCCCAGCCGCTCGGCGACCACGACCGACCGGTGCCGCCCGCCCGTGCAGCCGATCCCGATCGTCAGGTGGGCCTTGCCCTCGCGCTCGTAGGCCGGCAGCAGGTAGTCGAGCAGCGGGATCAGCCGCTCGTAGAAGTCGGCCAGGCCGTCCGAAGACTGGACATAGTCGACCACCGCGGCGTCCAGGCCCGTCTGCTCTCGCAGCTCCGGCTCGTAGTGGGGATTGGGCAGGAAGCGGACGTCGAAGCTCAGGTCCGCCTCCCGCGGGGTCCCGTGCTTGTAGCCGAAGGTCAGGAAGGTGACGGCGAGCTTGCCGACCTTTCCGCGGGGCAGCATCTTCTCCGCCACCACGCGGCGCAGGCGGACCGCCGAGGTGTCCGTCGTCACGATCGAGACGTCGGCGCGCTCGCGCAGCGGCCGCAGCAGCTCGCGCTCACGAGCCACCGCGCGGCTGACCTGCCCCCCGGCGCCCTCGCCCAGCGGGTGGCGCCGGCGAGTCTCCTTGTAGCGGTCGACCAGCACGTCGTCAGAGGCCTCGAGGAACAGCAGCCGGTGCGGGATGCCGCGCTCGTTCAGCGCGTCGAGCACGCTCAGCAGACCCTCGGGGAAGTCGCCCGCCCGTGCGTCGCAGACGACCGCCGCCCGTTCGACCTTGCTGCCCTCGTGGCCGAACAGGTCGGCGAGCGAGCCGACCATCTCGGGCGGCAGGTTGTCGACGCAGAAGTAGCCGGCGTCCTCGAAGCAGGCCATGGCCTGCGACTTGCCCGCGCCGGAGAACCCGGTGATCACCACGAAGTCCTCGATCGGCCCCTTGTACCGGGGACGGCGGTCGTTCATCGCACCTTGTTCACGTAGGCGTGGATCTCGCGGGCGACCTTGCCCGGCAGGCCGGGCACGGCCTCGAGCTCCTCGCGGCTCGCCCCCAGGAAGCGCTCCGGCGAGCCGAAGTGCTGCAGGATCACCCGTTTGCGCGCCGGTCCGACGCCCGGCAGGTCGTCCAGGATCGAACGGGTCATGGCCCGATCGCGGCGGCTGCGGTGGTGTTCGATCGCGAAGCGGTGCGCCTCGTCCCGGACGCGCTGGAGCAGCTGCAGCTCCGCCGTGTCGCGCGCCAGCACGAGCGGCTGCCGGCGCCCCGGGATGAACACCTCCTCGACGCGCTTCGCCAGGCTGATCGCGGTCGTGCCCAGGTCGCGGAACGCCCCCAGCTCGGTCACGCCCGCCCCGAGCTGCCCCTTGCCGCCGTCGAGCACGATCAGCGCCGGCACCGAGGCGAAGCTCTCGTCGTAGTCCTTCTCGTGCGGAGAACGCTCCCGCTGCGCCACGTATTGCGCCATCCGCCGCGCCAGCACCTCGCGCATCGCGCCGACGTCGTCCTGCGCGGCGTCGCGCACCCGGAAGCGGCGGTAGTCGGACTTCTTCGGAGCCCCGCCCTCGAACACCACCATCGACGCCACCGTGTGGGTCTCCATCAGGTTCGAGATGTCGAAGCACTCGATCCGCATCGGGATGACGTCCATCCCGAGCGCGCGCTGGAGTCCGTCGAGCGCCTCGATCCGCTGCGAGCGGCGGCGCTCCGAGCGCAGCCGATCCTGATCCAAAGCCAGCCGCGCGTTGCGCTCGGCCAGCTCGAGGATGCGGCGCTTGTCGCCGCGCTCGGCGTGGCGCACCTCGACCGGAGCGCCCCGGCGGTCGGCCAGCGCCTCCGCCAGCGCATCGGCGCCCTGGAGTGAGCGCGGGACGATCACCTGGGGCGGCACCGCCAGGGCGCTGGCGTAGTACTGGAGCACGAACTCCTCTGCAACCTCCCCTTCGTCCCGCCGCGCGGCGTTCTCGAGGTAGAAGCTCTGGCGGTCGGCCAGCACCCCGTCGCGGACCTGGAAGACCTGGGCGTTCGCGTCGGTGTCCTCGGCGGCCACCGCGATCGCGTCGAGCGTCCCCACCGACTCGTTGGCGATCCGCTGGCGCTCGAGCAGCGAGCGC
>JBHELQ010000158.1:0-2653 GCA_046262995.1 Thermoleophilaceae bacterium
CGTGGACTCCGCCGGGACGGTCGGCGAGGTGCTCGACGGGCTCTACGACCAGTACGACGGGTTGCGCGAGCGGATCGCCGAGGACGGCGATCTGCGCCGCTTCGTGAACGTCTACGTCGGGGGCGAGGACATCCGCTTCCTCGAGGGGCTGGACACGCCGGTGGACGACGGCGACGAGGTGACGATCCTCCCGGCAGTGGCCGGCGGTTAGCCCGCGGCCGGCGGCGGGCTCATGACCGCGTACGCCGGGAGCTCCGTGCTCGTCACGGGCGGCCAGGGCTTCATCGGCGCCTGGCTGGCGGAGCGGCTGCTGGACGAGGGCGCGCGGGTGGTCGTGCCCCGTCGCGACGTGGAGCCCGACTCGCGCTTCGTGACGGAAGGCGTCGAGCAGCGCTGCGCGATCGCGTTCTGCGACCTCTCGGACCACGAAGCGATCCTGCGCGTTCTGAACGAGCACGAGGTGCGCACCGTCTTCCACCTCGCGGCGCAGACGATCGTAGGGACCGCGCGCCGCTCGCCGCTGTCCACCTTCGAGGCCAACGTCCGCGGCACCTACAACCTGCTCGAGGCCTGCCGTGAGCTCGGCACCGTCGAACGCGTGGTCGTGGCGTCGTCGGACAAGGCCTACGGCGCTCAGGACGAGCTGCCATACCGCGAGGACTCGCCGCTGCTCGCGGTGCACCCGTACGACGTCTCCAAGGCGAGTGCCGACCTGATCGCCCGCTCCTATGCCGTGAGCTACGGCCTGCCCGTGGCGGTCACCCGGCTCGCCAACGTCTACGGCCCCGGGGACCTGAACTGGTCGCGGATCGTGCCGGACACGGCGCGAGCGCTGACCCGTGGCGAGCGGCCGGTGGTCCGCTCGGACGGCACTCCCGCGCGGGACTACCTGTACGTGGAGGACGCGGTCGAGGCCTACCTGGCCGTGGCGGGGTCGCTCGATCGCGGCGACCTCGCCGGGCGGGCGTGGAATGCGGGCCGCGGCGAGCCCATCGCGGTGCTCGAGCTGGTCCGCAGGTTGATCGAGGTCTCGGGCCGGGAGCTCGAGCCGGACGTGCGCGGGCAGGGGACCCCCGCCGGGGAGATCGACCGCCAGTGGCTCGACTCGAGCGCGATCCGCCTGGAGCTGGGCTGGGAGCCGCGGGTGGAGCTGCATGAGGGGCTTCGTCGCAGCTGGGAGTGGTACCGGCAGCTCGGCTGACGGGCTATTCTCCGTCGCCGAGCGATGGGGCTCGCTCTATAACCGCGGTCTCAGCCGCTGATGGCCTCTACCTCATAGCCGTCGACTCGACGTCCGGAGGTCATCGCAAATGGATCCGATTCAACTCGCCGCCGTCCTGTCCGCCGTAGTGGTGCTCGCGAGCGTGGTGTCCGTCGAGCTGGGCATCTCGGTCGCCCTGGTCGAGCTCGCGCTCGGCGTGGCCGCCGGCAACGTCTTCGGGCTCGACCCGAATACCGACTGGCTCGTATTCATCGCGAACTTCGCCTCGATCGTGCTCACCTTCCTCGCCGGGGCGGAGGTGGACCCCGACGACTTCAAGGAGCGCTTGACCGCCGTCGTGGCCATCGGGGTCGCCTCGTTCGTGGGCCCGTTCCTGGTTGTCTGGCTGCTTGCCTGGGGGCCGCTCGGCTGGACGCTCAAGGCCTCGCTGATCGCGGGGACCGCGCTATCCACCACCTCGCTCGCGGTGGTCTACGCGGTGCTCGTGGAGACCGGCCTGAACGCGACCCGGATCGGAAAGCTGATCATGGGCGCCTGCTTCGTCACAGATCTGGGCACGGCGCTGGCGCTGTCCGCCATCTTCGTGAAGCCCAACGCCTGGTTCCCGCTCTTCCTGGCCGTGTCGCTCGGCCTGATCGTGCTGCTACCGAGGCTCGCTCCGTGGTTCTTCCGCCGCTACGGCGACCGGGTGATCGAGCCCGAGATCAAGCTCGTGTTCGTCGCCCTGTTCGCGCTGATGGTGCTGGCGGACGCGGCCAAGGGCCACGCCGTGCTGCCGGCCTTCATCCTCGGCCTGGTGATGGCGCGTCACTACCAGGAGCACCGGCAGGAGCAGGAGCGGCTGCGGGTGGTCGCCTTCGCCTTCCTGACGCCGTTCTTCTTCCTGCGCGGCGGCCTGAACGTGTCCTTGGGGGCGGTGTTCTCCAATCTCGGGCTGCTGGCGGTGCTGTTCGCCTCGAAGATGGTGCCCAAGCTCGGCCTGGTCGGGCCGCTGGCCCGCCGCTTCGTGCCGGAGCACGCCACGTTCACCACCCTGATGATGAGCACCGGCCTGACCTTCGGCACGATCTCGTCGCTCTACGGGCTGAACGCCGGGATCATCGACCGCACGCAGTTCTCGCTGCTCGTGACGGTCGTGGTCCTCTCGGCGATCATCCCGACGGCGATCGCTCAGGCGCGCTACGAGCCGACGATCAGCAGCCTGGAGGGACCGGAGGCCGTGCCGGCCGAGGAGTACGTCTAGGTCGCGGGCTAGTACTCGGCTGTGTCGACCCTAGCCCAGCGCTGCCCACCGCCACAAGGCGAGGCGCGCCCGGCAGGATTCGAACCTGCGACTTCTGCCTCCGGAGGGCAGCGCTCTATCCACTGAGCTACGGGCGCCCGCTTCGGTCAGTGTATCCCCGGTCATGCTGCTGGCCGTCGTGTCCGACA
>JBHELQ010000159.1:0-2268 GCA_046262995.1 Thermoleophilaceae bacterium
GAGCGCGCCTGGGGCCGCTTCATCCGCATGGGCACGAGCCCCGGAGGCGCGATCGCCCTGCTCGGCATGTACAAGGAGCTGGACGCGCGCCAGGTCCTGCCACTGGTGAGCGCGCCCACGCTCGTCCTGCACCGGCGCCGCGACAGCGCCGTCCCGACGGCGCTCGGCCGCTACATGGCGGAGCGCATCCCGGGCGCGCGCTTCGTGGAGACGCCCGGCAGCGATCACGCGTTCTTCATCGAGCCCGACCCGGAGCTCGATGAGATCGAGGAGTTCGTGACCGGCACACGGCAGGCCAGGCCGCCCGAGCGCGTGCTCTCGACCGTCCTGTTCACGGACATCGTCGGGTCGACCGAGCGGGCCGCCGACCTGGGCGACCGGCGCTGGCGGGAGCTCCTGGACCGGCACGACACGCTCGTGCACCGCCAGGTCGAGCGCCACGAGGGCCAGCGCATCAAGTCGACCGGGGACGGCGTGCTCGCCACCTTCAGCGGGCCTGCCAGGGCGATCGGCTGCGCCCGCTCGCTATCGGGTGAGATCGAGCGGCTCGGCATTGAGATCCGCGCGGGCCTCCACACCGGGGAGTGCGAGCTCCGGGGCCAGGACATCGGTGGCATGGCGGTGCACATCGGTGCCCGCGTGGCAGCGAAGGCGCGGCCAGGCGAGGTGCTCGTGTCGGGCACCGTCAAGGACCTCGTGGTCGGCTCGGGGATCGAGTTCGAGGAGCGCGGACGCGCGGAGCTCAAGGGCGTGCCCGGCGAGTGGCGCCTGTACGCCGTGGCCGGCTGAGCCCTACTGCGGGTCCACGTCGACCGCGAGGCTGACGCCCCGGGCCGGCGGCGCGGCCTGGACGGCCTGGCGCACGGCGGCTATCGCCTGATCGCGCTCGCCCGCCTTGACCACGAGCTGGGCGCGGTGGCGGCCCTGGCGCCGGAACAGCGGCGCGGGCCCGAGCGCCGGCACGCCGGCGGCCGCGATGCCCTCTCGCAGCGCCTCGGCCGCGTCGCCCTCCGGCCCGGGCGCCCCCGAGGAGCAGACCACCCTGATCAGGTGGCCGTGCGGCGGATAGGAGAGCGCCCGCCGGCGCTCGAGCTCGCCCTGCAGGAATCCCTGGGCGTCGTGCGCGGCGGCATGGCGCAGGGCGCGCGCGTGCGGGTCGAGCGCCTGCACGATCACCCTGCCTCCGCGCTCGCCGCGCCCGCTGCGGCCGGCCAGCTGCGCCACCAGCGCGAAGGTGCGCTCCTCGGCGCGAAAGTCCGGGAAGCGGAGCGTCGAGTCGGCGTCGAGGACGACGCCCAGCGTGACCTCCGGGAAGTCGTGGCCCTTCGCAACCATCTGGGTCCCCACGAGCACGCCGGCGGACGCCGAGTCGAAGGCCTGGAGCAGGGCCCCGGCCTTCGAGACGTCCGAGTCCAGGCGGAAGACGGCGAGCGGCGCCATGAGTGCCTCGAGCTCCCGCTCGAGCTGCTCGGTTCCCGCGCCGTGCCGCGCCACGGAGACCGAGCCGCAATCCGGGCAGGCGGAGGGAACCGGCTCGCGGTGCCCGCAGTGGTGGCACGCCACCTCTGCGGCGGCCCGGTGCAGGACCAGCGTCACGTCGCACTGCGGACAGCCCCAGGCGTGGCCGCAGACGCGGCAGGTCAGGAAGTTCGACCAGCCGCGGCGGTTCAGGAGGACGATCGCCTTCTGGCCGCAGCGGCGCACCTCCTCCAGCGCGTCGCGCGTGCGCTGGTGCAGGGGGCCCGCCAGGCCGGCCGTGCCGACGATCTCGACCGGCGGCAGCCGGCGGCCGTCCACCCGCTCCGCGAGTACCAGCCGCTCGTAGCGCAGGAAGCTCTCGGGGCGAGGCGTCGCGCTGCCCGCCACGAGCAGCGCGCCCTCGAGCTCGGCCCGGCGCTCGGCAACCAGGCGCGCGTCGTAGCGGGGGTCGCCCTCCTGCTTGTAGGAGTGGTCGTGCTCCTCGTCGACCACGATCAGGCCCAGGTCCGCGAAGGGGGCGAACACGGCCGAGCGCGGGCCGACGCAGACGCGGGCCTCGCCGCGGCGCATCCGGGCCCACTCGTCGTAGCGCTCGCGCGCCGTCAGGCGTGAGTGGAGCACGGCGACGGCGTCGCCGAAGCGCTCAACGAAGCGCCCCGCGGTCTGCGGGGTCAGGGCTATCTCCGGTACCAGCACGATCGCCGAGCGGCCGCGCTCGAGCACGTCGGCCGCCGCGCGCAGGTAGACCTCGGTCTTCCCCGAGCCGGTCACGCCGTGCAGCAACAGCCG
>JBHELQ010000160.1:0-2410 GCA_046262995.1 Thermoleophilaceae bacterium
CCGAATCTGCGCGCCGTCGTCGCCACCGTGAGCGAGGGGGGCTTCGACCTGCTCCTCTCGGCGGACGCCGAGAGCGATGCCCTGGCTCCGCTCGAGCTGCCCGACGTGGACGCCATGAAGGTCCCCCATCACGGCAGCGCGGATCCCGGTCTGGCCGGAGTCCTGAAGCGACTGCGCCCGGAGGCCGCCGCGATCGAGGTGGGCCGCGCCAACCCCTACGGTCATCCCGCCCGCTCGACTCTCCTGGCGCTCAGGCGCGCCGGCATTCCAACCTGGCGCACCGACCGCGACGGCACCGTCGCCCTCACGGTGGGGCCCGGGAGGCTGCGCGTGCGGACCGAGCGCTGATCGCGTCATCCGTCCGCCCTACACTCGCTCCGTGGCCGAAATGGGCTCGCTCTACCTCGTCTGCGGCGACGACGACGCCAAGATCGATGCCTGGCGCGCCCGGGTGCGAAAGCGCGCCGAGCAGGAGCGAGGCCCGGGCGGGCTGGAGCTCTTCGACGCCCGCGAGGCAGAGCCCGCGGCCGTCGCGAGCGCCCTCTCGACTCTGACCTTCGACACGGGCAGCCGCTACCTGCTGGTCGAGGACGCCGGCGCCTGGAAGGCGGGGGCACTCGGCGAGCTGGAGGAGGGGCTGACCCAGATGCCGCCCGACATGGTGCTGGTGCTGGTGGTCCGTGGGAAGCCGGCCGCGCGGCTGACCAAGGCCGTCGAGAAGGCCGGCGGCGAGGTCCGCGAGTGCCCTGCCCCCAAGCCGTGGGAGCTGCCGAAGTGGATCGTGGAGCGGGCCCGGGAGCTCGGGCTTCAGACCGATGTCGAGACGGCCAAGGGCCTCGTCGCGCTGGTGGGCGGCAGCCAGCAGCGCCTCTCTCGGGAGCTCGAGAAGCTCGCCCTGGCGCTGCATCCCTCGACCAGGCTGGATCCCGAGGCGGTGGAGCAGCTCGCCGCCGGCGATGCCGCTCCGCAGGCGTACGAGCTCGCCGACGCGCTGGTCGCCGGCGACCTGCGCTCGTCGCTTGCGCTGGCGCAGGAGCTGGAGACCCACGGCGAGCGGCCGGGCCGGCTCGTCTACACGCTCGCGCGCAGGCTCAGGGAGGTCCACCGGGCGGCGCGGCTGCTCGACGCCGGCGTCCCGGATCAGAAGGCCGGGCAGGCACTCGGCATGCCGCCCTGGCTCGCCAAGCGCACGCTCGCCCGGGCGAAGAAGAGCGACCCCGCGAGCCTCGAGCGTTCCATGTGCGTGCTCGCGGATCTCGAGGTCGAGCTGCGCGGGGGCGGCGACCATGCGCTGGACGAGGACACGGCGTTCTCGCTGGCGCTCGCGCGGGCGACGCGTTAGCCGGGTCCGCTAGAGACGGGCGCGCAGGCGAGCGGCACGGGCCTTCTTGCGTGCGCCGTTGTTGCTGTGGAGCGCTCCCGTCTTGACCGCGCGGTCGACGCGCGAGACGAGCCCCACGAACTCACTCTCGGCCGCTTCGGCGTCGCCGGACTCCACCGCCTGCTCCAGGCGCCGGAACCAGGTCTTCACCTGCGAGGTCCGCTGGCGGTTCTCGATTCGCTCCCGCTCCGCCCGGTGGATCCGCTTTTCTTGTGACGCGATGTTGGCCATGAGATACCGAAGCCGCGCCGGGGTCCCTGGCGCGGCGGCGGCCTAGTCTAGCGTGGGGATGGCGGCCGATCCCGCGACCAGCGCCGCGCCCGCCGCCCCCGGCCGGAGGGGACGCCGGCTCGCCCGGAGCACCGCGTTCTTCTCGATCGCCACCGGTCTGTCGCGCGTGCTGGGGCTGGTCCGGGAGGTCGTCGCTGCCAGCTACTTCGGGGTCAGCGGGGCGATGTCCGCGTTCACGATCGCCTTCCAGGTCCCGAACCTGATGCGCGCATTGTTCGCCGACTCGGCGCTGCAGGGAGCCTTCGTGCCGGTCTTCACGGAGCTGCTCGAGAGGGGCGAGCGCAAGGAGGCGTTCCGCGTCGCCTCGAGCCTGTTCCTGCTGATCGGGATCGTGCTGGGGGCGATCACGATCGTGTTCATCGTCGCCGCACGGCCGATCATGTCGGTGTTCGCGCCGGGCTTCGGCGACAACCCGGAGCTCGCCGACCTGACCGTGAGCCTGTCCCGGCTCCTGTTCCCGATCGTGCTGTTCCTGGCGTTGTCGGGCGTGGTCGTGGGGATGTTGAACTCGTTCGAGCACTTCAGCGTGCCGGCGATCGCTCCGGTCGCCTGGAACGCGGTGATCATCGCGGCGCTCGTCGGGCTCACCCCGGTCCTCAAGACCGACATCGACGCGTACGCCTACGGCGTGCTGGCGGGGACGGTCGTGCAGTTCGCGCTGCCGCTGCCATGGCTGCGAGGTCGCGGCGGGCGCTTCCACCTGGCGCTCGACTGGCGCAACGAACGCGTGCGGCGGGT
>JBHELQ010000161.1:0-10653 GCA_046262995.1 Thermoleophilaceae bacterium
TCCGAGGCGGCGCTCGAAGGTCGCGACGTCCTGGTCGTCATGCCGACCGGCTCCGGCAAGTCCCTCTGCTACCAGCTGCCCGCCCTGCTGCGCGACGACCTCACCGTGGTCGTCTCGCCGCTCGTGGCGCTGATGCAGGACCAGGTCGAGGCGCTTGTCGCCCGCGGCCACGGCGACCTGGTCGCACTCGTCAATGCCCAGCAGGACTCCGGAGCCAACCAGGAGGCGCTGCGCCGGGCCGAGGCGGGCGAGCTGAGGCTCCTGTACGTGGCGCCGGAGCGCTTCTCCGCGCCCGGCTTCCTCGAGCGCATGTCCGGCGCCCGGGTCGGGCTGTTCGTGGTCGACGAGGCCCATTGCGTGTCGCAGTGGGGGCACGACTTCCGCCCGGACTACTTCCGGCTCGGCGACGCGGCGCGGGCCGTAGGCGCCGGCTCGATCGTCGCCTCCACCGCGACCGCCACGCCGCGCGTGGCGCAGGACGTGGCGCGGCGGCTCGGGCTGGACGATCCGCTGCGGGTGGCCACGGGCTTCGACCGTCCGAACATCTCGTTCGCCGTTGCCCGGCCCGCGCCACACGAGAAGCGGGCGGTCCTGACCCAGGCCCTGCGCGAGCCGGAGGCACTGCCGGCGATCGTCTATGCGGGCACGCGGGCCGGCGCGGAGGAGATCGCGCTCGAGCTCGAGCAGGCGCTTGGCGAGCCGGCCCTCGCCTACCACGCGGGGCTGGAGCGCTCCCACCGCGCCGACGTGCAGCGGGCCTTCCTGGCGGACGAGGCACGCGTGATCGTGGCCACCAACGCCTTCGGCATGGGGGTGGACAAGCCGAACGTGCGCAGCGTGGTGCACGCGAGCGTGCCGTCCTCGCTCGAGGCGTACTACCAGGAGGCCGGCCGCGCGGGCCGCGACGGGAAGGCGGCGCGCGCGTTGCTGCTCGCGGAGAACCGCGACAAGGCCCTTCACGTGCACTTCATCCGCAGCGAGGAGGTCGAGGACGGCCTGCCGGCGTGGCTCGCCGACCGCCTGGCGGCCACCGCAGACGGCGAGGGCCGCTACGCGGTGGATGCCGGAGAGCTCGCGCGGCAGGTGGGCGGCTTCGATCGCCTGAAGGCCCTGCTCGGGCATCTCGCGCGGGCCGGGGTCCTGGCGCCTTCGCCGTCCGCCCGCGATCGGGTCGCGGGAAGGATCCGGGCCGCGTTCGACCGGCGGGCCGACGCTCTCTGCCGCGCGTCGATCGAGGAGGCGGCCCGCGCCCGCTGGCGCCAGTACCGCGAGGTCTGGGCCTACGTCGAGAGTGACTCCTGCCGGCGCCGGACGATCCTGCGTCACTTCGGGGACGGCGGCGAGCCGGTCGGCCGTGCCGGCCCCTGCTGCGATGCCTGCGACCAGGGCCTGGTCCCGGTGGCACCCCGGCCGGATCCCCAGTCGTTCGCCGACCTGGACGAGGCGATCGTGTCGGTCGCGGGAGAGGCGCGTCCCGCCGTGGGACGGACCACCTGCGCCGAGATCCTGCACGGAGCGCGCAGCAAGAAGCTGCTCCGCAACTCCTACGACGGCCTGCCGGCTTACGGCGGCTGGTCGCACATGCGCCGAGCCGAGATCCTCACGCGCGTGGACGAGCTGATCGCGGACGGTCGGCTCGAGACCACGGGCGGCCCGTATCCGGTGTTGCGGCTCGCCGCCAGGGCGGCCGCCTAGCCGTGGCCTTCCGGGTCGGCGTGCTCGTCTCCGGGGCGGGGACGAACCTGCAGGCGATCCTCGACTCGGTGCACGGCCGGGACGGGATCGAGGTCGTGGGCGTGGCGTCGAGCACGCCGCAGGCGGGCGGCCTCGAGCGGGCCCGGGCCGCCGGGGTCGAGAGCGGGGTCTTCGAGATCGCCGCCCATGCGGATCGGGCACGGCGGGACCGAGCGCTCGGCGACTGGCTCGAGGAGCGTCGCGTCGATCTGGTCGTGCTCGCGGGCTTCATGGAGCTGCTGGGTCCGGAGCTCATCCGCCGCTTCCAGGGCCGGATCATCAACGTCCACCCCTCCCTGCTGCCGGCGTTCCCGGGCGTGCGCTCGATCCAGCAGGCGTTCGACCACGGCGTCAAGGTGACCGGCGTGACGATTCATTTCGTGGACGAGGAGGTTGACAGCGGCCCGGTCGTACTGCAGGAGGCGATCGACCTTTCCTACCCTTCCGTGATCGCCGAGGTCGAGGATCGGGTTCACGGGGTCGAGCATCGCCTGCTCCCGCAGGCGATCCGGCTGATCGCGTCGGGACGCGTCCACCTGAACCCTGAGAATCCGCGGCAGGTGCGAATCGAAGCGGACGACGGAGACACGCGTGGCCAAGGCGGCTGAGCAGGGGGGATCCGAGCCGGCGCCGCCCGGCGAGGTGCAGGTGCGCCGAGCGCTCCTGACCGTGTCGGACAAGCGCGGCCTCGTTGACTTCGCGCGGGGCCTGACGGAGCTCGGGGTCGAGATCGTCTCGACCGGCGGCACGGCCAAGGAGCTCGCGGACCAGGGGATCGAGACCCGGCCCGTGGAGGACTACACGGGCTTCCCGGAGATGCTCGACGGGCGGGTGAAGACGCTCCACCCCCGGATCTACGCCGGGCTGCTCGCCGTGCGCTCCAAGCCCGAGCACGTCGGCAAGCTCGACGAGCACGGGATCGAGCCGATCGACCTGGTGTGCGCGAACCTCTATCCGTTCGAGCAGGTCGCCTCGCGCCGGGGGGTCGAGGAAGACGAGGTGATCGAGAACATCGACATCGGTGGCCCCACGCTGATCCGGGCGGCCGCCAAGAACCACGCCTTCGCCGCGGTGGTCGTCTCGCCGGAGAGCTACGACGCCGTGCTGGACGAGCTGCGCGAGTCCGACGGGCGCCTGTCGGAGCGCACCCGCGAGTCGCTTGCCGTCGAGGCCTTCGCCTACACGGCCCGCTACGACGCCGCGATCTCGCGCTGGTTCGCCGAGCGTGAAGCCGACTTCCCGGGCCAGTGGGCGGGCGCGTTCGAGAAGGTGCTGGAGCTCCCCTACGGCGAGAACCCGCACCAGCGCGCGGCCTACTACGCCCAGGCGGCCGCCCGCACGCACCTGCTCTCGATGGTGTCGAAGCTGCACGGCCGCGAGCTTTCCTTCAACAACCTGCTCGACCTCGACTCGGGCCGCGCCCTGCTCGAGGAATTCGAGCTGCCGTCGGCCGTGATCGTGAAGCACAACAACCCCTGCGGCTGCGCGGTCGGCAAGGACGTGAATGAGGCCTTCGACAGGGCGCTCGCCACCGACCCGCTGAGCGCCTACGGCGGAGCAATGTGCTTCAACAGGCCGATCGACCGCGAGCTGGCCGAGAAGCTCCACTCGATGTTCGTCGAGCTGATCCTCGCGCCGGGCTTCGAGGACGGCGCTCTCGAGATCCTCCAGCAGAAGCCGAACGTGCGGCTGCTCGACAACCAGGAACGACGCCGCCCGCCGGTGGGCGAGCAGGACCTGAAGCGCGTGCGCGGCGGCCTGCTGGTCCAGGACCGCGACGGCAGCATGGAGCTGCGCGAGGAGATGCAGGTCGTGACCGAGCGGCGGCCGAGCGAGGACGAATGGGGCCAGCTGCTGTTCGCCCAGCGGGTCTGCAAGCACGTGCGCTCGAACGCGATCGTCCTCGTGAAGGAGCTGGCGACGATCGGCATAGGCGCGGGCCAGATGAGTCGCGTCGACTCCGTGCGGATCGCGATCGACAAGGCGCGCTCGGCCGAGCGCGACCTGGACGGCTGCGTCCTGGCCTCGGACGCCTTCTTCCCGTTCCCGGACGGGCCCGAGCTGGCGATCGAGGCCGGCGCCCGCGCGATCATCCAGCCGGGCGGCTCCCAGCGCGACCACGAGGTGGTCGACGCCTGCGACAAGGCGGGGGCCGCCATGATCTTCACCTCACGCCGCCACTTCCGCCACTGACGGCGTAGTGCAACGCCGATGCCCCCGGGAGGACTTGAACCTCCAACCGTGCGCTTAAAAGGCGCCCGCTCTACCGGTTGAGCTACGGGGGCTGCCGAGGATGATGCCGAAAATGCCTGAGGACCTTTCCGGGCCGGCGCCGATTTCAGGTCGCTCCGCCCTAGAATCGACGCGCCGGGGGCGTGGTCTAGTGGTCGAGGACGCCGGCCTTTCACGCCGGATGACGCGGGTTCGAATCCCGTCGCCCCCATTGAGCAGGCATTGGCCTCCTGAACCGACGGGGAGAGCGCGTAGCTCGATCCACAGCTGCGGTGTGGTTCGGTCATGAGGACGTTGCGGTGGCTCGGCGTGGGGGCGGTCCTGCTCGCAATTTCGGTGGGGCTCGTCGCCTGCGGCCATGGGTCCAGCGATCGGTCGCAGGCTCCGACCGCGGCGGTGCGCGTGGCAGTACCGCAAGCCCCGCCGGATCGACCGGTGACGGCGTTCAGGCTGGTCGAGAAGCGAACGCCCCCAATGCAGGTGCGTGGCTACGGCACAAGGAGTAAGTACCCGCAGGTTCGCGGAGCCGGCCTCGACCTGAGACGAGTGAATACCGCGCTCCGTCGGGTGGTGCTCTCAGACGAGCGAGTTGACACTCGTATGGCTCGTCGCCATCGGCGGCTGGATCGCGAGTCGATCGCGGCTGACCCACGCTGTTACGGCGAGTTCAAGACCTGGATCAGGCGCCGCTTGGCGTCGGCGAGCTCGGTAGTGGTCAGCGTGTTGATTCCGGACTTCTTCATGTTCGTTTGCGGAAATGGCGATGGAGAGGGCTGGCAATCGGTGACCCTGCGAGTCCCCTCCGGCTCAGGAGTGGGAATCCGCGACCTGTTCGTGGACCCGACACGAGGCCTGCGCGCCCTCGCCGACCTGGTACGCACGCGGATGCTTAGGACGAACCGCTGGGTGAGGTCGGTCGCCCATAACGATGATCCGTACGTACGGCGTTCGTACCTGCGCGGCTTCAACCCGACCGCCCGCAACTACCGCTACTTCGCACTGACGATCCGAGGGCTCGTGATCGGCTTCCCGACGGAGCAGGTGACCCCACCCCCGGCCGGGCGTGTTCGGACCACCGTCCCCTACTCAGCGATCCGCACCTACTTGAGCGACCTAGGGAATGCGCTCGTCGCGGGGGTTCGCAGTCCTCGGCGCTAGGACCGTCTTCCGCCTGAGGCTCCGGGGTGCCGGATCACCCTACCCGCGCCGTCTCCTCCTGCGGGTCGTAGCTTCCACATGAAGCCGCGAAGACGAGCAGGCTGGCAACCATGCCCGCGAGGTGGTTCGCAACCAGGAACACGATCGCTCCGGCAACGCCCCCGGCGAGCGCGGAGAACAACACGAAGCCGAGTGGGAGCGAGAGCACCCGTGCCGTGACCAGCGCGCACGCGACCCAGGCCAGCGGCCCCACCAGCCAGCCGTAGTCGTCGAAGAAGTCGTGCGAGAGCGGCAGCGCCACGAGGACCGCGAACAGGATCCCGACAGCCACCGCCTGCACCACGAGGGACCTCCAGAACAAGCGGGCGTCCACGCGCCGGATGGTAGGAGACCGCCGCGCGGCCGCCGATACACTCGCCCCGCGGGGCGGTTAGCTCAGCTGGTAGAGCGCCTGCCTTACAAGCAGGAGGTCGCCTGTTCGAGCCAGGCACCGCCCATCTTGGGGAGCCCGCTTGTAGAGCGGGCCTTCCTCCTTCTAGGGCACCCCCCTTTTCCTTTCGGCCCTTATGGAAGCGGGATGGAAGCAGTTGACGGGCAGGAAGCCAGACCTCTCCTGAATTCCCTCCACGCCACGGCGGGGCGGAGTCACACTGCGCGAGCATCAGTGGTCGTCGCAGAACGGCCCGGCATCGGCGAGGCACTCGTCCAGGTCCCCGCGCGCGTAGCGTGCAGCATTCGTGTCAAGGTTCGCGATGTAGTCCTCGCTGACATGGTCCTCGCAGCCTTGGAGCTGGGCGCGCGAAACGGCCCCATACGAGCAATAGTCCGCAACCTCGTCCCGCGCCGCAGAATCACAACCGAGAAACCACACCGTGGCGAGAGCGCTTGCCGCTATCGCGGTACATCTCCGGGCCGCAGCACACAGTGCGAGCCTCCGCTGAGCCGAGATTCCTTCACACGGGCTGGGATCGGTCACGACCGCCCAGCCGGACATCAGCCTCTCGCGCTGATGTGTTGGGCGCTCCCGTGCGTTCACGGTGCGTGCATCCGCTAGTGCGGCGATGCGAAGCCGATGCCGTCGACGCGGAAGCGTGGACCCTCGCGCTTCAGCTTCATCATCAGTGTCTGCACATTGCCAGTGGGGCCTCTGCCGAGGTGGAACACGACACTGCCCGACCTGTCGCTCGCCTTAGTACGGTCGGAGATAATCTTCGCGGCCCCAGCCTGGATCCTCGTTCCACGGGCTTCGCGCTGGCAGGCCGTGCGACCGCCTTGAGCGTGAACTGCCCGGGCCGTGCGAAGGTCGCATAGGGCCCTCGTATCGCCCCGCTCCTGGGCGTGGATGTATGCCCTGGCGACGGACTCCGCTTGCGCCTCTTGATCCGATCCCGAGTCGTTCCCGCCACATCCAACCAGCTCTAAGAGCACCACAAACGCGTAAGCGGCAGACAAGGCCCGCCGACGGCGATGGCTTATGCCCACCCGGTTCAGCCTCCGCCGAGCCGCCAGCGATAGGTCCCACTGTCGTAATCGATGCTCGCGCTGTATCGGTAGCCCTCGTAGCTTCCGTCGTCGTTGGTCTTGTTGATCGCCAAGCACTCGAAGCGCCCCCTATGCGCGGCCAGGTCTTTGGGTCCCCCGGAGAGCGGATCACAGCTTGACCGCAGAACTGGCCCATCAAGAAGACCATCGGCAACTGTCTTTCGGGCGTCCTTGGTGACCGCGCTTTCCAGCTCCTTCACCAGGTCGGTGCGGATCGAAATTGTTAGCTCGTCGCGCCTTCGTTTCAGCCGCGCGCGGTCCCGCCGCTCCCGCTCCCGCTTAGCGCGCTCTCGCTTATGTTTCTTCACGTCGTTGTCGTGGCGAATCTTGAGGGCAACGCCAGCACCTGCTGCCGCCAGCAGGATCAAGATCGGCACGGCCAACAGCAGTGCCTTCGTGCGACCCGGGAGCCTGGCCAGCCCTCGCACGTAAGAGGCGCCGCAGTTCGGACAACGGTCGGAGAAGGTCCGCGTCTGCACTGAGCACTTTCGACACACCCGCACCGGCGCGTCGTTGTGGTCCTCGACGGGAGAGCGGCCAGTTGGGGCTTCGGCAGGCTTAGATTTGTCAGGCTCGCGGCTGGAGCCGTAAGCAGCAGCGCCCGTCTCAGGACCTGCGGCCGACGGCTCGAGAGACAGTGTTATCTCGTCGTCTTCCGCGAGGCCAGAGAGGCGTCGGTCGGCAATTACCCCGGCCTCTGCCAGCCAGATCTCAATCCGCTGTCTGCCGTTTTCGTCGGCCGGATCTACACCGAACGTTGTCAGCAGGTGATGAAGCGAGGCCTTGGCCGTGCCGCCCTGTTCCTCGAGGTACTGCCGTATGACGGCTTCGGGTTGCTGCGTGCCGCTGCTCACAATCTCGGGCGAGCCCGCAGACCGTCGCGATCAGGACCCCTCCCTAGGCCGCTCGAACACAACGTACCTGGGATTCCCGGGCTGCTAAACGTCTCTGATTAGTACGAGGTTCAGTTCGACCCGGCTCGCCCGACCCGCCGTGGAGCTGGCGGCGCCTCGTCTGACGGCGCTGGCGGAGGAGCGCGACAAGGGCGTACATCAACGAGCGCGATCACTCCAGCCGACCTATGCGCGGAAGACCCATCCCCGGGAAGCCCGCTGCGGCAGGTCCAGGCGACTTCCCGCTCGGACCGAGCCGCATCAGTACGCATTTGTACTCGTGAAAGTACGCCTTAGTCACTGCGGTAGGCTCGGGGCCCGTGCGGGACGTCAAGATCGATGACCAGCTCCTGATCCCTGCGGGCCGCCACACACTCCCACCGGAGCAGGTCAGCCGCCTTCAGAAGGAGCGTCTTCTCCGCGCGATCGTTCAGTGTGCGTGCGATCGCGGCTATCAGGCCATGACCATCGCGGACATCGTCCGCGTAGCTCGGACATCACGGAGCGCTTTCTACGAGCACTTCGCGGACAAGGAGAGCTGCTTCCTCGAGGCGTACCGGCAGATGACGGGCGCGTTCATCGAGGCCTCGCTCGAGGCGGCCGCGAAGGAAGCGGAGTGGCAGGACAAGCTCGACGCCGGCATCGCCACATACTTCAGCTGGATGGCCGAGCACCCCGAGGTCGCCACGACGACGCTGATCGAGATCCACGCCGTCGGCCCAGCCGGCCTCGAGGCTCGGGCGGGGGCGCTCGCCGACTGGATGCGGGTGGTCGCGGGCGTTGCAGTGCTCGCGCGGCGGGCGGGAGCGCCGATCCCGGAGCTCGACGAGGTCGCCTATGCCGCCATCATCGTCACGGCAGAGGCCCACGTGCATGACTACGCCAGGCGGGCGCGCGTCGAAGACGTCGAGGAGGTCACTGCGGCCGTGCAGGCCATCGCGCGAGCGCTGTTCGAGCACGGTGTGCCTCCCCAGACTCGCCGCCATACGTCGTTCGCCATCTGACGTCTGGCTTCCCTCGGCGAGCGGCCCTTGTTACAGCCGGCCCGTCTCTGGGTACGGGAGCGTACAGCTAGAAGTACCAGCCCGTACTCACATAGCTGACGCCCGGTCGCGGGGTCGTCGGCGACGGAGGGAGAGCCACGATGAAGCGGTCGGAAAGCGCCTTGCCCCAAGCTCGTCCCAGGCGGCTAAGCCTGGCGCTCCTGATGGCGACCTGCGGGGCCTTCGGGCTGCTGGCAGGTCCGAGCGTCGCCCACACGGGCCCCGGCTTCATGACCGGTGGCGAGCAGGCGCAGGGCGCCAACGCTCCGCGCGCGGCGTCGGCCGCTGCAACCGCCCGCCCGGTGCCGCGGCCCCATTGCCGGCCCGGCTCGCGTCCCGAGACCGGCATGCAGGGCCGTGTGCCTGCGAGCGCGAGGAGCGGCTTCACCTGCAATCTCCGGCTCCTCGGTCACGAGGGGGTCTCCGGCGGCTACAAGGTCGAGCGCTTCGTCGACCGGCACCGCCACGAGTGCGCCTTCTACGACGGCACGCTTCTCTTTCCCGGCAACGCCGAGAACCTGAGCAAAAGCCCCACCGGCACCCCTGTGCTCGACATGTCCAACCCGGCGCGACCACGGCGCACGACCACGCTGATGACGCCGGCCATGCAAACACCGCACGAGTCGTTGCTGCTCAACAAGCGGCGCGGCTTGCTCGCCGCGACCACTGCGAACCCGACGGTCTACCCCAGCGTCGTCGATATCTATGACGTGAACGAGGACTGCCGGCATCCGGCACTGCAGTCGAGCCTTCCGGTCGGCATCCTCGGCCACGAGAGCGGCTTCGCCCCGGACGGGAACACGTACTACACGACCTCCCTCACCACCGGCGGCATCGTGGCGGTGGACGTGAGCAACCCCAAGGTTCCGAAGCCGATCTGGTTCGGGCGCATTCCGTCTCACGGCATGACCGTCTCGAACGACGGCAGGCGCGGCTACGTGGCAGGAATCGGCGTCGGCCTGATCATCATCGACCTCAGTCAGGTCCAGGCGCGCAAGCAGAACCCGCAGGTGCCCGAGATCAGTCGCCTCAGCTGGCCGGAGAGGACCATCCCGCAGGTCGCGCAGCCTGTGACGATTCGGGGCAGGCACTACCTCGTCGAGGTCGACGAGTTCTCGACGAACGGCGACAGCAGCTCGCCCTCGACGAACGGGAGCAGGGTGGGCGCGGCGCGGATCATCGACATCGAGAATGAGAAGCACCCCCGCGTCGTGTCCAATCTGCGGTTGGCCGTGCACCAGCCGCAGAACCGAGCGAGGCTGGCCAACGACCCCGGCAACAGCGGCGCCCTGAGCTCGCTGCAGGGCTACGCGGGCCACTATTGCACCGTCCCGCGGCGCAACGAGCCAGGCATAGTCGGCTGCTCGTTCATCCTGTCGGGCCTGCGGATATTCGACATCCGCGATCCCTACCACCCGAGGGAGCTCGCCTACTTCGCGGCGCCGCTGCGGTCCAACTCGTCGGGCGTGGAGCCCAGCAACTACGCGATGTCCGGCCCCGCGTACGCGCCTTCGCGCCGCGAGGTCTGGTACTCGGACGGGGTCCAGGGCTTCTACGCCGTGCGCCTGTTCAAGGGCATCTGGCCCAGTGCCCGCAGCTGCCTGGCCCGCCGCTCGCCGATCGGGCCGCGCAACATCGGCCGCGTGCGACTGCGCTACACCCGCCGGCGAGCGTTGCGTCGTATCGCTCCGAAGCCGGTGCGCCGTGGCCGCTACGTATACCGCTGGTGCGTGAAACGCTCGAGGGGGCGTGTAACGGCCGTCTTCTCCAGGCGCTCGCGCCGCGGACGCATTCGTCTCGTCACGACGACGGCTCGCGCCCACGGGATGCGCGGCGTGCATCGAGGCTCGGGCGTGAGGAAGCTGCGAAGGCGCTTCAGGCACGCGCGCCGAATCGCGCGCGGCGTCTACCGCGCCGGACCGCACAGCCGTCGTCTGTTCGGCGTCAGGCACGGGAAGGTGCGCTTCGTCGCGGTGGCGGACAAGCGGCTGATACGCCATCCGCGCACGCTCCGGCGCTACGTCCGGCGCGCCGGTTTCCGAGGCTGAGGC
>JBHELQ010000162.1:0-31697 GCA_046262995.1 Thermoleophilaceae bacterium
GCCCTGCTGTTCGCGCTGCCGCCGCTCAACAGCGCGCTGATCTTCCTCGAGCTCGACCGCAAGCTCGGCTTCCACTTCTTCGACGTCGCGAGCGGCGGCGACTCGCTCCTGTGGCAGAACCTGTTCTGGATCTTCGGCCACCCCGAGGTCTACATCATCATCCTGCCGGCCTTCGGGATCGCGACGGCGATCATCCCCACCTTCGCCCGCCGCCGCATGGTGGCCTTCCCGCTGGTCGCCCTTGCCGAGGTGCTGGTCGCCTTCATCGGCTTTGGCGTCTGGGCGCACCACATGTTCGCCGTCGGGCTGTCGACGATCACCACGATCTACTTCGCGGCGGCCAGCCTGATCATCGTGATCCCGAGCGGCATCCAGCTGTTCGCCTGGATCACCACGCTCCTGAGCGGCACGCCCCGCTTCAAGACGCCGCTGCTCTGGATCGTCGGCTTCATCGTCTTCTTCATCGTCGGCGGCCTGTCCGGAATCACCTTCGCGGCGATCCCCTTCGACCAGCAGCTGACGGACACCTACTACGTCGTGGCCCACTTCCACTTCGTCATCTTCGGGGCCGCGGTCTTCCCGCTGCTCGGCGGGATGTACTACTGGTTCCCCAAGGTCACGGGGCGGATGTACCACGAGCGCGCGGGGCAGGCCAGCTTCTGGCTCGCGTTCGTCGGCAGCGCGCTGACGTTCTTCCCGATGCACATCGTGGGGCTGCTGGGGATGCCCCGGCGTCAGTACACGTACCCGGGCGGACTCGGCTGGACGGGCTACAACGTCGTCGAGTCGATCGGCGCCTACCTGCTGGCGGCGGGACTGCTGCTCGTGGTGGTGAACCTGGCGGTCAGCCTGTTCCGCGGGCAGGCGGCCGGGGACGACCCGTGGGGAGGGGACACGCTCGAGTGGTCCACCACCTCGCCGCCCCCGGACTACAACTATGCCGTGATCCCAACGGTCACGAGCCCGTACCCCATGTGGGACCGCGAGGACCGCCGCGAGGACGCCGGAAAGCTCGAGCGCGGCGAGCTCGTGCTCGGGCGCGGCCACGAGACGCCGAGCTCGACCGTGCTGGACGCGGACCTCGACGAGGTCCTGGAGATGCCCGGCGAGTCCTGGTCACCCGTCCTGCTCGCGCTGATGCTGGCCGGGACCTTCACGATGCTGCTGACGACGCACTACGTGATAGCGGCGGGCTTCGCCGCCCTGGCGCTCGTCGTGCTCGGGGGCTGGCACTGGAAGGAGCCGCAGGAGGCATGAACGACGTCACCCGCAGCATGGAGGCGACGAGCGCGACCGCGGCGTCCTACGTCGCCCGCAAGCGCCGGGCCATGCCGAACGGCTGGTGGGGCGTGGCCCTGCTCGTGGCGACCGAGGCCGCCTTCTTCGGCTCGCTGATCACCTCCTACTTCTATCTGCGCGTCAGGAACGCACATTGGCCGCCGCCCGGGATCGAGGCGCCCGACATGACGGCCCCGCTGATTCTGGCCGGGGTGCTCGTGGCGACCAGCCTGCCGATGCTCCTGGCCGCCCGCTCGGCGCGGGCCGGCCGCACGCGCGCGAGCTGGCTCGCGCTGCTCGCCGCCGTGCTCGTCCAGGCCGGCTACCTGGCCTTCCAGGTCCACTTCTTCGCCTCCGACCTGGACAGGTTCAAGCCCGACGACACGGCCTATGGCTCGATCTACTTCACGCTTCTGGCCGCCCACCACCTGCACGTGCTCGTCGGCATCCTGCTCGTGCTGTGGCTGCTCGCCCGGCTGCTGTCGGGGCTCACCAACTACCGGGTGATCGCCGTCCGTGTCGTGACCGTCTACTGGTACTTCGTCAACGCGCTGGCCGTCATCGTCGTGTTGACCCAGATCTCGCCCAGGCTGTGAGATCCCCGCGACCTGCCCAGCCGCTTCGGCTCTTCATGTGGTTCGGCGTGCTGGGAGCTCCGTTCGCCTGGACGCTCCAGTTCCTGGTCGGCTATGGGCTGACCGAGGCCGCCTGCAACCCGGGCGGCGACCGGGGCCTGGCCTTGAACGGGACCACGCTCGTGGCGACGGTGGCGGCCGCTTCGATCGCGGTGCTGGCCGAGTTGTCGGCGCTCAAGGTCTTCCTCCACACGAGGCCGGTTCGAGGCACCGGCGGCGCGGAAGAGCCGCCGCCCAGGGGCAGGGTCCATTTCCTGGGCACGGTCGGCTTGCTGCTCGGTCCGCTTTTCTTCTGCATCATCGTGATGAGCGGCGTGGGCGCGATCGTGCTGACCGACTGTCACCAGTCATGACCCGGGCGGCCCTCGCGCTGGCCGGCGTGGCGGTGCTGGCGGTGTGGGCGCCCGCCATCGCCCAGGGGCAGCCCCGCGGCGGGATCTCCAGACCGGCCGGGGAGGCGGGCATGTCGCTGCGGGAGCTCGGATCGCAGCTCTACGCCGGCAACTGCTCGAGCTGTCACGGCGTCGACGGGAGCGGGGTGGAGCAGCCCCGGCCGGGCGCGGGGGGCGTGGAGGGCATGGGCCCGTCGCTTCAGGGCGTCGGCGCGCTGGCGGCCGACTTCTACCTGCGCAACGGGTACATGCCGCTCGGCGACCCGACCGACCAGCCCACCAGACGGCCGGTGGAGTTCACCGATCGGGAGCTGCGGGCCCTGATCGCCTACGTCGCCGGGTTGGCGCCCGGGCCGTCCGTCCCGCGCCCCCGGCCGGCCGAGGGCAACCTGGCGGCTGGACAACATCTGTTCACCGAGCACTGCGCCGGCTGCCATCAGGTGGCCGCCAGGGGCGGCTTCGTGACCGGCGCGCGAGTTCCGCCGCTCGAGGACGCCTCGACCACCGAGGTCGCGGAGGCCGTCCGCATCGGCCCGTACCTGATGCCCCGCTTCTCGAAGGCGGCCATCAGCGACGGCGAGTTGAACTCGATCATCGCCTACGTGCAGAGCACCAAGCACCCGCCGGACCGAGGTGGCTGGGGGATCGGCAACCTCGGCCCGATCCCGGAGGGAATGGTGGCCTGGCTGATCGCCGCTCTCGCTCTCGTCATGACGTGTCTCGTTATCGGCGACAGGATCCGCTCTTGAGGCTCCTGCGCCGTCTGCTGTTGGCACTCGGCACGCTTCTGGTCGGACGTCGCCGGCGCGGGCGCGAGCGGACGGCCGACGAGCAGATCGTCGAGCCCGCGCCGCCGGAGCGCGCCGCCGAGACCGTCGTGATCGCGCTGCTGCTGCTTGCGGCTGTCTGCGCGGCGGCGTTCATCGCCTTCTACGCGATCGACGGGCTGCCCTCACACACGCAGCTCTACGGCCTGTCGCTGGGGCTGTCGCTCGCCTTCCTCGCTGCCGCGCTGATCCTCGCGAGCCGGCGTCTCGTGCCCATCGAGGAACGCGAGGAGGAGTACCCGGAGCCCGACCACCCGGATGAGCAGGAGGCGATCGAGCAAATCGTTCGCGAGAGCGGCACAAGGATCACGCGCAAGCGGCTCTTGACGGGCGCGGCCGTGGCGGCCGGGGGGACCCTGGGCGCAGCCGCGCTCGCTCCGGCGCTCTCGCTCGGTCCTGCGCTCGACGTCGACCCGCTGTACCGCACGCCCTGGCGGCGGGGACGGCGCCTGGTCGACGAGGGCGGCGCCCCGCTGAGGGCCGGCGACGTCGAGCTCAAGGCGTTCTACACGGCGTTTCCCGAGGGCGCGTCCAAGGACCAGATGGGCGCGCCCCTGATCGTCGTTCGCCTGGATCCCGACGAGCTCGAGCTCCCGGCCGAGCGGCGAAGCTGGGCGCCCGAGGGCATCCTGGCGTACTCGAAGATCTGCACACACGCCGGCTGCGCGATCGCGCTCTATCGCGCCCCGCTCTTCCGCCCGCCGGAGCCCCGGCCGGCGATGGTCTGCCCGTGCCACTACTCGACCTTCGATCCGGCGCGGGCCGGCAAGGTCCTGTTCGGCCCGGCGGGGCGGCCGCTTCCGCAGCTCCCGCTGCTCGTCGACAGGCGCGGCGGCCTGCGCGCCGCGGGCAATTTCTCCGGTCCCGTCGGCCCGTCGTGGTGGGGCGTGAGATCGAGGAAGCCCCGCTCGTGATCCGGCGCGCGGTCGCCTTCCTCGACCAGCGCAGCGGCGCGGCCCCCTTCCTGCGCAAGACGCTCCGCTACGTCTTTCCCGACCACTGGTCGTTCCTGCTCGGCGAGGTGGCGCTCTACGCGTTCATCGTGCTCGTCGCCACGGGCATCTACCTGACGCTGTTCTTCGAGCCGAGCCTGTCGAAGTCGGTCTACGAGGGCAGCTACGCGCCCTTGCGCGGGATCGAGGTGAGCGACGCGTATCGCTCGGTGATCGACATCTCCTTCGACGTCAAGGCGGGGCTGCTGATCCGTCAGACGCATCACTGGGCGGCGGACGTCTTCGTGGTGGCGATCGTGCTGCACCTGATGCGCGTGTTCTTCACCGGCGCCTTCCGCAAGCCGCGCGAGCTGACCTACCTGATCGGGCTCGTGATGCTGTTCGCCACGCTGCTCGAGGGCTACGTGGGCTACTCGATGGTCGACGACCTGCTGTCGGGCATGGGCCTGGCGATCGGCTACGGAGTGGCCCAGTCGATCCCGTTCGTCGGCGCGAACCTCGCACTCCTCGTCTGGGGCGCCCCGTTCCCCGGGGACCACGCTTTCGAGTCGCGCATGTATGTCGCGCATGTGTTCCTCCTCCCGGTCCTGATCGGGACCCTGATCGGCGCCCACCTGACGCTCGTGGCCTCGCGCCATCACACGCAGTTCCGACGGACAGCCGTGCAAAGCGAGCGCAAGCTGCTGGGCCTGCCGACCTTCCCCGGCCAGACGCCTCGCTCGCTGGGGCTGATGTCGGCGGTCGCCTCGCTGCTGGTCCTGATGGGTGGCCTGATCCAGATCAATCCGATCTGGCAGTGGGGCCCCTACCAGTTGGCCCAGGGCACGAACGGCGCCCAGCCGGACTGGTATCTCGGGTGGCTGATCGGGGCGCTGCGGATCGTTCCGCCGTTCGACCTGACGATCGGTGGCTACACACTGGTGCCGAACCCGTTCTGGGGCGGCGCTCTCTTCCCGCTCCTCGTCCTGAGCGCACTGGCGCTCGCACCGTTGGTGGAGCGGCGACTGACGGGCGACCGGCGCTATCACAACGTGCTGGACCGTCCCCGGGACGCGCCCGGCAGGACGGCCTTCGGGGCCGCGCTGCTCGCGTGGGTCCTGCTCGTGTTCTTCGCCGGCTCGGCCGACCGCGTGCTGGTCACCTTCGGCATCAGCTACGAGCTCCAGATCTGGCTCTACCGCGTGCTGGCGGTCATTGCCCCCGTCGTCGTGTTCTTCCTCACGAGGCGCGTCTGCCGGGAGCTCCAGCGCGACGAGCAGGTCGCGCGAGACCGGGAGCTCGCCGAGTCGGAGGCGAGGGCCGCCGAGGCCTGAGCTCTAACCGGGCAGGGCCTCGCCGGCCGCCTGGCGCTGATGCTCGGCGAGCGAGCTCAGCTGGCGCTCCGCCCGCGCGATCAAGCGGTCGAGCTCCACGGGGTCGAGGCGCTGGTCGCGCTCCGCCAGCGCGCGCAGGGAGCGCCAGCCCGAGAGCTTCCCGGTGACGCCGGCCATGAGCGCCTCGACCTCCACGAGCCGGCTGAGCGGCGAGTAGCCCGTCAGCCGCCCGTTCAGCTTCAGCCTGCCGGCCTTCTCGGCTGCCCAGGCGAGGGCCACCTTCACGCGGTGCTCGCCAACGTCGAGTCGCTCCATCAGGTCGTGCAGGGCTTCCCGGTCCTCCGCGAGCTCGCGCTCGAGCTGTGCCAGGAAGTCGCCGTAGCGGGTGCCGTCGTTGGAGCCGCGCGCGCGCCGCGCCAGCTCGAGTCCGCCGGTCGAGCCGGCGAGGTGGTCCTGCAGGTAGATCGCCAGGAGGTCTCCGCCCAGGGGGAACATCGCGCCCGGCGCCTACCCTGTCAGATCGCTGTGGAAACCTTCTGCCCGGCGTGCAAGGCAGCGGCGAGATCGCAGCGCTAGGCGCGCTGCCAGGCGTCGTTCTGGCATCCGGGGCAGACGGGGAGATTGGTCACGCGACCCACTGGCTTGTCCAGCTGATGCCCGCAATCCGTGCAGCGAAAGCAGCCGCCCGTCACCGTCTCGCCGGACAACAGCGGCCGCCCGTCCGCGTATGAGGCCTTCTGGCCACGGTCGTCTCCGAACAGCGCCATCAGCTGCGCCCCTTGCGGATGACGTCCGGGTAGGCGCGCTCGGGCTCATTGCCCGGCACCCCCTCAGGCCCATGGTCCATAGCCATCTTGAGCACCTGCGCGGTGTGCAGGGCCCGACGATCGGTCAACTGCTCGATCTGGGTCTTGCACGAGAAGCCGTCGGCCAGGAGGAGGGTGTCACGCCCGGCATCACGGACCCGCGGCATCAGCCTGTGCTCGGCGATCCTCACGGAGATCTCGTGGTGCGCGCGCTCGAAGCCGAAGGATCCGGCCAGGCCGCAGCAGCCCGAGTCGAGCAGCTCGAAGTCCAGCCCCATACGCTCGTAGAGCGCTTGCTCCGCATCCATGCCCATGATCGCCTCCTGATGGCAGTGGCCATGGACGAGGGCCTTGCGCCGCAATCGAGGCAACTGCCAGTCGCCGGCATGCTGCTGGAGGAACTCGGCGAGCGTAAGCGTCTGCATCGTCAGCCGCTTCACGTCCTCATCGCGCGGCACAAGGTTCGGCAGCTCGTCGCGGAAGGAAGCGACGCAGCTCGGCTCGAGCCCTATGAGCGGTATGCCGCGGCGGATCGGCTCGCGCAACGCCTTGAGTGTCCGTCGCCAGAAGAGCTTGGCCGTGTCGAGCATGCCGTAGTCGTAGAGCGGACGCCCACAGCAGAGGGCCTGCTGCGGGACGGTCACCCGGAAGCCGGCGGCCTCCAGGACCTCGACCGCCGCCTTCAGCGACTCGGGGTGCAGGTAGTTGTTGAACGTGTCCGGGAACAGCACGAGCGGCTCGCCGTTCGGGTTGACCGGACCGCGTGCCCGAAACCAGGCCTTGAAGTCCTGAGGGGCGAAGGGGGGCATGCTGCGCTGCGGGCTGATTCCGCCCAGGCGCTTGACCATGCGGCCGACACCCGGAGCATGCGTGACGAAGTTCGCGAGCCGCGGGGCCCGTGAAGCCATCCGAGCGTGCAGCATGATCAGCCCCATCGAGTATGCCGCCGGCGGGCGCAGCCTCCGCTTGTAGTGCTTCGAGAGGAACTCGGCCTTGTATGTGGCCATGTCGACGTCGACGGGACAGTCCCCCTTGCAGCCCTTGCAGGAGAGGCAGAGGTCGAGCGCGTCGTGGACGGCGTCGGAACGGAAGCCGTCCCGGATCGTGTCCCCCTGCAGCATCTCGTAGAGGATCCGCGAGCGCCCGCGAGTCGTGTGCTCCTCGTCGAGCGTGGCCATGTAGCTGGGGCACATCGTCCCGCTCTCGGTGTCGCGGCACTTGCCCGCGCCCACGCAGCGGAGGGCCGCATGCGCGAAGCTGCCCCCGTCCTCCGGGTAGGCGAAGTGGGTGCGCGGCTCGGGCGGGCGGTAGCCGGACCCGAGCTTGAGGTTGGAGACGATCGGATACGGGTTCACGACCTTGTGTGGGTTCATGCGGTTGTCCGGGTCCCAGATCGTCTTGAACTCGCGAAAGGCGCCCACCAGCTCGGGTCCGTACATCTTCTCGAGGAGCTCTCCGCGCGACTGCCCGTCGCCGTGCTCGCCCGATAGCGAGCCGCGGTTCTCCAGCACCAGGTCGGCGGCCTCGTCCAGGAAGCTCCGCCAGCGCCGCAGCCCGCCGGCGCTCTCCAGGTCGAAGTCGATGCGGCAGTGTGTGCAGCCATCGCCGAAATGGCCGTACATCGCGGTCCGATAGCCGTAGCGGTCGAGCAGCCGCTTGAAGGAGCGCAGGTAGCGGCCCAGGTTCTCGGGCGGGACGGCGGCATCCTCCCAACCCTCCCAATGGTCGGCCTCGATCGGGTGGAACGCCGTCGCGCCTAGGCCGGATTCGCGCACGTCCCAGAGCTGGCTCTCGCGCGAGCGCTCGTCATACAGCCGCATAGTCGGCGTGTCGTCGTTCTTGCGCAGGCGCTCCATGCACTCCTGGGCCCGCTGATCCGCCTCCTCCCTGGTATCGGCTCCGAACTCCACCAGCAGCCAGCCCTTGCCATCCGGCAGCAGGTCGAGCTCGGACGTCTTCATGCCCAGGATCTTCATGTCGTCGACCAGGACGTCGTCCACGCCCTCGAGCCCGGTGGGCCCGAACTCGAGGATCTGCGGCACGTGGTCGGCGGCGTGGTAGACGTCGGGATAGCCGAGCACGATCAGGGAGCGCGCCGGAGGAGCCGGCACGAGGCGCAGGGTGGCCTCCAGGACGGTCGCGAGCGTGCCCTCGCTGCCGCAGAGGGCACGAGCGACATGAAACCCCTGCTCGGGGAGGAGCGCGTCCAGGTTGTAGCCCGAGACGCGGCGCGGGATGTCCGGATAGCGTTGGCGCACGAGCTCGGCGTAGCGGTCTCGCAGGTCGCGCATGCGTCGATAGATCTCGCCGCGGCGCCCACCTTCGGCCACGATGCGCTCGAGCTCCTCGTCGCTCGTCGGGCCCACGCGCATCCGCAGCCCGTCGTAGGTCACGATTTCGAGCTCGTGCAGGTTGTCCACTGTGCGTCCGGCCATGATCGAGTGCGTGCCACAGGAGTTGTTGCCAACCATCCCGCCGACGGTCGCGTACTCATGCGTGGATGTGTCCGGGGCGAACGTGAGCCCGTAGCGCTCCTCCGTCAGGTCGGTCAGCTGGTCGTGGATCACGCCGGGCTGAACCCTGGCCCTGCGCCCCTCCGGATCGAGCTCGACGATCTCGCGCAGGTGGCGGGAGTGATCGATCACCACGGCCACGTTGCAGGTCTGGCCGGCCAGGCTCGTCCCGCAGCCGCGCGGGAGGACCGGCGCGCCGTGTTCGCGACAGACCGCCACGGCCGTCACCATGTCGTCCACCGTCTCCGGGATCACCACGCCGATCGGGGTCTGACGGTAGTTGGAGCTGTCGTGGGAGTAGATGGCGCGGTGGCCGGCGTCGAAGTGCACCTCGCCAGCGAGGGAGCCCTCGAGCTTCCGCCGGAGCGCCGCCACGTCGACCTCGTCGACGCCGTCCGGACGGAGCATGTCGTGACCGATTCCTCCGACGTCGCCCTCCTTGTCGCGGCGATTCGCGAGAGCCGGGTGGATCCAGCGCGCGCCGGCGGTCCTCACGCCTCGTACCTGGCCACGTCCGCGCGCTTCAGCTCGATGCCCAGGCCCGGCCGGGAGGCGTCCGGCCGCAACGCGCCGCCACGCGGGTCGAGGACACCGTCGAACAGCAGCTGCTCCGCCCTCGCATGGTCGTGGAAGTATTCGATGTGACGAGCGCACTCCATCGCTGCGCACACGTGAGCCGAGACCGCTGGGGCGCAGTGCGCCGAGAAGGGCAGGCTGCGCGACCGGCAGATCCCGTCGGCGCGCAGCACGTTCGATACTCCGCAGCGCGTGATATCGGCCTGCAGGACGTCCACGCAGTCCGCGAGCTCATGCAGTCCGGGTAGCCCCCACTCGTACTCACCCGCGGCGATCGCGAGGCCGGCAGGCGCGCGGTCGCGCAGAAGCCGCAGGCCCTGACGGTCCTGCGAGCTCACGGGCTCCTCGAGGTAGCTCACTCCCAGCTCCGCGTAGCGCTCGCTCCAGTAGAGCGCCTGCTTGCGGTCGAACGCTCCGTTCGCGTCCACGAACAGCTCCACCCGATCGCCGATCTCCTGTCGGGCGGCGCGCAGCCGAGCGGGGTCCCGCTCCGGTTGCCGCCCGACCTTGACCTTTACGCGCGGGATTCGCAGCTCGTGGACCCAACCGGCCAGCTGCTCGCGCAGGCGCGTGTCCGAATAGGAGGTGAAGCCGCCCGAGCCGTAGATCGGGACCTCCTCATGGAAGCGCCCGAGCAGGTCGGCGAACGCCAGTCCCACGAGCCGGGCCTTGAGGTCCCACAGCGCAATCTCGACCGCCGACATCGCCATCGCCCCCAGCCCCTGCTGGCCAAAGTTGCGGATGGCCCGCTCCATCCTGGCCCAGGCCGCCTGCGGCGACAGCGCATCCGCTCCTTCGACCTGGTCGGCGAGCTTGGAGCGGATGAAATGGGCGATCGAGTCGGCCCCATAGGTGTAGCCGAGCCCAGCCTGGCCGCCAGCATGCGCATGGACGACCACACAGGTGAGGGAGTCCCACTCGAGCGTGCCGTCAGACTCGGGCTCCTCGAGCGGGATGGTGTAGGCCGCGACCTCCAGACGCTCTACGGTGGCCTGAACACCGGGCCGAGTGGCTACTGCCATCAGCGCGTGACGAACTCCTTTAGCTTGCCCTTGAACGATTGACGCATGATCCGGCCCGCGTTCGGGTCGCCCTTGATCAGCGCCTTGGCCAGGCCCGTGGCCTGGTCCATCATGATGTGCGGCGGGAGCGGCGGCACCTCGGGGTCGGTTACGGCCTCGTAGACGACAGGCCGGTCGGCCGACAGCGCCTCCTCCCAGGCCGAGGCGACCTGCTCGGGCGCGTCGACGCGAACCCCCTTCAGGCCGAGCAGCTCGGCATAGGCGGCGTAGGGGAAGTCGGGGATGCTCTGTGAGACCTCGAGCTTCGGGTCGCCGGCCAGCACCCGCTGCTCCCAGGTGACCTGGTTCAGGTCGCGGTTGTTCAACACCAGAACGACGAGCTGTCGGTTCGACCAGCTCTCCCAACGGTTCGCGATGTCAATCAGGGCGTTGATGCCGAGCATCTGCATCGCGCCGTCGCCCAAGCAGGCGATCACCGGGCGGTCGGGGTAGGCCATCTTGGCAGCGAAGGCATACGGCACCCCCGGACACATCGTGGCGAGCGTGCCCGACAGGGCGGCCTTCATACCCCTGCGCAGCTTCAGGTGCCGCGCCCACCAGTTGGTCGCCGAGCCCGAGTCGGCGGTCAGGATCACCTGATCGGGCAGTCGCGGCGACAGCTCGTGGAAGACGCGCTGCGGGTTGAGCGGCTTGGCGTCGTCCATGGCCCGGGCTTCCAGTATCTGCCACCAGCGCTCGACCTCCTGCTCGATCTGCTCGCGCCAGGCGCGCTCCTGCTTGCGTTCGAGCAGGGGGGTGAGCTCGCGCAGGGTGTCGCCGGCGTCGCCGACCAACGAGACCTCCATCGGGTAGCGCATTCCCACGAGCCGGCCGTCGATGTCGATCTGAACCCCGCGCGCCGAGCCGGGCTCGGGGAGCCATTCGGCATAGGGGAAGTTCGAGCCGATCATCAGCAGGGTGTCGCAGCCCATGACCATCTCGTGGCTCGGCTTGGTGCCGAGCAAGCCGATCGAGCCGGTCACGAACGGCAGGTCGTCCGGCAGGGCGGCCTTGCCGTTGAGTGCCTTGGCGACGCCCGCGCCGAGCAGCTCGGCGACCTCGATCACTTCATCCGCCGCGTGGGCGGCGCCCTGGCCGATCAGGATGGCCACCCGCTCGCCGGCGTTCAAGACCTCGGCAGCGCGGTTCAGGTCCTGTTGGGCTGGGACTACGCGAGGGCGTGCGCTGTCGTCCGGCGACGAGTAGACGACCCCGTGCTGGCGCGGCGGCTCCTCGAACGGCTCCTCCTGGATGTCGGCCGGGAAGATCACGCAGGTCGGCGAGCGGGACGCCTTGGCGACCTGGACGGCGCGGTCGATCAGGTGCGTCGCCTGGCCGGGCTTCATGCAGACCTGGAGGAACTCGGAGGCGACGTCCTTGTAGAGCGTCACCAGATCGACCTCCTGCTGGTAGTTCGAACCGAGCGAGAAGGTCTTCTGCTGTCCGATGATCGCGACCACGGGCTGGTGGTCGAGCTTCGCGTCGTAGAGCCCGTTCAGCAGGTGAATGGCTCCCGGACCGGAGGTTGCCATGCAGACGCCGAGCTCGTCCGTGAACTTCGCGTGCGCTGAGGCGCAAAAGGCCGCGATCTCCTCGTGCCGGCACTGCACGAACTCGACCAGGTCGCCGTGCTCGTGGAAGCCCCCGAGGATGCCGTTGATGCCGTCACCCGGGTAGCCGTACACCTGGCGCACGCCGTTCTCGTGGAGCCTCCTCAGGACGTAGGCCCCGACGGTCTCGGACATTCGTGCTCCTTTCGTGCTCCGGAGGGCTACAGCTGGTGCTACCCGCCATGGGCCGGTCAGGAAACGGCGGTACGTCGGGCGCCTTACACCCCATCCTCCTCCGGCCCCTGTTGCTCCCGGAGGGCCATGATCGCCTCGATGTGCGATAGGTGGGTCAGCGCTTGGGGGAAGTTGCCGAGCATCTGATCTCCGGCCGGGTCGTATTCCTCGGAGAAGAGGCCGAGGTCGTTCGCCGTCGCCACCGTCCGGTCGAATGCCTCCTGAGCCAGCTCGCGGCGGTCCTGCCGGCTCAGCGCTTCGACCAGCCAGAAAGAGCAGGCCACGAACGCCCCTTCCTCTCCCTCCAGTCCGTCGTCGTTCTTGTAGCGGCGGACCAGGCCGTCACCGGTCCCCAGCTCCTCGCGAATGGCGTCGGTCGTGCGCAGCATGCGCTCATCGCGCCAATCCAGGAAGTGGATGATCGGCAGCCGCAGGATCGCGGCGTCCATGTCGTCGTGTCCGAAGGCCTGGACGAAGACCCCGCGTTGCTCGTCGTAGCCCTCGCTCTCGATAGCCTCGCGGATCTCCTCACGGGTCCGGCGCCAGCGCGACTCGGGGGCCTTGCGCATGCATTCCTCGGCCAGCGTGAGACCGCAGTCGAGAGCCCTCCAGCAGTGGGCCTTCGAGTGCACGAAGTGGCGCGGCTCGCCGGGCCACTCCCAGATGCCGGCGTCCGGCTCTCCCCAGCGTTCGACCGCCGTCTCCACGAGCGCGACCAGAAAGCGCCAGTAGTCGTCATCCGGTTGGTGGCCGCGCCTGTGCCAGCGCCAGCTCTGATCCAGCAGCTGGCCGAGCGCATCGAGCTGGCTCTGCTCGACGGCGTCGTTGCCGATCCGGACCGGACCGGCGCCGCGCCAGCCGTCGAGCCGCTCGACCTGACGCTCCCCAATGCGTCGTTCCCCCCCGGGGCCATAGACGATTCGGAGCTCGGCCGGATCCCCTGCGGCGGTGCGCTCGATGAATCTCCGGAAGGCCTCGGCTTCAGCCTCACAGCCGAGCTCGGCCAGCGAGCGTGCCGCCAGCGACGAATCTCTGATCCATGAGTAGCGGTAATCCCAGGTCCGGGTGCCCGCGGCGCTCTCCGGAAGCGAGGTCGTGGCCGCGGCCACCATCGCGCCGCTCGGCTCGTACGACAGTGCCTTGAGGACGAGCGCGGAATGGACCGCGCCGTCGGAGTGCGGGCCTTCGGCGCGCAAGGTCGACGCCCACCTGCGCCACCAGCGGATGGTCTTGTCGAGCTCTTTGTCGAGGTCAGCCGGGTCAGGTTGCCCCTGGGCCGCCTCGTCGGCGCCCTCCGGGGGAACGAAGCTGGCGAGCAGGCGGACCCGCTGGCCCTGCCTCACCTCGACGCGGCCATCGAGCGCGCCGGCGTCCTCGTCCGGCGATAGCTCGGCGTCGCTCCAGACCACGAATGCCTCGTCGCCGCCTGTGGCGCTGAAGACACCCCGGCCGTGGTTGCGGATCCAGGGGCTCACGTCCCCGTAGTCGAACCTGGGCGCGAAGCGCACGACCAGCTCGAGGGCTCCTCGCTCGCCTTCGATGACCCGGAGCAGGCGCCGCTCGTTGCCCTGCTCCTCCGCGGGCGGCACGAGCATGCAATCGAGAACCCGGGCCTGGCCGCCGCCGGAGCGAAAGGTAGTCGCGAGCACGAGGGTCCGCGCCTCGTATTCGCGGGAGGCGGACGGGGCGCCATCGGGCAGACCGACCGAGAAGTGACCGCCGCGCTCCCAGTCGAGCAGACGGCCGAAGCAACTCCCGTCCTCGAAGCGCGGCATGCAGCACCAGTCGATCGACCCGGCGCGGGAGACCAGGCCGATCGTGTGGCAGTCGCCGATGACCGCGTAGTCGGCGATCGGCGGGTAGCGCGACCGCTCACTCACGAGACCGCGCGCGGCCGCCTAGCTGCCGCCCAGGCCGCGGTTCTCGGCGGCCTTGTAGGCGATCTGGAGGAAGTCCGAGATCGTGAGCGCCGTGAAGGTCGATGCAAGGAGGCGCGTCCGGCGCGGCGCGAACAGCAATCCGACGTGGAGAGCTCCAGCCGTCCACAGGCCGAGGCAGTAGGGACAGACGAGCATTTCCCCGATCGCCCGACGCATTCCGCTCCCGCGCGGGCGCTCCTCGACCTCGCCGGGACCGCCGGGCTCCTGATAGCGCGTGAAGGGGGCCCGGGCGAAGCTCGTGACCTTGTCCTTCGAGACCAGCCGGCTGATCTTGTGGCTCGCGGTGCCGAGCAGCACCACGTCGCCCGGACCAATGCGCTCGGGCAGCTCACGCCCCGAGGCTCGCGCGGCCGCCAAGGCGCCCGCAAGGCCGACGTTGAACAGAGCCGCGAAGGCGGCGTAGGACCCCAGCGGAGGCCGTTCCTGCGGCTCGGCGTAGCCGCTGAAGGGACCGTCCTCGGTCTGCTTCGCCTGGACGCTCACGTCCTGGGACTACCCCGTGGCGGGGCGGCGAAACTGCGTCAGCCCGGCGGGTTCTCCATCTTGCGCGTGTCCCGGGGCTCGAGGAACGGCTCGTCCTCCGCCGCCTGTCCCCCCTCGATCTGCTGCCCCCGCTCGAGCTCGGCGTTGAACTCGGCGCCCAGCAGGATCGCGATGTTAGAGATCCAGAGCCAGGTCAGGAACGCGATCACCCCGCCGAGGGCCCCGTACGTCTTGTTGTAGGAGCTGAAGTTCGCGACGTAGAAGGCGAACGCCGCCGAGGCGATGATCCACACGAGCACGCCGACGACGCTGCCGGGGCTGATCCAGCGGAACTTCGGATGCTTCACGTTCGGCGCTGCCCAGTACAGGATCGCGAACATCGTCATCACGACGAGCAGGATCACGGGCCACTTGGCGATGTCCCAGGCGGTCGTCGCCGAGCTGCCGATCCCGAGCACCTTGCCGACCTGGTCCGCCAGCGGACCGGTGACCGCGACCCCGACCACGACGGCCGCGAGCATCAGGAGGAGCACGAGCGTCGTGCCCACCCGGGTGGGGAGGGTCTTCCAGATCGGGCGCCCCTCCTCGACGTCGTAGATCGAGTTCGAGGCGCGCATGAACGCCGCCACATAGCCGGAGGCCGACCAGAGTGCCGCCGCCAGGCCGACCACGAACAGGATGCCGGCGGCGCCCTGGCTCTTCTGCAGGTTCTGGATCGCGCTCGTGAAGATCTGCTTGGCGGGGCCGGGGGCGACCGAGCCGACGTTGTCGATCAGCGGCTGCGTGGCCGAGTGGCCGATCAAGCCGAGGATCGACACCAGTGCCAGCAGTGCCGGGAAGATCGCGAGCACGCCGTAGTAGGTCAGCGCAGCCGCCCAGTCGGTCAGGTTGTCGCGGCTGAACTCCTTGATCGTCCGCTTGAGGGTGGCGAGCCAGCCCTTTCCGCTCAGGTCGCTGGGCTCGTCGGGCGCCCGGCTGTCGTCGTGCCCCTCGGCATCACGGCGTTCGGTCGTCTCCTGCGCCATCCGCTCCTCCGTTCAGTCGCCCGGCCAAGCGCCGGTCAGCTTTCGAAAACCCTCGGCGCCGCCGCGGTCGACGGCGGCCTTGCGGCGACACGGAAAACCCTTCCCAATGCGGGAGGGGCTAACCCTCAAGCTGGACCGGCCTAACCGGTGGCCCCCACGGCTTCCAGAGAGGCGTCGACCGCGCGATCGAATGCCCCGAACAGCCGCTCGGCCATGGCGCGCTCCTCGTCACGGATGCGGAGGGCGGTCGAGGCGGTTTCCTCATCGCCCGCTCGCCGCGCGACTCGGGAGAGGAGCTCGTAGCCCGCGATCTCGAGGTGCTCGAAGGCGAACGTGAAGCCCGCCAGCTTGCCGGGCGTGTCCGGCTGCGCCTGGAAGAACCCGCCCCAGTTGAGGGCGCCGAGCCGCATCGCGGCGTCCTTCAGCCGCGACGGCGAAGCACCCAGCGCCTCCAGCCGCCCGGCGACCAGTCGCTGCTGCCGGCGGGTCTCCTCGAGATGTTCGGCGTACAGACGCTCGAGCTCCGCGTCGCCGGCGATCTTCGGCCCCCGCTGTAGGAGCTGGATCGCCTGTGCCTCGATGGCGTGGGCATCCGTCAGGTACTTGACCAGCTGCGGCTCGAGCGCGTCCGCGTCCTGAGCGCGCAGGGATGCCTCGACCGCGATGTCGAAGCAGGCGGACAGACGCTCGATCATCGCGCCTTCCTCGTCACGGATCCGGCGCGCGGCCTCGACGGTCTTGGCATCGCCCGCCCGCTCGGCGATCCGGATCAGCAGCTCGTACGCCGCCAGCTCCATGTGCTCGTAGGAGAAGGCGTGGGCCACCAGCTTTCCCGGCGTGTCCGGTTGCGACCTCGCGAACAGCACGAACGGGACCCCGGTCACGCGCCCGACGGCGTCCTTCAGCTTCGAGGGTGCTGCCCCACGCTGCTCGAGTCGGTCGCGTACCAGTCGTTCCTGGCCCTTGGTCTCGCCCAGGTGCTCTTCGAAGATGCGGGACAGCTCGGGATCGCCGGCGATCTTCGGTGCCGACTTCAGCTGGGCCAGCGCCTGCTCCTCGATCGAGTGGACATCCGTGAGGTACTTCGTAAGCTGCTCGTCGACGCTGCTTCCGGGCATTTGGCGGTCTCCTTGGAGGGGTTGTGGGCCCTGTACCCGTCTACGCCCGCCGTATCCTCGCCGGGCTCGTCAAGGGCTGATCGCCACCCCTACCCAGGCGTTGACCCGTTGTGCTGTTTGGGGTAACGTCCGCTCCCGCGTAGGACCGGCTGTCGAAAGCGGTAATTGCGGCAGGGCGGACTCGCGATATTCAGGAGGAGAGGGGATGCGATGCCGTACCTGAATTGCCCGAACTGCCGTCTCACCGTCTACAGCGGCCCGTTCGACTCCCCGCGCGAGCACTGCCCGCGCTGCCAGAGCCGACTCGGAAAGGTCAGCCGCCTGTTCAGGTCCACGGTGCCGCAGCGCCTGGCTGACCGCGACGTGGTTCGCACCGGGACGGCGGACGAGCACGCCACTCCCCCGCGCGGCTGAGGCGCGCCCCTAGCCCTCGCGCCGCAGCGGCGCGATCTGGAGTGGCCCGGTGTGCTCCTCCTCCACCTGCAGGGTGCTGTGCTCGATCCCGAAGCGCTCGCTCAGAAGTCGCGCGAGCTCGTGTCGCCGGGCCTGGCAGTCGGACCCCTGGCGCACCAGCACGTGCGCGGACAGCGAGGGGAAGCCCGAGGTGACCTCCCAGACGTGCAGGTCGTGGACCTCGACGACGTCGGCCTCCGCCGCCAGCGCACGACCGATCTCCCGCGGCTCGAGCCCGCGCGGGGCCGCCTCCAACAGGACGCGCCCCGAGTCGCGCAGCAGGCGATAGCCGGCGCGCAGCATCAGGGCCGCGACCACCAGGGCGGCGATGCCGTCCGCGCGCGAGAAGCCGGACAGCAGGATCACGAGGCCCGCCAGCGCGGTTGCGATGAAAGCGAAGAGGTCGGTCAGGATGTGCTGGAAGGCGCCCTCGACGTTCAGGCTGCGACGCTCGGTGCCCGCGAGCATTCGGGTCGCGGCCAGGTTGACCGCCACTCCGGCCAGGGCCACCACCAGCACGGGGGCTCCGTCCACTCCGGGGGGGTCGGCCAGCCGCCGGATGCCCTCGATCACTATCAGGGTCCCGAGGACGAGCAGCGTCGCGCCGTTCAGCTGCGCGGACAGGATCTCGCTTCGCCGAAGGCCGAAGGTGAAGCCACCCGCGGCCGGGCGCGCGGCCAGCCGGAGCGCCAGCAGCGCCAGCGCGATGGCGCCGGCGTCGGTGAGCATGTGGGCGGCGTCCGACAGCAGCGCCAGCGAGCTCGCCAGGACGCCCCCGACGACCTCCACGGCCATCAGGCCGAGGATCAGCGCGAGCGCTCCGGCCAGCCTTCGGCCGTCCGCCGCCGGGCTCACGTGCGCGTGCCCGTCTGCCACGACGTCATCGTGCCACGTGCGGCGGCCCCTCACGCGCTTAGCCCGGCGGGCCGCGGGTAGCAGGAGCAGATGCGCGTAGTCGTAGTCGGCGCGAGTGGCAACGTCGGCACGAGCGTCCTGCGGGCGCTCGCAGACGAGCCGGCCGTGGAGTCGGTGCTCGGCCTGGCCCGCCGCCGCCCGAAGCTGGGCTTTCCGAAGGTCGAATGGCGGACGGCGGACATCACGCGCTCGGAGCTGGCCCCACATTTCGCCGGCGCCGACGTGGTCATCCACCTGGCCTGGCTGATTCAGCCGTCGCGTGACCTCGGCACGCTTCACGCGACGAACGTCGACGGCAGCGCCAGGGTCTTCGGCGCCGTCGCTGAAGCCAAGGTCCCGTCGCTGGTCTACGCCTCATCGGTCGGCGCCTATTCGCCCGGCCCGAAGGACCGGCGCGTGGACGAGAGCTGGCCGACGGGCGGCGTCGCCGCGTCCTTCTACTCGCGCCACAAGTCCGAGGTCGAGCGGCTGCTGGACGGCTTCGAGCAGGAGCATCCGGAGATGCGGGTCGTCCGCCTGCGGCCCGGCCTGATCTTCATGCGCGAGGCGGCCTCCGAGATCCGGCGCCTGTTCGTGGGGCCCTTCCTTCCGAACCCGCTGGTCCGGCGGCATCTCATCCCCGTGGTCCCGGCAGCCGAGCGGCTCGTGTTCCAGGCCGTCCACTCCCACGACGTCGGACAGGCATACCGGCTCGCCGCGGTGGGCGACGTACGGGGGCCGTTCAACGTGGCGGCCGAGCCCGTGCTCGACCAGCCGGAGCTCGCCCGCATCCTGGACGCGCGGCAGCTCTCTTTGCCCGGCGGCCTGCTGCGTGCCGCAGCGGCCGCGAGCTGGCGCCTGCGGCTCCAGCCGTCCGAGCCGGGCTGGGTGGACATGGGCCTGGCGGTGCCGGTGATGGATGTCACGAGGGCACGCGAACAGCTCGGCTGGAGGCCGCGCCACGGCGCAGACGACGCTCTTCGCGACCTCTTGGAGGGCCTCCGCGCAGGCGAAGGCCTCGACACCCCGCCGCTAGAGCCCGGCGCAGCCGGACCGCTGCGAGCACGCGAGCTCCTGACGGGGGTCGGCAGGCGCGCCGCCTAGGCGCTAGGGGGAGGTCGTCGTCGGCGTGGTGGGCGTCGTTTGCGCCGGCGTCGTCTTCTGCGGCGGCTTCTTCTTGTCGGACGTCGTCTTCTCGGGCGTCGTGGACGTGCTCGTGTCCTGCTCGGTCTGCTGGGGTTGCGGCTCCGTCGTCGTGGCCGGCGGCTCCCGCTGCGCGCCTGACCGCTTGTGGCCGCCGAAAAGCGTCGTCTTGCGGTCGCCCTTGCCGATCGAGCCGCCGGTCACGAGCTCGGTGCTCGTGATCGCGATCGCCGCCGCCGCGAAGGCCAGCACGGCGGTGACCGCCACCACCGAGAGCGCCACCCGCCGCCGGCGGCTCCGGGGCCGTCTGCCGTAGACCTGCACGGGTGGCGCCGGCGCCGCCGCCTCGCCGCTCCCAGGCTCGGCCGGGGCACGCTCGGGAAGCGGATCGGCCTCGTCGGGCGGGGGCGGAGCCGGGCCACCCGCCTCGGGCAGCGGCGCCGTGCGGTCGCTCGTCAGCTTCCGCGAGACCACCTCGGTCGGCCGGTGCAGCAGCTCGCTGACGAGCGCCACGATCACAGGGGTCAGCCCCGCCGACACCCAGGTGCCCGCGATCCAGAACTGCGAGGTGACCACTCCCGCGGCCGACGCGGCGACGAAAGCGATCACCAGGGTGCGGACCGAAAGTCGGCGGGTCTCCTCGCGCTCGCGCTGGCGCGTGTGCGAGGCCATCGCCACCGCAACATAGCGACGGTCGCGTCTTGGACGCGCCCAGACGGCGATTCCGTTTAGCACCGCGATGTGCCCGGTACGCGTTGAGTGACGGACTCGATCTCGAGCGGAGGAGAGTGAGAGGCATGGCGAAGCTCGAAGGCAAGCGGGTCGCATTCCTCGCGACCGACGGTGTCGAGCAGGTCGAGCTCACCGAGCCCTGGAAGGCGGTTGAGCAGGCGGGCGGCGAGCCCGAGCTCGTCTCGCTCGAGTCCGGAGAGATCCAGGGCTTCGAGCACCTGGACAAGGGAGACACCTTCGAGGTCCAGCGCACGGTCGCAGACGCCGGCGCCGAGGACTACGACGGCCTGGTGCTCCCCGGCGGGGTGGCGAACCCCGACTTCCTGCGGGCAAGCGAGGACGCGGTCGAGTTCGCACGCAAGTTCTTCGAGGCGGGCAAGCCGGTGGCCGCGATCTGCCACGGGCCGTGGACGCTCGTGGAGGCTGACGTGGTCCGGGGCCGCAAGCTGACCTCATGGCCCAGCATCAAGACCGATATCCGCAACGCCGGCGGCGAGTGGACCGACGAGGAGGTGGTGGTCGACAGCGGCTTCGTGACGAGCCGCAAGCCCGACGACCTGCCCGCCTTCTGCGAAAAGCTCGTCGAAGAGATCTGCGAGGGCCGCCACGAAGAGCAGGCCCTCCAGACCGCGGGCGGCGGCCAGTAGCCGCGAGCCCGCGTTCCCCCCGACCCACCGACGGGGCGCCTACGGGCGCCCCGTCGTCGTTTCGGACGCGCACATGGCGAATAACCCGAGAGGACCTCGGGTATCAGGCGCTCAGTGGAGCTAAGAGGAGGGGACGAATGAGGTTCTTGCGGCTTGGTTTGCTCGCACTGGCGATCGTGGCGCTGTCGGCTACGGGATGCGGCGGTGGCGGCGGCAAGAAGGTCACGAGCAACGCCAAGTCGACTCCGGCCCCGAAGCCGAGCGGCAACGTCACGTGGTGCATCGGCAAGGACACCACCGGCGCCTTCTCGACGATGGTCAGCAGGTTCAACGCCAAGTACCCGAAGGCGAAGGCGAAGCTGCTCGAGCTTCCCACCTCGGCCGACCAGCAGCGCACGCAGCTGATTCAGCGCCTGCGCGCGAAGTCGCCCGAGTGTGACGTGCTCGGCATGGACGTGATCTGGACCGCCGAGTTCGCGGGACAGGGCTGGCTGCGGGACGCCTCCAGCGTCACCGACAAGCGCAAGGGCGACTTCATCCCCTCGACGCTCAAGACCGGGCAGTTCGAGGGCAAGACCTGGGGGGTCCCGTTCAACAGCAACGGCGGCTTCCTCTACTACCGCACCGACCAGGTCAAGTCGCCGCCCACCGACTGGCAGAAGATCTATGCCGATGCCAAGAACAAGAAGGGCCTCATCTACCAGGGCGCGCAATATGAGGGGCTGACCGTCGGCTACCTGGAGCTGCTCTACAGCGCGGGCGGCAAGATCACGGACGACAGCGGCAAGAAGCTCGACCTGGACAAGAAGAAGGCCACTGACGTGCTGACCTTCATGGTCAACGGCGTGAAGAGCGGCGCCGTCCCGAAGTCCGTGACGACCTACATGGAAGAGGAGTCGAACCGGGCCTTCCAGGCCGGCAAGGCGACCTTCATGCGCAACTGGCCGTACGCGTACGCGCTCGACAAGAAGTCGAGCATCGGCTCGAGCTTCGCCGTGGCCCCGTTCCCGTCCTACAAGGGCGGCAAGCCCGCGAGCGTCGTCGGTGGCTACAACCTCGGCATCTCGGCCTATTCGAAGAACCCCGCCGGAGCGGCCGCCTTCGCCGACTTCGTCACCCAGCCGGCGCAGCAACTGGTGATGGGATCGAAGGCGTCGCTGCCGCCTGTGCTGAGCTCGGTCTACTCGGACCCGGCCCTGAAGAAGGGGCTGCCGTTCGCGGCCCAGCTGAAGAAGTCGATCGAGCAGGGCCAGGCCCGGCCGGTGTCCTCGGTATATCCGCAGATCAGCGAGGCGATCTACAAGAACGTGTTCAGCGCGCTCCAGGGCAGCACCTCGCCCAAGGCGGCGGTCGACAAGATGTCGAGCCAGGTCCAGCAGGCCCTGAAGACCTTCTAGGCGAATGGAGGCCGCCACCGCCGGGCTGAGGGGCCGCCTCGGTCGCGGGCGGCGCCGCTACGGGACATCCGAGCGTCGCTTCGCGGCTCTCATGCTCACCCCGTCGCTGGTGGTGATCGCGATCGTCGCCGCGTACCCGATCGGGTACGCGATCTGGCTGTCGCTGAACCAGTACAGCGTCAAGGTCGCGGGGCTCTCGCGCTTCGTGGGCTTCGACAACTACACCGCCGCCCTCAAGTCATCCGAGTTCTGGAGCGCCACCCGGACCACCTTCGTGTTCACAGGCATCTCGGTCGGGCTCGAGCTTGTCATCGGCCTCGGGATGGCCCTGGCGATGCACCAGGCCTTCAAGGGGCGCGCGATCCTCCGAACCGTCGTGCTCGTGCCGTGGGCGATCTTGACCGTCGTGACGGCGATCACGTGGCGCACGCTCTTCGAGCCGGATCTCGGGCTCGCCTCGGTGGTGCTCAACAAGATCGGGCTCTTCAGCCCCCAGGCGGGGTGGCTGGGAGAGAGGGGATACGCGCTCGCGGTGATGGTGCTAGCCGACGTCTGGAAGACGGCGCCCTTCATGGCCCTGCTGTTGCTGGCGGGGCTACAAGTGATCCCTGAGGACGTCTACGACGCGGCCAAGGTCGACGGAGCCAGCACCTGGCAGCGCTTTACGCGCATCACGCTTCCGCTGCTGCGGCCGGCGATCCTGGTGGCGCTGATCTTCAGGACGCTCGACGCGCTGCGCATCTTCGACCTGCCGTTCGTGCTGACGCAGGGGGCAAATGGGACGAACACCCTGTCGGTGCTCTCCTACCAGCAGTTCAGCAACAACCGGCTGATCGGCCAGGGATCGACGCTCGCGGTGCTCACGTTCGTGATCGTGATGGCCGTCTCGTTCCTGTACATCCGCTTCATGGGCGGCAACCTCCGCGCCGTGGCGGAGGAGTGATGACGAGTCGGGCGCTCGGCAGGGCGGGGACCGCCACGCGCGAGCGGGGCGAGGCCAGAGAGCGCCGGCACGGCGGGCCGCGGTGGCTGCGGCCGCTGCTCATGTGGCTGGCGGTGGCCGCGATCGTCGTCTTCTGCCTGTTCCCCTTCTACTGGCTGATCAACGTCTCGCTGAAGCACGGGCAGGACCTGTCGAGCGCCGACCTGGTCCCGCCGCATCCGTCGCTCGAGAACTACAAATCGATCTTCCAGAACGCCGACTTCACCAGCGCTCTCCGCAACAGCGCGATCGTGACCCTGACCACGACCGTCCTTGCGCTCACGATCGGCTCCTTCGCGGCCTACGCGCTCGCCAGGCTGCGCTTCCCGCGCAAGTTCCTGATCCTGGCGATCATCCTCTCGATCTCGACCTTCCCGCCGATCGCGATCGCCGCCCCGATCTTCAAGCTCTGGACCGACATCGGGCTCTACAACACCTATCCCGGCCTGATCATCCCCTACCTGACGTTCGCGCTTCCGCTCTGCATCTACATCCTCGCGTCGTTCTTCAAGGAGATCCCGAAGGAGCTCGAGGAGGCGGCCCTCGTGGACGGGGCGACCTACTTCCAGGCCTTCCGCAAGGTGGTCCTGCCGCTGGCCGCTCCCGGGCTGGTCACCGCCGGGCTCCTGACGGCGATCTTCGTCTGGAACGAGTTCCTCCTCGCGGTCACGCTCACGAGCTCGAACAGCGCTCGCACGGTGCCCGCCGCGATCGCCTTCTTCACCGGGAGCCAGAAGTTCGAGATTCCACTCGGCACGATCAGCGCCGCCTCGGTGGTGATCACCGTGCCGCTGGTGGCGCTCGTGATCCTGTTCCAGAGGCGGATCGTGGCCGGGCTGACCGCCGGGGCCGTCAAGGGCTAGTGACGGACGAGGTCCCGGGGCTCGACCGGGTTCTCTCGCCGCAGGGCTGGCCGCTCGCGAGCGCGCCCTCGACGGGGCCGGGCGACCCCGGGCGCTTCGCGGCCCTCTACGGGCGCGACTCGCTGATCACCTCGCTGCAGCTCATGCCCGTGCGGCCCGACGTCGCCCGGGCCAGCCTGCGCGCCCTGGCCGAGCTCCAGGGGGGCCGGGACGACCCCAGAACGGACGAGGAGCCGGGCAAGATCCCCCACGAGGTCTGGGACCAGGCGCCCGAGCGGCTCAAGGCCGGCGGCTGGCCGGTGACGGACGACGGTGGCCTGCGCTACTACGGCTCCGCGGATTCGACCTGCTGGTTCCTGGTGGTGCTGGCGGCGCTCGAGGAGGCGGACCTGGCCGCCGAGCTCGAGCCGAGCTGGCGGGCGGCCGGACAGTGGCTCGAGCGCGTTTTAGACCGCGGCGCTGGCTTTGTCCGCCACGGCCCGCGGAGGGCGCCGGGCGGCCTGGCCCAGCAGGGTTGGCGCGACGCCGTGGACCCCACCGACCCGAACGAGCATGGCGGTGGGGTGGTGCGGCCGGATGGAGAGGCCCCGCATCCGCCGCTCGCGGACGCCGACACGCAGGCCGTCGCCGTGATGGCGCTGCGCGCGCACGCGCGGCTGTCCGGCGATCCGAGCCGCCTCATGGCGGCCGACGAGCTGTCCGAGCGCATCGGGGACGCCTTCGACCCCGACACCGCCGCGCTCGAGGCCGACGGCCGTCGCGTTCCCGGCCCAGGATCCTGGCTCGGCTGGCTCCTATGGGCCGACGCGCTGCCGCCGGAGCTCGCCGCCGGCTTCGCGGAGCGCCTGCTGCGGGAGGACGTGCGCAGTCGATGGGGCCTGCGGACGCTCTCCTCCGAGCACCCCGCCTTTCGGCCCGACTCCTATCACCGAGGCTCCGTCTGGCCGTTCGACTGCTGGCTCGGCTGGGGCGGGCTGCGGGCTGTGGGAGCGCACGAGGAGGCCGAGAGGGTGCGGGCCGGCGTGCTCGAGGCACTGGAGCTTCTCGGCCTGTGGCCGGAGCTCTACGCGGTCACCGACGAGGGCCCACGGGCGATCCCTGTGGCAAACCGCATCCAGGCCTGGACGGTGGGTGCCGCCTGGGCGCTGGAGCATGGCTTCGAGGGTCGGATTACCGCACTCGACGGCCGGGTACAGGCCGGAGGAAGGGGAGGGAATGGCTGAGATCTCGCTCGAGCACGTGACGAAGCGCTTCGCCGACGGCTACGAGGCCGTGCGGGACATGAGCCTGGAGATCGAGGACGGTGAGTTCATGATCCTCGTCGGGCCCTCGGGCTGCGGGAAGTCCACGGCGCTGCGGATGGTGGCGGGGCTCGAGGAGATCACCGACGGCGAGCTGCGGATCGGTGGGAACACCGTCAACGCGCTACCGCCCAAGGACCGGGACGTGGCGATGGTGTTCCAGAACTACGCCCTCTATCCGCACATGAGCGTGCGCGACAACATGGGCTTCGCCCTGAAGCTGAGGGGAGTCGACAGCGGCGAGCTCGACAGCAAGGTCATAGAGGCCGCCCGCATCCTGGACCTCGAGGAGCACCTCGACCGCAAACCCGCGCAGCTCTCCGGCGGGCAGCGCCAGCGCGTCGCCATGGGACGGGCGATCGTGCGCGACCCGGCTGCGTTTCTGATGGACGAGCCGCTGTCGAACCTGGACGCCAAGCTGCGGGTTCAGATGAGGGCCGAGGTGTCGCGTATCCAGCAGCGGCTCGGCACCACGACGATCTATGTCACTCACGACCAGACCGAGGCGCTGACCCTGGGCGATCGGGTGGCGGTGATGCGCAGCGGGGTCATGCAGCAGGTAGGGGCGCCGATGGAGCTCTACAACGAGCCGGCCAACCTGTTCGTGGCCGGCTTCATCGGCTCGCCGGCGATGAACTTCATGCCGGCGACGCTCGATGGTGATCGGGTGAAGCTTCCGATCGGCGAGCTGAGCCTGCCGCGCGAGCTGCGCGAGCGGATCGGACGCATCGACGAAGCGCGTACGCTGATCGCGGGCATCCGGCCGGAGAGCTTCGAGGACGCTTCGCTCGCCGCGCGCAGCGAGGGAGAGGGGTGCACGTTCCGTGCTCACATCGACGTCGTGGAGTCGATGGGCTCGGAGCTGTACGCCCACTTCACCGTCGCCTCCGAGCAGCGGATCGAATCGGACGAGCTGCGGGAGCTGGCCGAGGACGCCGGCGGGGGAGAGGTGCCTTTGAGCGGGGAAGAGGGCAGGATCGTGGCTCGGCTGAACCCCGAAAGCAAGGTTCGTCAGGGCCAGGAGTCCGAGCTCTGGGTGGATGCCACCCGGCTGCACCTGTTCGACACGGAGGACGGCCGCAGCGTGAGCTCGCGGCACGATGCTCCGGCCGCCACATCGGGCCAGAGCCCCGCCGGCCGCGACCCGGACTCGGACGAGTCCGCCGCCTAGCGCAGCGCGGAGTCGCTTCCTCTCGCACCCGGTACGGTCCTCGCGATGGCGCGCGTGCTGGTCACCCGCCGGCTGCCGGGCACGGCGGTGGACAGGCTCTCCGCGCGGCACGAGGTGGAGCTCTGGCCCGAGCGCCTGCCGCCGAAGCCGCAGGAGCTGCGCGACCTGGTGCAGCCTGTCGAGGGCCTGCTGGTCCTGCTCAGCGAGCTGATCGACCGGGAGCTACTCGACGCCTGTCCGCTGCTGCGCGCGATTTCGAACTATGCGGTCGGGACCGACAACGTGGACCTGGAAGCTGCCACGGCGCGTGGCATCCCGGTCGGCAACACGCCCGACGTCCTGACCGAGACCACCGCCGACCTGACGCTCGCGCTGATGCTGGCGATCGCGCGCAGGGTGGTCGAGGGAGACGGGATCGTGCGCGAGGGGGGCTGGGTCACCTGGGAGCCCTCGTTCCTGCTCGGCCGCGACCTGCACGACGCGACCGTCGGCATCGTGGGCTACGGCCGCATCGGCCAGGCGGTCGCCAGCCGGGTGGAGAGCTTCGGCTGCCGGATGATCCACACGAGCCGCCACGGGGGAGTGCCGCTCGAGGCGCTGCTCGAGCAGGCCGACTTCGTGACCCTGCATTGCCCGCTGAGCGAGGAGACCCGCGGCCTGATCGACGACGACGCGCTCGGGCGCATGAAGCCGACCGCCTACCTGGTGAACACCGCGCGGGGGCCGATCGTCGACACGATGGCGCTGGGCCGCGCTCTGCGCAGGTCCGAGATCGCGGGCGCGGCGCTGGACGTGACCGACCCGGAGCCGATCTCGCCTGGTCACCCGCTGCTCGACGCGCCGAACCTGGTGGTGGTGCCCCACGTCGGCTCGGCCACCCATGCCACGCGCGAGGCGATGGCGGAAATGGCGGTGGACAACCTGCTGGCCGCGCTCGCCGGTGAGCGCATGCCCCACTGCGCGAACCCCGAGGTCTACGAAGACCGTTGATCGAGCGGCCCGGCGAGCGTAAGGTCGGACGGTCACGTTCTCGAGGGAAGGCCCTAAATGGACACGTACGTAATCCTTCGCCGCAGCGGCTGGCGCTCGCCGGAGGACCTGCAGCAGGCCGCGGAGCGCTCCGGAAAGGTCGGCGACGACGAGATGTCCGACGACATCCGCTGGATCCGCAGCTACGTCCTGGACGAGGGCGGCGGCTCGGTCGGGACGGTGTGCGTCTATCAGGCGAGCAGTCCCGAGGCGATCCGGGAGCATGCTTCGCGGGCCGACCTGCCCGTCGACGAGATCATCCAAGTGGCCGACACGGTGCTGGTCCGCCCGGACCCGGAGCCGGCCTCGACCTAGGGGGCGGCTCCGCTCACTCTCCGAGCACCTTGATCACCAGCCGCTTCGGGCGGCCGCCGTCGAACTCGGTGTAGAAGACCGCCTGCCAAGGCCCCAGGTCCAGGCGGCCGTCGGTGATCGGCAGGATCACCTGATGGTGCACGAGCAGGTTCTTCAGGTGGGCATCGCCGTTGTCCTCGCCGCCGCGGTGGTGGCGGTAGTCGCCGGGGTCGGGCAGGAGCGAGCGGGCGGTCTCGTTGGCCGGCTCGCTCCAGCTCGGCGGCGCCAGCTTGTCGAGCCACTCCAGGGCGTCCTCCTGGATCCCCGGCTCGTCGTCGTTCACCCAGACGCCCGCCGTGATGTGCATGGCCGACACGAGCACCAGTCCTTCCGTCACCCCCGCCTCGTCGACCGCGGCCTGCACGTCCTCGGTGATGCGCACGAACTCGCGCCGGTGCTCGGTGTTGAAGGTCTTGTAGACGGTGTTGGACCTCATTGGGCGATCATGCCTCCATGGATCTGGGACTGAAGGGGAGGCTCTGCATCGTGACGGGAGCGAGCCGCGGGATCGGCCTGGCCACCGCACGGACCCTCGCGGAGGAGGGGGCGCGGGTGCTGCGCGTCGCGCGCGGCGTGGAGGACGCGCACGACGCTCTGTCCCTTGACGTGACCGCCGGCGACGCCGGCGAGCGGCTGTTGGCCGCGTGCGAGGAGCGCTCGGGGACGCCCTGGGCGCTGGTGAATGCAGCGGGCACGAGCGGGACGCGCTCGCTCGACGAGCTTCCGGATGAGGTCTGGCAGCAGCAGTGGGAGCTGCACGTGATGGGCCCGATGCGGCTGATGCGCTCGCTCGCACCGCGCATGGGCGAGGCCGGCGAGGGCCGGATCGTGAACGTCTGCTCGTCGTCCGCCAGGCGGCCGTCCGGCACGCTCGATCCGTCCTACTCGGTGACGAAGGCCGCTGAGCTCTCGCTGTCGCGCGCCTTTGCCGACCTGTTCGCGCCGCGAGGAGTGCTGGTGAACGCGATCAATCCCGGGCCGATCGAAGGGGCGCTCTGGCTCGAGCAGGGCGGCCTGGCCGACCAGGTGGCCGCCGCGAAGGGCGTCTCCCGCGACGAGGTGCTCGAGTCGACGCGCGCCAGGGTGCCGCTGGGCCGCTTCGGCACTGAGGGGGAGGTCGCCGCAGTGATCGCATTCCTGTGCTCGGAGCGCGCCTCGAACGTGGCGGGCGCCGCGTGGGCGATCGACGGGGGCGCTGTGCCGACGATCGTCTGAGTCGCGCCTAGGAGCGCCTGCGGAGGCGGAGGTGCGCGGCGCCGAGTCCGGCGAGCGCGATCAGGCAGAGCAGGAAGAGGACCATGAAGGCGGGCGACACTCCGCGACTCGCCGTCGCCGGGCGCCCGGTTTCGTGCCGGTACTCCTTGATGCGCTTCTTTCCGAACTCGAACGAGTCGTCCAGGGCGACGCGCCGGCCGCCCTGCGGACGCAGGCTGCCGCGCACGCTGTAGTCGCCCTGTACGGGCCTACCCCTCCACGCGAGCGGATACGCGATCTCGGTTCGTGGGGTCAGCGCATCGACGCGCAGGGGCCTGGAGAACAGTCGTCGCCCGCCCTGGTAGACGCTCACGTGCCCGGCGAGCTCCGGTATCAGGGCGTTGCCGGTGTTGGCCAGGCGTACCGCGAGCGCGGCCCCGGCGGGGGTCACGCGGATCGCGGCGCCGCGCAGCTCGACGGCGCGGGTCAGGCGCCCGGGCACCCGCACCTGGACCGCGATGGCGAGCCGGGAGACGAAGCGCAGGCGGAATTGCGAGCGACCGACTCGAATCGGCTTGGGCCGGCGCCCGTAGGCGACGATCCCGGCCAGGTGGTCGCCGACGGCGGAGCCCCGCGGGACCCTGACGCTGAAGGGGATGTCGACGACGCCGCGCGCAGGCAGGCGCAGCCGGCTTCGCTCGAGGCGAATCCAGCGCCCGGCCTGGCGGACCGGGGCGCCCTCGGCGCCGTATTCGAGCCCTCCGGTGGCGGCGGTGCGAGCGTCCGCGGGTCGCAGGTGGACGGTCCGGGGCACGTCGCTCGTGCTGCGGACGCGCACGAACCCGCGCACGGCCCGGCCCCCCTTGCTCTGGAAGACGAAATAGGAGGGCTGTCCGACGGCCTCGATGCCGAACCCGAGCGGATGCGCCGTGCCGGCGGAGGCAGGGACCGCCGCCAGCAGCAGGGCGGCGGCGCACGCGAGCGCCGTGGCGCCGAGACGTGCCGGGACGCGCGCCACTAGGGGCCGGTGGAGAGGGTCGATGTGACCGTGCTGGTGTAGGTGCCGGCGCTGGCGTTGGCCGGGATCGTGAGCGCGAGGTCCTTCGACCCGGACAGATTCGCGTGGTCGAAGTTCCACTCGCCCTGGCCCGTGGCGGTCGCCGCGCTCACGACGGTGATCGCGGAGCCGCCGTCGAGGGTCCACGGGGGCGCGGGGGAGGCCGAGACGACCGGCGGCAGAGCCGGGTTGAGCACGTCGACCTTGCTGACCGTGGGGGCCTTCAGGGTCAGCGAGCCCGCCGGCAGCGTCAGGCTGGCGCCGTTCGAGAACTGGCTCGCCTGCATGGCCACGTGCCAGCCGGCGCCGCTTCCGCGGGCGTCGTTCACGCGCCAGTCGTTGAAGCTCGTGGTGAGCGTCTGGGTCGAGCCGGTCAGCGCGGTCGAGGTGAAGTCGTCCGCCGTCGGCGCGACGCTGAAGTCGAGCGTGCCGCCGGTCAGGGTCACCGAGGTCGTGTCGATCGCCGCCGGCGCCGCGGCAGGGAAGAGCACGGCGAGAGCCAGAGCAGTGGCGATTGCGTTACGGATTCGCATCATTTGCCTACGTTTTGGACCTGCATTGGGCCCGCTCGGCCGCCGCTGGGCAAACCTTTAGCCCGGTGCCAGCGATTGCGGGATGTGCGTGACCGGCCAGCGCGCCCTCATGGCGTTGATGTTCTTCCCGCGCGGCGGCTCGGCGCAGGTCGCCCGCTACCTCGCGCGCTTCCTGCCGGAGGCCGGATGGGAGATCACGATCGCCTGCGGCTCGCTCGGCCCCCGGGGCGCCGACTCGAGCGCCGAGAGCTTCTATTCCGGCCTGGACGTGCGCGCGCTCGACTACACGAAGGCCGCCTCGGCCCCCGATCCGCTCGCCGCCGACCCGCCCTTCCAGCCCTCCTACGAGGACCGGCCGGGCTCGCCCGACCGCGTCTTCGCGAGCGTCGACGACGTCGCCTACGAGCGTCTCGTCGACGCCTGGGCCGCTGTCCTGGAGCGAGCCGGGGCGGCGAAGGCCGACGTGCTTCACCTGCACCACCTGACGCCGATCAACGAGGCCGCCGAGCGGGCCTTCCCTGAGGTGCCGCGGGTCGGGCACCTGCACGGGACGGAGCTGCTCATGCTCGCCCAGATCGAGCGCGGCCCTCCTCCCGGATGGGACCATGCCGGCGAGTGGCGGGAGCGCATGCGCCGCTGGGCGGCCGGCTGCGAGCGGCTGTTCGTGCTCTCCCCGGACGCTGTGAAGCGCGTGCCGCAACTGCTCGGCGTCGAGCCCGAGCGCGTGGAGTGGGCTCCCAACGGCTTCGACCCCGCGGGCTTCGACCGCCGTCCGCTCGACCCCGAGGGACGGCTTCGCCACTGGCGCTCCTGGCTCGTGGAGGAGTCGCGGGGCTGGGACGAGTCCGGCGAGCCCGGCAGCGTGGCCTACACGGAGGACGAGCTGGAGCCGTTCCGGGACGGCGGTCCGGTGCTCCTCTACGTCGGCCGCTACACCGAGGTCAAGCGCATACCACTGCTCGTGCGCGCACATGCGCGGGCGCGAGGGCGCTTCGAGCGTCGCGCGCCGCTGGTGCTGCTCGGCGGCTTTCCGGGGGAATGGGAGGGCGAGCACCCGCTCCGGGTAGTGCGGAAGAGCGGGGATCCCGACGTCTTCCTGGCCGGCTGGCGCGGGCACGACGACCTTCCGAAGGGCCTCAACGCGAGCGACCTGCTGGTGCTGCCGTCCGTCCACGAGCAGTTCGGCCAGGTGCTGGTCGAGGCGATGGCCTGCGGGCTGCCGGTGATAGCCGTTGACGCCCAC
>JBHELQ010000163.1:0-34470 GCA_046262995.1 Thermoleophilaceae bacterium
GCGGCGCTTCGTCGCCCGATCACAGTGGCGGGACCGCGCCGGATTCAAACCGGACTTCCCTCGACCACCGGCCGATATGTCGGCGCGAGCATACACCCGCCGCAAGCCCGGGTCGACGGATACAATCGACCGCCGAGCCGCTATCGTCTAGGGGACTAGGACGCCGCCCTCTCACGGCGGAAACCGGGGTTCGAATCCCCGTGGCGGTACCTAGAGGTTCCAGCCGAAGTAGACCTCCACCTGGGAGATCTTCTCGCCGGCGAACGTGAGGATCTCGGTGTTGCGGAAGCGGCTCCCGTCGGTCTTCCTGCTCTCGTAGGTCACGACGACCTCATCCCCGACCTCGACCAGCCGCTTGAACTCGAAGGACTCGATCAGCTCGGCGTTCGGCCAGCAGCGCTCGAAGTACCGGGCCCGGTCGATGCCGACGTCGGCCGGACTGTAGAAGGTGAAATCTTCGGTCAGAAGCTCGTCGAGGACGTGACGGTCGCCGGACTCGTAGGCGCCGTACGCGTCGCGCGCAAGCTTCAGGCGGTCACTGGCAGGCATGGGCCTTCCTCCTGGTCTCCTCGGGTCTCCAACCTAGACCTCTGCTCCCCGCTGAACTCATCGCCGAGGGCGTCCTGACGCGACCGAAATCCGCCTGACTTCCAGGCGATGGTGCGCTAAATTCGACCTCGTGGATGTCCGTCGCACAGACGTGCTCAGGGCCTCGCCGAGGATGTTCGACTCGGACATGCTGGATCGGCTCTCGCGCGTGCATCCGAGCGTCCCGCTGGTGATCTTCATCCCGGCCATCGCGCTGCTTCTGGCGCTCGGGACGACGGGGGTCTCGGCCGTCGTCGCCGCCGCGCTCCTCGTAGGCGGCTATCTCTTCTGGACGCTGACCGAGTATTGGATGCACCGGGTCGTCTTCCACTACGAGCCCGACGAGGGGCTGGGCGCCCGCCTTCACTGGATCATCCACGGCGTCCACCACGACCATCCGAACGACCCGCTGCGACTGGTCATGCCGCCGTCGGTCAGCGTGCCGCTCTCGTCGCTGTTCTGCCTCTCGTTCGTGGTGGTGCTCGGCACGCCCGCCGGCTACGCCTTCGGCGCCGGGTTCCTGGCCGGGTACCTGGCCTACGACATGACCCACTACCACGTGCACCACCACTCACCGCGCACGCGACTCGGCAAGCTGGTTCGGGAGCTGCACATGCGCCACCACTTTCAAGACGAGTCGCGCGGCTTCGGCGTCAGCGCCCCATTCTGGGACCACGTCTTCGGGACGGCGCTGCGCCGCCCCGCCCGCCGTTAGCCGCCCGGCGCGCGCGGTGCGGGCTATCTTCTAGGAGCAGCCGCATGCGGATGTGGCGGAATTGGCAGACGCGCGGCGTTCAGGTCGCCGTGGGCTTCGGCCCGTGGAGGTTCGAGTCCTCTCATCCGCACTTCTCGACCCGCCGGTGAGGGGATAAGGAGGCCCATGGCCGAAGTGCTCGACAAGCTCGGCGAGGGCCTCGGCAACGCGTTCACCATGGCCTGGGAGGTCTGGTGGGCCCTGGTCCTGGGCTTCGCGCTGTCGGGGATCGTCCAGGCTTGGACCACGCGCGGTCAGATGGAGTCGCTGTTCGGCGGTCGAGGGATCGGCGCCACGCTGCGGGCGACCGGCCTGGGAGCAGCCTCGAGCTCGTGCAGCTACGCGGCGATCGCGATCGCCAAGTCCACCTTCCAGAAGGGCGCGGGGCTGCCGGCGGCGCTCGCGTTCATGTTCGCGTCGACAAACCTCGTGTTCGAGCTGGGCATCGTCCTGTGGGTCTTCCTCGGACCCGAGTTCACCGCCGCGGAGTTCGCCGGCGGCCTCCTGCTGATCGTGCTGATGTGGCTCGCGGTGCGCTCCTTCGTCTCGGGCCGGGAGGAGGAGGACGCTCGAACGCATGCCCGAGAGGCGCAGACCGGGCACCAGCACGCCACCGCCTCGGAGGAGCGGACGCTGCGCCAGCGGCTCGCGTCCGCCGAGGCCTGGTCCGACGTCGCGCACAACTTCCGCGCCGACTGGCAAATGCTCTGGAAGGAGATCGTCGGCGGCTTCCTGATCGCCGGTTTCGTGGCGCTGCTGCCGGACACCTTCTTCAACTCGATCTTCATCGAGCACGCGCCGGCCGGCCTGCGGACGGCGGAGAACGTGATCGTCGGGCCGCTGATCGCGGTGCTGAGCTTCGTCTGCTCGATCGGCAACATCCCGCTGGCCGCGATCCTGTGGGCCGGCGGCATCTCCTTCTCCGGGGTGATCGCGTTCATCTACGCGGACCTGATCACGCTGCCGATCCTGCTGATCTACCGCAAGTACTACGGCGGACGCTTCGCGCTCAAGCTCGGGCTGCTGATGCTCGGGACCATGGTCGTTGCCGCGCTGCTCGTGGACCTCGTCTTCTCGGCGGCCGGCCTTATTCCCGACACGCGCCCCTCGATCGACTCGATCACCGACCGCGGCATCAGCCTGAACTACACGGCGGCGCTGAACGTCGTCTTCACGGTGGTTGGCGCGACCCTCATCCTGCTCACGGTTCGTCGCGGCACCACAGACCCGGTCTGCGGCATGAGGGTCGACCGGCATCGGACTTCCCACAGCACGCGATTCGCGGGGCGCGCGGTCCACTTCTGCTCGGCCGGATGCCACGCGGCCTTCCAGGCGGAGCCGGAGCGCTACGCGGCCAACCCACCACACTAGAGTGGTCTCGGCCGCCGGCTGAACCCAGCGAAAGGAGCCCAGATGGCGTACGAGGTGCCCGACCTGCCCTATGACTACTCCGCGCTAGAGCCACACATCGACGACGCGACGATGCGCGTTCACCACGACAAGCACCACCAGGCCTACGTGGACAAGGTGAACGCGGCGCTCGAGGGCACCGACTGGGCGGACAAGCCCATCGAGGAGGTGATCGCAGGCCTCGGCGACGTCGCCGAGGACAAGCGCACCGCGGTCCGCAACAACGGCGGCGGACACCTCAACCACAATCTGTTCTGGGAGTCCATGTCACCGGACGGAGGCGGAGAGCCCGACGGCGACCTGCGACAGGCACTGGAGGACGCCTTCGGATCCTTCGACGACTTCAAGGGCAAGGTGAAGGACGCCGGCGTGGGCCAGTTCGGTTCGGGCTGGGCCTGGCTGGTGCACGACGGCTCGGGGCTCGCGGTGGTCTCGACGCCCAACCAGGACAACCCGGTCACGGACGGGAAGACGCCGCTTCTGGGCGTCGACGTCTGGGAGCACGCCTACTACCTGAAGTACCAGAACCGCCGCCCGGACTACATCGACGCCTGGTGGAACGTCGTGAACTGGCCCAAGGTGGCGGAGCGCCTCCAGGCGTCGTCCGGCTGAGCTGCGGCTCCCAGTTTGCGGGACTCGATCTCGGGAACCGCAGAGAGAGAAGAGAACAGCTCGAGCAAAGGAGAGTCGAATGCCCTGGGACGAGCTCAAGCCGAAGAAGTGGCCTGCCTTCGACAAGGAGCTCGATGGGATCTCCAAGCAGACCATGGAGGACCACTTCAAGCTCTACGAGGGCTACGCGAAGAAGGCCAATGAGTGCCGTGGCCTGTTGAAGGACTTCGACTACGGCCAGATCGAGGGCAACCAGGTCTTCTCGGAGCTGCGCTCGGTGGCGGTTGACTACACCTTCGCGCTGCTCGGCTTCAAGAACCACGACCTCTACTTCGGCCACCTGGGAGGCCAGGGCGGCGACCCGAGCGGGCGCTTCGCGGAGCTGATCGAGGCCGAGTACCCCGGCGGCCTGGACATGTGGCAGAAGTCCGTGCGCAGGTCGGCCAGCTCGGCGCGCGGGTGGGTGATGGTCGGGTACGACCTGAACGACGGCTCGCTCTTCAACTACATCATGGACACGCAGAACCTGTGGGCCGTCTACAACATGGTCCCCGTGCTCGCTCTGGACGTGTACGAGCACGCGTACGCGCGTGACTTCGGCGCCACGCCGGACGGGCGCAAGGAGTACGTCGAGGCGTTCTTCCGGAACCTCGACTGGGACCACGTGAACCGCCAGCTGGCACAGGCGGAGGCCGCACGCGAGGGCGCCCAGCGCGTCGGCGCGGAGGAGCAGGTCCCGACCGCGTAGCCGGCAGGGGATCACGGACGCAGGCGATCGCCCGGCACGCGCCGGGCGATCGTCTTCTCAGGCCCCTGTCTCGCCCAGGAAGCGGACGATCTCCTCCGCGATCCGCTCCCCCCGGTCCTCCTGCAGGAAGTGGGCGGCGCCCTCGATCTTCACCTGCTCGTGCGCCCCCGGGATCAGGTCGCAGAAGATCTCGCCTGCCCGCGGATAGGGGAACACCGGGTCGTTGTCCGAGAACGCCACGAGCGCGGGCTTGTCCCAGCGCGACAGCTCGTCCCCGAGCGCGCGCATCTCGGCGGCGCCGGGCTGATCCTCCTCCGTCGGAACGAGCCGCGGGAACTGGGCGGCACCCGCCTTGGACTCCGCGTTCGGGAACGGCGCCTCGTAGCCGCGCACCACCTCTTCCGGCACGTCCGTCGCCGTCGCCCCCTGGATCACGAAGTCCACGGGCAGGTCCGGGTTTCGCTCGGCGAAGTCGAGCCAGGCCCTGAAGCCCTTCGAGACCCGGCCGGTGAAGACCCCGGTGTTGAGGATCACGAGCCGCGCGACGAGATCGGCGTTCTCCACCGCCCAGCGCAGGCCGATCGGACCGCCCCAGTCCTGCACCACGACGGTGGCGTCGCGCAGGTCGAGGCGGTCCAGCAGCCGGGCCATCAGCTCCACGTGGCGGTCGTAGCTGTACCAGCCGCGATCCGTCGGCTTGTCGGAGCGCCCGAACCCGGCGTAGTCCGGGCAGATCACGCGCCGCCCGTCCGACACGAGGGGCGGCAGCAACTTGCGATAGAGGTAGGCCCAGGTCGGCTCGCCATGGAAGCAGATCACGGGATCGCCCGCGCCCTCGTCGACGAAGTGGAGCCGCAGGCCGTCGACCTCGACGTAGTGCGGCTCGAAGCCGTATCCCGGCAGGTCCTGGAAGCGCTCGTCGGGCGTGCGGAAGACGTCGGCCACGAGCCGGGAGCCTATCCTTGGCCCGTGGCCACTAGCGACTGGGCCGAGCACACCCACCGCACGCTGGAGCGCTCCGGCCACCGCGCGAGCGCCCCCCGCTCAGCGGTGGTGTCGGCGCTCGCCGACAGCGGCTGTGGCGCCAGCGCGCGCGACCTGGCCGAGCGACTGGACGCCGGCGGCCACCGGGTGGGGCTCGCCAGCGTGTATCGCGCGCTCGAGTTGCTCGAAGGCCTGAGGCTGGTCCAGCGAGTGGACGTCGGCGACGGGGCCGCGCGCTACGAGCCCTTCTTCCCGGACGGAGAGCACCACCACCACCTGGTCTGCGACCGCTGCGGGAACGTCAGCGCCTTCGAGGACCCGGAGCTCGAGCGCGCCATCGAGCGGCTGGCGCATCGCGTCGAGTTCGAGATCGACGCGCATGACGTGACGCTGCGGGGCGAGTGCCCCGCCTGCCACACCGCCCGCTGAGCCACTAGGGCCGGCAGCGAAGCGAGTCGCTGCTCATGCCCCGCACGAGCGCGTCCGCGTCGTAGGCGAGCGCGCCTATGTAGGCGCTCCCGTCCGGGCTGCCGGGCCCGAGCGTGTCCGCCAGCAGGGTCCGGCCCACGCGGGCGCCTGCCTCGCGGGCCACCGCGCGCTCCAGGCGCGCGTCCACGCCGCGCTCGGGGAAGACAACCGGCACGCGCCGCTCCCGCATCCGACGAACGAGCCGCCGCAGGTCGCGGGCCGATGGCTGGGCCTCGCTGGTACGAGCCGGGATCACGGTGCCCGTCACCTCGATGCCGTAGCGCCGCGCGAAGTAGCCGAGCTCGTCGTGGCTCGTCACGATCCTCCGCCGCGGCGGCGGCACCCTCCTCACACAGCCGGCGATCCCTTGGTCCACGCGGCGGAGCCGCGCGAGGTAGCTGCGCGCGCGCCGCGCATATCCGGCCCTCCCCCGCGGGTCGGCCCGCGACAGCGCGCCCCGGATCGCACGTACCGCCCGCTCTGCGCGCCGGGGGTCCTGCCACCAGTGCGGATCGCCCTCCTCGGGCCCCACCGCGTCCAGAAGGGTGATCCTCCGGGCGCCCTTCCCCGCCTGGTCCAGCAGGCCGCCGAGCCAGTGGTCGACCTCCCCGCCCGAGCGCAGGATCAGCACGGCGCGGCTGAGGGCGCGCGCGTCGCTCGGCCGCGGGTCGTACTCGTGCGGATCGCGGCCCGCCGGCACGATCTGATGAACGTCCACCCGCGAGCCGCCCACCGCGCGAGCCAGGTCGGCCGCCTGGGCCGTCGTGGCCACGACGTGGAGGCCGGCGGCCGACGAGCCGGACGCACAGCCCACGGCGCTGGCGGCCAGCAGCACGAGGAGCACGGCGACGCGCGGCACGCGGCCATCTTAGTGAGAAGGATTCTCGATAGCCGTCGCCGGGCCGCGACCCGTCAGCTGTCGGTGGCCGTGTAGGCCTGCTCCTCGATCAGCCCGCGGATCTGGTCGTCGTCGAGGCCCTTGTCCGCGTGCTCCTGCTGCATGTGCTCGCGCGCAACCTTCAGGAGGTCCTCGTCGTTGGCGGCCTGAAGCGTCTGGCCGCAGTCGCAGTCGATGACTCGCATCTCCGCTCCTCTTCGCCTGGGAGTTGAGGCTACCGGTCCGCGCCCGGGCCTACCTTAAGTCCGTGGACCGGCTGCTGGACAGCGTGAGCAGCGCGTATGACCGTGGCATCCAGGGGCCCGGCAAGGAGACCCACTTCCTGGTGCTGATCGCCTTCCTGCTCTCGTTCGGCTTCATCCGGACGAGCGCCCACCTGATCCGGGCCCAGGTCAGCTGGTGGCCGGGCAACGTGCAGACTAAGGGCGGCACGCACGTCCACCATCTGGTCTGGGGGATCCTGCTCCTGCTGGTGAACGGCTACGTGGGCGTGGCGCTCGACCCGGGGAGCCCGTGGCGGGAGATCGTGGCGGCGCTGTTCGGTGTGGGGATGGGGCTGACGCTGGACGAGTTTGCCCTCTGGCTCAACCTCGAGGACGTCTACTGGAGCCAGAAGGGGCGCCAGTCGATCGACGCGGTCGTGGTGGCGGCCGGCCTGCTCGCGCTGACGCTGCTCGGCCTGCAGTTCTGGATCGACGTGCTCCAGGCCGGCTTGGTGTTCCTGGGGGTGGGCGGCAATGAGCTCTCGGGGGCGGAGAGCACCGCGGTGCTCCTGCCGGTCCAGGCGGCCGGTGCATGCCTGGCGCTCGTCTCCTTCGTCAAGGGCAAGCCCTTCGTGGGCATCGTAGGGGTGCTGCTGCCGCTCGTGGCGCTCGTGGGCGCCGTACGGCTGGCGAAGCCGGGCTCCCGCTGGGCGCGCCGGTACGGGAGCCCGAAGCTCGAGCGCTCGCGCTCGCGTTTCGCGCCCGCCGCCGGCTAGGGCCGGGTCATACCCGGCAGCTGAGGAAACCCTTCGCCACCAGCTCGCCGTTCCAATCCCGGACCTCGACCTCGCAGCTGCGGCGCGCCCCGTCGCGGCTCACCACACGGGCTTCCGCGTTCAACGGGTGCTGCGGGGCGGGGCGAACGAAGATGACATGCAGCTCACTCGCTCCCCCGTCCTCCGTTGTCGAATCGACAGCGCCCAGCGCAGCCGCCGATGCCGCGGCTTCCACCAGGGCGGTGATGGCCCCGCGGTGGACCCGCCCGTCCGCGCCCGAGCTCTCTTCGCGGACCGGTAGCGTCACGGTCGCGCGGCCCTCCTCGAGGGCGACCAGCTTCAGGCCGCCGCGCTCCGAGAAAGGCGAGCTCTCAGGTAGCGCGGCCCGCGGCGCCGTCGCGCTCTCCGTCGTCTCGACCCTGCGTCGCCGGCCACAGCACACCGCGTGGCCGAATCCTCCTGCCTTCAGCAGCATCTCGCCCGCCTCCTTGACTCTAACTTCCCGCCGGCGAGGGAAGCTTGTGTGACGTCCGTCACGCGAGCGACAGGACGGGCGGGAGGTCAGGCGGCCCAGTCGTCGGGCGCGGCGCCGGGTTCCTCCGCAGCCCTCAGGACCGCGAGCGGCGGGCTGGCCGGGTGGGAGGTCAGGCCGCGCAGCCTGCCGCCGCAGTGCAGGCAGCCGCCGCGCTCGTTCGCCACGTCCGCCGAGGCCGCGCTGTGCCAGCGGCGCTCGCAGGCCTCGCAGACGAGGTCACGCACGGCCGGGTTCCCCGGTCGCCTGTGCACGCCTGCGTGCCGGCGCGGCGTGGCGCCGCTGCTCCTGCCGCTCCGGGCTGATCCGCGTCACCCGCCGGGCCAGGCCCAGTCGTTCCATCCCCCGGATCACGAGGCCCGTAGGGTCGACCTCCCACCAGCGCAGGCCGTGGAAGGCGGAGCGCGGGAAGGCGTGGTGGTTGTGGTGCCAGGCCTCTCCCAGCGATGGGAGCGCCAGCCAGGCGACGTTCGTGGACTCGTCGTCCAGCGGAAAGCGCCTCCTGCCGAAGAAGTGGCAGACGGAGTTGATCGACCAGGTCACGTGGTGGAGCAGGAAGATGCGCACGAGCCCGCCCCACACGAGCCCCCGCAGGGCTCCCGCCGCATCTCCGTGGACGGCCCAGCCGATCGCGGCCGGCACCGCCAGGCTCGCCAGCGTCAACGCGGGGAAGAGGCGGTTGATCGTGCGCATGCCGGGATCCTCGTACAGGTCCGGCGCGTAGCGCTTCCAGTTCGCGCGCCCCTGGCTGTCGAACAGCCAGCCGACATGGGCGTGCCACAGCCCGCGCAGGCCGGCGCCGTCGCCGACGTGCGGGCTGTGCGGATCCCCCTCGGCGTCGGCGTGGGCGTGATGCTTGCGGTGGTCGGCGACCCAGTCGAGGACCGAGCCCTGAAGGGCGCACGAGCCGAGCGCCGCGAGCACGTACTCGACCGGCTTCGACGTCTGGAACGAGCGATGGGTGAGCAGCCGGTGATAGCCGACGGTCACGCCGAACCCGGTCAGCAGGTAGGTGACTGCGAACAGGGCGAGGTCGAAGCCGTCGACCGCGCGCTGCCAGAGCAGGACGACGGCGACGATCACCCCGATCAGCGGGGCCACGACTCCGATCAGGTTGGCAAGGCGGTTGACCTGACCCAGCTCGTGGACGGGAGCTTCGGCGACCGAGGGCGAATGCATGTCCTTGGAGCTTTCCCGCTGCGGGCCGCGAGCTATTGTCGAATCCCGCGCCGTGGCGGCGGGATTTTTGTAACCTAACTACAAAGGGCGTGCCCTGTCTGAAGCCAGCCACGGCATCGGCGGGGATTTCCCTCCTCTCGGCTTTGTCGCAAATGGAGAGAACGACGACACCTCCGGCGCCGGAAACCCTCTCCCGCGTCGCGCTGCCACCCGAGGCCGCCGAGGTCATGCGTCCGCTCCTGCCCGCCCTGTCGGAGGAGATCGTGGAGGCCATCGGCCGCCAGGTGGAGCCATACCAGCGTCCGCTCGAGGGCCCGTTCGGGCGCGCGGTCCGAACCGGGACCGAGCGCGCGCTCAACCGCTTCCTCGACCTGATCACCGAGCCGGGCAGCGAGGACCGCGAGGGCGGGCGCATCTACGTGCAGCTCGGCCGCGGAGAGTTCCGCGAGGGGCGCAGTCTCGACGCCCTGCTCGCCGCCTACCGGCTCGGCGCCCGCCTGGCCTGGCGGCGCTTCGCGGCGGCCGGCGACGCGGCCGGACTTCCGCCCGAGGCGATGTACCGGCTCGGCGAGGCGATCTTCGCCTACATCGACGAGCTGTCCGCGGAGTCGGCGGAGGGCTACGCGCAGGCGCAGTCAGCCGCGGAGGGGGAGCGGTCGCGCCGGCGGCGAGAGCTCGTCGCGCTGCTGGGGCGCCAACCGCCCGCCGAGGAGGCGGCCGTCCGCGAGCTCGCCGCGCAGGTCGGCTGGGAGCTGCCGGAGCGCCTGGCCGCGCTCGTGACCGCGGAGCATGACGAGGTCCGGCTGGCCACGCGGCTCGGCAGCGGGGTGATAGCCGCCTCGTTCGAGGACCGCACAGTCGCCCTGATCCCCGACCCCGACGCGCCCGGGCGACGGGCGCAGCTGGACGCGGCCGTGGAGCGCCGCGCCGCGGCGCTCGGGCCGGCGGTGACCTGGCGACGCGCGCGCTCCAGCCTCGAGCGCGCGGAGCTCGCCCACCGGCTCCAGCGCGACGGACGTCTTCCCCCGGAGGGGCTCGTGAGCGCCGACGAGCACCTGCCGGAGCTGATGGTCCACGGCGACCGCGACCTGGCGGAGCACCTGGCCGAAACCGAGCTCGCCCCCCTTCGCGCGCTGGCGGACGGGCCCCGGCGCAAGCTCGAGGCGACCCTGCGAGCCTGGCTCGACTACCGCGGACGACCCGAAGAGGTGGCGCACCACCTGGGCGTCCACCCGCAGACGGTTCGCTATCGGCTGAACCAGCTCCGGGAGCTGTTCGGGCGGCGGCTAGAGGACCCGGAGCAGCGGCTGGCGCTGTCCCTGGCCCTGCGGGCCGCCAGCCAGAGCCCTCACTGAGCGGCCCCGGAGGCAGCGAGTGTCCGTCCCGACTCCATCTCGGCGATGGTGCGCGCGGCCACGCGGCCCGTCAGGACGCACGCGCCGAGGAACGTCCCCTCGAGCGAGCGTTTGCCGTGCAGCCCTCCGCCCCCGAAGCCGGCCGCCTCGCCCGCCGCGTAGAGGCCCGGGATCGGCCGGCCATCGGGTCGCAGCACGCGGCAACCCAGGTCCGTCTGGATTCCGCCCAGGCTCTTGCGCGCCATCGGCTGCAGGCGGATCGCGAGCAGCGGCATCGCGCGCTCGTCCACGATCTTCTGGAAGCGCGCGGTTCGGAAACGGTCCCCACGCCAGTTGCGAAGCTGGGCTATGCGGCGGAGCTGATCGTCGTTGAACAGGCTCTTGCCGCGCTCGATCGTGGCGTCGTAGCGGCGGACCTCGTCCGCCATCAAGTCCGCATCCAGGGCGCCGTCGCCGGTTACCTCACCCATCCGGACAGCAAGCTCGGGCAGTGAGCCCGCGGTCACGAAGTCGGGGCACTTGTCGGCGAAGTAGCGCACGAGCGAGGGCTTCCCGAGCAGGACGCTCGCCACGAACCGAACCGGGCGGCGCTCGCGCAGGTGGGGGTTGTGCTCCGACCCGGACACGTCGAGCTCGCGGCGCGCGATCTTCCAGTTGCAGACGACCCAGGAGTACCAGCGCTCGTCCTCCGACATCCGCTCGAGCGCGAAGCGGGCATCGAAGGCGGGCATGACCGGCGCCGGGCCGTAGCGGCGCCCGCTCGGGTCCAGGACCAGGCCCGAGCGCGGCGGGATCAGCTTCACGCCATGCAGCGGCCGCCGGGGCCTGGGGTGCCGCACGGCGTCCGCGTAGTTCCACATCCGCGAGATGTGCGTGATGTTGCCGCCGATCCGCTTGACCTCCTCGTGCATCGCGGCGTCCGCGTAATAGTGCGAGCCCATCAGGAGCTGCTCCGGCGGGCTGCCCAGGTCCTGCGGCCACTCCCGGCGCACCAGCTCGAGGTTGCCCCCTACTCCCCCGGCCGCGACCACGACGCTGTCGGCGAACAGCTCGAGCTCAGGCCCGCCGTCCTCGGACACGACCCGGCATCCGCTCACCCGACCGCCGTCCTCGAGCAGCTCGCTGACCCGCGAGCGGAACCGCAGGTCGAGCGATCGCCTGCGCGGATGGCGCTCGATCGCGCCCCACACCGCGTCCACCAGGCCTCTGCCGGTCCCCCAGGTCAGGTGGAAGCGGGGGACCGAGTTGCCGTCGCCCCACACGCCGCGCTCGGCCCAGTTGACTGCCGGGAAGAACCGAACACCGTGCTCGCGCAGCCAGCCCCCCACCTCGTCGCGCGAGCGCGCCACGTACTCCTCGGCCCAGCGGCGGGGCCACACGTCCTCCGGCTCGAAGCCCGCGACCCGTAGCCAGTCCTCCGTCGCAAGCTCGACGTCATCGTGTATGCCGGAGCGGCGCTGCTCCGGCGTATCGACCATGAACATGCCGCCGAATGCCTCCCTCGCGAGCCCGCCGAGCTCGCTCGGGCGACAGCGATCGAGCAGCACGACGCTGCGCCCGTGCTCGAGCAGCTCCAGTGTCGTGACCAGGCCGGCGATCCCGGCTCCGACGACCACCACGTCCGTCTTGTGCGGGGCATCGGCCACCGGCCGATCCTAGAGCGCAGGCGCGGTCCCGGGTAACAATCGGGTCGTGGCCTCGCTCCAAGAGACCTTCGCCGCCCTGGTCGAGGACCTCGATGGCGCGATGCTCGTGATCACCGTCTCCGTGGACGGTGAGCGCGGCGGCTGCCTGGTCGAGTTCTCCACGCCGGCGAGCAGCGATCCGCCGCGCTTCATCGTCTGCCTCTCGAAGAAGAACCGCACCTTCCGGCTCGCCGACCGAGCCGCGGCGCTTGCGGTCCACTTCCTTGCGAACGACGCCCGCGAGCTGGCCGAGCTGTTCGGCGGCGAGACGACCGACGAGGTCGACAAGTTCGATCACTGCTCGTGGACGGAGGGCCCCGGCGGCCTGCCGATCCTGGACGCGAGCCCGACCTGGTTCGCCGCCCGGATCGTCAAGCGCCTGGACGGAGGCGACCACGAGGCGTTCCTGCTGGAGCCGTTCGAGGTACGCCGGAGCGACGGGCACGAGCCATTCCGCGCGAGCCAGGCGCGTCCGATCGAGCCCGGACACGAGCTCTGAGCCCTTCGACGTTGGGGTTTTGCCTGCGTGCGCAGCGGCTACATGACCCTAGACCCGCTGAAAAGGAGGAGGCATGGCGACGACTGCGACCCGTGACAGGACCGGCGCGATCCCTCGCGACCGGGAGAACGACTTCTCGCGCGAGGCTGTGGAGGGCAGGCTCGAGTTCCTGCGCGAGCGCACCGAGAGCTCCCTCGAGCACGTGTCGCAGTACTCGTTCGACCCGCAGCTGACGAGCGGCAACATCGAGCACTTCACCGGCGTCGCGCAGGTCCCGATCGGCATCGCGGGCCCGATGCTCGTGAACGGGGAACACGCGCAGGGCGAGTTCTACGTCCCGTTGGCGACCGCCGAGGGCACGCTGGTCGCGAGCTACAACCGCGGCATGAAGCTGCTTCGCGAGGCCGGGGGCGTGACCACCACCGTGCTCGACGACCGCATGCAGCGCGCGCCTTCGTTCATCTTCGAGAGCGCGCGGCAGGCGCGCGACTTCTGCAAGTGGCTCAACGAGCACTTCGACGAGATCAAGGCCGCGGCCGAGCAGACGACGAAGTCCGGCAAGCTGATCGACATCGAGACCTACCTGGCAAGCCGGATCGTTTACACGCGCTTCGACTACACGACCGGCGACGCCGCGGGCCAGAACATGACCGGCAAGGCCACCCAGGCCGCCTGTCTGTGGATCCTCGACAACACCGACACGGTCGAGCAGTACTTCCTGGAGTCGAACTTCGCCACCGACAAGAAGAGCTCACAGGTGAACATGCTGATGACGCGCGGGAAGCGGGTCGTCGCGGAGGCCACGATTCCGGCGGACCTGCTCGAGAACGTCATGCACACGCGCCCCGACCTGATGTACCGCGCGCGCCAGGTGTCGAATCTGGGCGGCTTCATGGCCGGCGTGCACAACAACGGGGCGCACTCCGCGAACGGCATCACGGCGCTCTTCATCGCCACCGGGCAGGACGTGGCCAACGTCTCCGAATCGTCCGCGGCGTTCAGCTTCGCCGAGTTGACGCCCGAGGGCGACTACTACATCTCGGTCACGATTCCGGCGCTGATCGTGGCGACCTACGGCGGCGGCACCGGCCTGGCCACTCAGCGCGAGTGCCTGGAGATGATGGACTGCTACGGCAGGGACAAGGTCCGCAAGTTCGCCGAGATCATCGCCGCGACTGTGCTCTGCGGCGACATCTCGCTCGGCTCCGCGGTGGTCGCGCAGGAGTGGGTCGAGGCCCACGACCTGCTCGGGCGCAACCGGCCCGACTAGCGGCTCAGGCGTTCGACCAGTCGAACTCGTTCAGCTGGGCGTAGCTGTTCTCGAGCTTCAGCGACAGCGGCGCGTCCACCGTCGTGGTCGCCGACACGGTGTTGGCGACCTCGGCCTCCTGGTACTCGAAGCCGTCCGGGATCACGATCCGCACGCGATGCTCGTCTCCCGTCACCGGATTCTTGATCGGCTCGATGCGGCTCTCGCCGACTCCATCGATGCGCACGGAAGCCTGCCGCGAGTCGCGATCGACCTCGATGTCGATCGACGCCGTGATCGGCTCCCGCACGTTCGGGATGACAGAGGCGAAGATCTCGAAGTAGGCCCCGCCGTGCTCACCGGACGACATGCTCACGATGGCGTCGCGCTGCTCCGCCGTGCTCGCTTCGTCGAGCACGAGCTGGATGGTTCCATTGCCTTCGTGGATCGCGCCCGGCCAATGCACGATGGCCGCCCAGCGCACACCGTCGAGCTGGGTGTCCCCGAACTGCCCGTCACGCACCTGGAAGCCGATGACCGCCTCGCAGTTGCCCTGCGTGGGGAGGGCGTTGAACTGGCACGGACAGCCCCAGGCGCAGTTGCAGCTACCGACCTCGTCGCCGCGAATGCGCCACTTCGTCTGAGCGGTGGCCTCCATCAAGCCGTACCTCCCGTGCTCCGTCGAACCGCGGCAACCCTAATCCGCAGAGGCGCATGGGTCAACGGCGCGGGGGTGGGCGGATCGAGTCGGGGGCAGGAGTGGGTAGAGGCCCACGACCTGCTGGGGCGCAACCGGCCCGACTAGCGGGAGCCGAACGCGGCCGCGCGCGTGTACAGCCGGTAGAGGCGGAAGTGCGCCGCGAAGTCGTGCGCGCAATAGCCCTCGAGCACGTCGTAGGCCTTGTCGTCGGGGAGCACAGCGCCGTGCCCTGCCGGTGAGCCGACCGGTCCGCCGGCGAAGTTCTTCAGCTGCCGCAGAATGCCCTGCCGCTCGCTCGGCCCGGCTCGCCGCCATTCCGCGCAGTCGAGCGTCCGGAGCGGCTGAGTGATGTGAGGTCCTCCCCGCGGTTCCGTGTCCCGCCCGGAGCCGAAGCCCAGGCAGCCCGTCAGCGCGGTCCCGGCGACGAGGCAGCCGACGACGGCCAGGCGCAATCCTCGACCGGCCGGGGTGGGCCGCTTACTTGGGCTCAGCGGGCGTCTCGAACCAGGGGCAGGTGGCGTGCGTGTCCGCCTCGATGTTCAAGAGGCAGTTGCTCTCCTCGGTGTTCTGCCCGAACGCGTAGCCCCCGGGAGCCGGGCTGTTGGAGCAGTCGGACGGGAGCACGCTTCCGGGCGGGGTGCTCGTGATGCTCCCTGCCGTCCGGTCCCTACCGATGTTCCTGTACCAGCAGTTGCCGCTGTTGGCGGTCGGAGCGTCGCTCCCTCCCTGGTCCCACCAGAAGTCCTCTCCGTTGGGGTCGACCTTGCCGCTCGGCCGGCGGCCCATGACGTTCCCGTAGAAGCGGTTCCGATACGAGGTGGAGAAGAGCCCCTCCTTGCAGCCGTGCTGCTCGTTGTCGCCGGCGGCCGGGCCGCAGACGAAGGCATCGGGCACGGCCAGCAGCATCGTCCCCCGGCGCCAGTTGTCCCAGAAGCGGTTGTAGCGGACAGTGTTGTTGTTCCCGCCGGCCCACCACAAGCCGACACCGATGGGCACGGGCTCCGTCGGCGCGATATCAGAGCTCTTCACGTAGGGGTTGAAGTTGTTCGAGTAGAAGTAGTTGTGCTCGATGAGGTCCGAGTCCTGGGGGAAGCCGGGGTGCCCCGAGGCGGTGAAGACGTCGCTCGATAGGCCGAGCGTGTTTCCGTAGAAGCGGTTGTCGTGCACGTGCACGGCGTTGCCGTCGGTGCCGGAGTACCCGAGCATGCTGTGGCGCATGTCGCAGTGCCTGATCTCCTGGTTGAGCCGGCGCTGCCGCGGGCTCGCCTGCTCACCCGTCTCGGCTCCCGCGCCGGGGTACAACGCCGCGTCCCCGAAGCCGGCGGCGTCGCAGTCCTGGATCAGCCCGTGGTCCTCGACGAAGGTCAATACGCCGTACTCGCCCGCGTAGTAGGTCTTGAAGCGCTCCAGCCGGTAGCCGTCCGACTCGAGGATGTAGATGTTGTGCTCACCCGCATGGCGGACCGTCACGTTGCGCAGCACGAACCCGTCCGCGCGATCGGCGCGGATGCCCACGTCCTTCTTCGCGCCGATCGGCCCGTGGTTGCCGGACGCGACACGCCCGGCGTCCACGACCACGTCGTCCGGCTGCACACCGGAGCCCTCGATCTGCACGTTGCAGCGGATGCAGGGCCCGAGGTCGGGAATGCCGTGCCGGTCGTCGCGTGGCGGCTGCGGCGGCTTGCCGTGGGGGAGCCGGCCGATGACCGCCACGAGGTTCTGGTCGTTGGGGCACTTGGCCTGATAGCGGTACGAGACGGCGCCCGTCTCATTCTTGTCGTTCTGCTCCCTCAGGTTGGCGCAGCGCGAGTCGTTCGTGGGCTTGGCCCGCGACGCCGGCTCGCTGTAGGTGCCGGGCATGATCACCACGCGGTCGTTGTTCCGCGAGCGGGAGACCGCCCGCTGGATGGCGTGGTAGTGACAGTGCGCGAGCAGCCGCTCGTTGAAGCGCACGAGCCTGCGCGCCCGGCGACGGCTGAGCGAGCGCGGACGCTCGGAGGGGCGCAGCTTGTACCCGTGCGCGCGCGCCGCCGCTGCCGAGCGTCGAAGCCGTCTGATCGAGGGGTTCTTGCGAACGCGTCGGCGGTAGCTTCGTCGTGCCGCACGGACGCGCCGCTTCAGCCTGCGGATCCGCCTGTGGGAGGCATGCCTCCTGCGAGCGGCCCGAAGCCTCCGCTTCGCCCTCCGGATCCGGCGGGTGGTGGGAACGTGCCCCCTGCAGGCGACGCGGGTGGCTCCCGCCGGCCGCCGGCGCAGGGCGGTGTAGAGGCTGCGCGCTGAGGGCACCGCACCTCCGGTCGCCGGGTGGACCGAGCGGTCAGGAGCGGGGTTCGGCCAGTAGGACGCCCGCTCCACGTGCGCCGAGGCCTGGGCGACGACAAACGCGGCCGCGAGCAGCACGGCGGTCGCCAGGAGCCAGCCCATTCCGTGTCCAGGTGCGCGCGAGCGCCGCATACCTCCTCCGGGCCGCGACTCTAGCCGACCGCCGGGCGAGCCGTCGAAGTCAGGAGCTCGACCTCAGAGCGACCCTCACGGCGCCGGCTTTGGCTTCATCCGGCCCGGCGGGAGCTTCGGCGGATGTGGATTCTCGCGGCGCTTCCGATGGCCGTAGGCGTAGGCGTGGCCGCCCCGCTTGCCGAGGCGGCCGGCCTGCCCGGGGATGGCTCGCACCGGGGCGGCGCTCGGGACTCGGGGCAGCGGCACCGGCGCCGACAGCGGCAGCGGAGCGCGCGCCGGGCGCCGGGAGCTCGGTCGGCGCCGCAGCGGGGCGCCGTCCACGCCGGCTTGGCCAGCGCGGCGGGACGACCGGCTCGCCCCCGGCGGCCCGGCGTCGTCCGAGCTCCGTGGCACGAGCCTTCCCGAGAAGGTTGCCGCGATCGGCAGGCAGGCCCCGCCCGCGCAGTGCACGTCGGCGTCGGCCACTGCGGCGTCGTCGGGACTGAGGGACCCACCGTGGAGAGCCGCGAGCGCGGATCCGGCGACCCCGAGCGTCAGCAGAAGGACCATCAGCCGCCGTGAGCGCGTCGCGGCCCTGACGCCTGCGAAGAGCTCCGGCGGGGACTTCCTCAAGCGACCCACCACACGCTCCATTGCATCGACCACGGCCGGGTCGAAGTGCGTTCCGGCGTGCAGCTTCAACTCGGCGAGCGCCGCCCGCGCGGGCCGGCCGCGGCGGTACGGGCGCGTCGAGCGGATGGCGTGGAAGGCGTCGGCACAGAGGATGATCCGACTGGCGAGCGGGATCTCGTCGCCCGCCAGGCCGTCCGGGTAGCCGGACCCATCCCACTGCTCGTGGCTGTGAAGGACGACCTTGGCGACGTCGCTTAGCTCGGGAACGGCGCTCAGGATGCTCGCGCCGATCGGCGTGTGGTCCCGCACAAGGTTCCACTCCGACTCCGTGAGCGGCCCCGGCTTGTGCAGGATCGCCTCTGGCACCGCAACCTTCCCGATGTCGTGCAGCTGGGCTGCGGCCATCAGGCTCGCGCGCGTGTCGTCGTCGATGTCCAGCTCGTCGGCGAGCTCCTCGCAGAGGAGGCAGACGTCGTCCGAGTGGTCGCCCGTCAGGCCGTCACGAGCAACCAGCGTGGCCTTCGCGACCTCCACTGCGGCGCGGCGAGCCTTCCTGGTGTCGTCGAGATCGCCTTCGAGCCCGGTGTCGCTCAGCCAGTCCTCGGATCCACGCCGAAAGTGGAGCTCGCCCCCAGCCTGGGCGCCATGTGGGGACAAGCGGGGAGCGCCCGGTTTCTGTTCACTCCGATGCGGTGAGGCTCCATCCTCCACGGCACCACCTCAAAAAGGGGAATTCCCCTTCCACCGCTGGGGCAAACCCGGGCACGGCCGGTTAGCCGCAATCGAATCGGCCAATTGCGGCGGCCTGCGGCGGTCCCGACGCGGACTCGCCGCTGGCGGGCGCTCAGGAGCCCTTGCGGTCCCGGCGCCGTGCCTCGTGAGCCGCCTGTTCGCGGCGGCTCATCTTGCGCACGACCAGCGAGCCCTCGTCGATCTGACGCTGAACCTCGCGCAGCTTCTCCTGCCGACGCTCGTCGGCGCGCTGCTTTGTGCTCTTCGCGGGCATACCACCTCCAGTCTGCCCGGGTACTGAAAGTCCTACGCGACGGGCCGGACGTCCACTGCCTTCGGCCCCTTGTCGCTGCTCTCGGCCTCGTAGGAGACCTTCGTGCCCTCGGTCAGGGAACGGAAGCCCTCGCCGGCGATGCCGGTGTGGTGCACGAACAGGTCCTTTCCGCCGTCGTCAGGCGTGACGAAGCCGAAGCCCTTGTCGTCGCTGAACCACTTCACTGTGCCTGTTGCCATCTTCTTCCTCCACTGCTTTCGTGCTGCGTACGCGGAGGATGCTGAGGAGCAACGACCTGCGAGCGCCTGCACTGTTCACCACGCCGGAGGGCGCAGCCTTACTGACCGCCACGGTAGCAACTCCCCTACGGCAATCTGCAGCGGACCTGGTAGACGGACGTGAAGCCGCTCTCGAAGCCGCGGCGCGCGGCGCGGAGGTAGAGCCGCCAGACCCGCACCCGCTCCGGGCCTCCCAGCCGCACAGCCTCCTCGAGCCGGTCGTCGAAGCGCTTCGCCCAGTGCCTGAGGGTCTCGGCGTAGTCGGCGGCGAAGCCCTCGACGTGGTCCGTCTGGAGACCCGCCCGCTCGAGCGCCACCAGCACGCGCGAGAGGTGGAGCGGCTCAGCGTCCGGGAAGACGTAGCGCTCGGAGAACGGCCCGGCCTCCGGATCCGTATGCCGCAGTCGGGCGATGCCGTGGTTCAGTAGCCGCCCACCGGGACGCAGCAGCCCGGCCAGGCGGCGGGCATACTCGTCGATCTGCGCCTCGCCGACGTGCTCCACCATCCCGACGCTGGCCACCGCGTCGAATCGCTCTCCCTCGAGCTCGCGGTAGTCCATGACGCGGATCTCCACCCGGTCCTCCACGCCCGCTTCCGCAGCCCGCTGCCGCGCCAGCTTGGCCTGGGGCTGCGACAGCGTGATGCCCACGACCTCGGCTCCGTGGCGGGTCGCCGCCTGGAGAGGAAGGCTCCCCCAGCCGCAGCCGACGTCGAGCAGCCGCACCCCGGGCTGAAGCGCGAGCTTGGTGCAGACGAGCTCGAGCTTCGCCTCCTGCGCCTCCTCCAGGGTCTTGGCCCCGCGCGAGAAGATCCCGCAGCTGTATGTCATCGACTCGTCCAGGAACAGGGCGAAGTAGTCGTTCGAGACGTCGTAGTGGTGTCGCACGGCGCGCGCGTCCCGTTCGCGGGCATGACGCCGCCCGCTGAGCCGCAGCTCGGTCGCGGGTGGGCGCGGCGGGCGCATCGGCCCGCATGCGCGGAGCGCCGCGAGCGCCAGGCGAGCGCGTGTACCGCGATCGGGCTCCGGCGGCCGCCAGTCCTCGAGCAGCCGCATGACGGCGTCCAGATCGTCGAGCCCAAGCTGGCCGCTCACATACGCGCGCCCGAGCCCCAGCTGGCCCGGCGCCCGCAGCGCGTGGGCCACTGCCGCGGGGGACCGCACCTGGAATGTCGGGCCGCCGCCATCGGTCGTGGGGACCCGGGTCCCGTCCCAGAACTCGATCGAGAACGGGCGCGACGGGAAGGCGCGTCCGATCTCCTTGCGAAGCGGGGCGGTTCGGCCGGGTCGCACCGGGTGACCCTATCTCGACTGTTACGACGAGCCGCCGAGGGGTAAGAGATCTCGGCACATGACCAGCACGGCCCACGAGATCCAGCCCGTCGAACACGAGACGCTCGACCGCGCCATCACCGGGGCGGTCACGGTCCTCCCGATGCTGTTGCTGGGCGTGGCGGCGTGGCAGGTGTGGGGCGGGCTGCTGCATCCGAGCGATCTGGTCGTGTTCGCACTCACCTATGCGGCCGCCGGCTTCGGGGTCACCGTCGGTTTCCACCGCCACCTGACCCACCGCAGCTTCGAGACGAGCAGGGCTGTGCGTGCCCTGCTCGCGATCCTCGGCTCGGCGGCCGTCGAGGGGCCCGTGATCTCCTGGGTCGCGGATCACAGGAAGCACCACGCGTACTCGGACGAGGAGGGCGACCCCCATAGCCCGCACGTCGGCCACGCCGGGGGCTTGCGCGGCACCCTGCGAGGGCTCTTCCACGCTCACGTCGGCTGGCTTTTCCTGCATACGCAGCGAGGCTCGAAGGAGCGCTTCACCCCGGACCTCCTGCGCGATCCGGTGATCCGCTTCGTCGACCGCAGTTTCGTCCTCTGGGTCGCCGCGGGCCTCGCCCTGCCGTTCGTTCTGGGCCTGGCGATCGGCGGGACCCTGACGGCCGGCCTCACGGGGCTGCTCTGGGGCGGCGCGGTCCGGATCTTCGTGGTGCACCACCTGACCTACAGCATCAACTCCCTCTGCCACGTCTTCGGCCGTCGGCCCTTCGCCACCGGGGACGAGTCGCGCAACCTGGCCTGGCTCGCCCCGTTCACGTTCGGCGAGGCCTGGCACAACAACCACCACGCCTTCCCGACCTCGGCGATCCACGGACTGGGCAAGCTCCAGTTCGACCCCTCGGCCATCGTGATCCGGGCGCTCGAGCGCTTGGGCCTGGTCTGGAACGTCGTCAGGGTCAGTCCTGAGCGCCAGGAGGCCAAGGCCGAAACCGGCGGCTGACCCGCCGAGCCGTGACTCGGCAGGATCTCGGGACCGCTGCCCCGGGAAGGTAGGAGCACGTGACCCCCCAGCGATGGCAGGCCCCCGTCGCACAGCGAGCCGTCCTGCTCGCCGCCGGGCTGCTGTTGCTCGGGATCCTCTTCCACGAGCTGGTCACGCTCGCACTGGCGGTGATGACCACGGTGATCCTCGCCATCCCACTCGCCTCATTCGCGACCAGGCTCGAACGGCGGGGGGTCCCGCGCGCGCTTGGGGCGCTGCTCGGCCTGGTCCTGGGCCTCGCGGTCCTCGCCGGCTTCCTGGCGCTGATCGTGCCGCCGCTCGTGCAGGAGACAAAGCACTTCGTGGACGGGCTGCCGGCGACCGTGGCGAACCTGCGCAGCCGCATCCACGAGGCCACCGGCGCGAGCCAGGGGCAGATCGGGCACAGCGTCCAACGCTTCGCCGACCGCTACCGCCAGCATCCGGAGAAGCTCCTGGGGACGCTCACGTCGGCCGGCCTGACAGCGGTCGGCACGATCGGAGCACTCCTCCTGATGCTGGTCACCGCTTACTTCATGGCCGTGCGCCCGGAGCCCCTGGTGAATGGCGCCGCGCGGCTCCTGCCGCCGCGCCACCGCGCCGATGCGCTCAGGGTGATGGAGCGGCTTCGCGACGCCTGGATCGGCTGGATGCACGGCACCCTGATCAAGATGGCCGTGGTGGGCGCGCTGCTCTACGTCGGGCTGCGGCTTGCCGGCCTGCAGTTCGCCGTGCTGTTCGCCGTCCTGACCGCCGTGCTCGTGGTCATCCCGTACTTCGGCGGCGCGCTCGCGACGATTCCGGCCGTCCTCTTGGCGCTCACGGACTCACCGGGCAAGGCGCTGCTCGTGTTCGGCATCTTCATGATCGTGCTGCAGATCGAGGGCAACTTCATCGTGCCGGTCGTCATGGCCCACACCGTGAAGCTGCATCCGGCGCTGATCGCCATCGGAGTGGTGCTGGTCGGAGAGCTGTTCGGCTTCCTGGGCCTGTTCCTGGCCATCCCGCTTCTCTCGCTGCTCGTGATCCTCACAGAGGAGCTCTGGGTCAAGCCGATGGAGCGCCGACACGAGCGGACGTCGGCGAGCGCCGTCGAAGTCGCCGGCAGTGCGGCGGCGCCACCGGCTCAGCCCGGCACGCCGTAGATCTCGCCCCCGTGCTCGATCACCCTGCGCCGAGCGAGACCCTGCGGAGGCGGTCCGGATTCGACTGCGCCGGTTCGGGCGTTGTAGACACCGCCATGGCAGGGGCAGAAGAGCTTCCCGCCCTGATATTCGACGGTGCAGCCGGCGTGCGTGCACACGGCGCTGAACGCGGTGAGGCCGCCGGCCGAGTCACGGACCACTATGTCGGGCTGCCCGCTCGCGGGATCGGGGTAGGTGGCACCCTGTCCCGTCGCCAGCCGATTCGAGGGCCCCAGACGGACCGCGCCGGACGGGACGGAGCTCTGGCCGCGCGACGAGCTCGTACCGGCGCCGCGCCCGCCGACCTTCTGGGAGGGCCCGGCCCCGTGCCTGGATCCGAGCGCGCTCGTACCGCTCCTGTAGCGACCCTTCGCGAGCGCCGACGCCCCCGCGATCACGAGCGTCCCAAGGCCGGTCATCCCGAGTGCCCGTCCCAGCACCGCACGCCGGGTGAGCCGGTTGCTCCCCTCCATCGGGCGGCCCGCCCTGTGCGGTTTCGGGCGCATTTCCGACCACGGGACTCCCGCAGCGGTCCAGCCATCGAGCGCGTGGTCGACCGCCGGCTGACCGCTCGCCCCGGCGAGCACGAACGGGAGCCACGCGAAGACGAACACGATGTCGGAGCCGAGGAAGTACGGCGCGGTGTGCCAGCTGTTCGTAAGGAAGAGGATCAGGTTCAGCGCCAGGCCGGCAGCGGCCGCGGCACGCGTGAGCAGCCCTGAGAGGATCAACAGCCCGACCAGGATCTCGAGCAGCGCAACGCCCACACCGGCGAGCGCCGGATGTGGGATCGCGAGGGCTCGCAGCAAGAACCCACCAGGCGTGCCGTGCGAGAAAGCGCGCAGCTGTCCGCCGATGTAGGTCGGCGCGCCGGGGTGCAGGAACCCCGGATCGCTCAGCTTCTGGACCCCGGCGTAGACGAAGGTGCCTCCGAGGAACAGCCGCAAGGGCAGCAGCGCGCCTCCGGGAGAAAGCTTCATGCGGTCGAGAAGCTCCCGCCCCAGGGAGGACCGCGGCTCGGCCATGCCCGCGATCGTCGCGGGCCAGCCTAAGACGCAGGTAAGCGCCGTGAGGCCGCCGCCGGCCCCCCTAGCCGGTGAAGCGGAAGCCGGCGCGCATCAGATAGCGCCGGAGCGAGCGCCGGTTGCGGATCAGGCGCCGGTCCGCCACGGCCACGAAGCGGACCCTGCCGCGCCGGATGCCGAAGAGCCGGCGGCTGTGCGGTCCGGCCCGGTAGATCTTCTCGGTGAGCCTTCGGGCGTGAGGGAAGCGACGCAGCAGCCGGCGCGTGCTGACCCCGCGTCCGACGCGACGCATGCGGTGGCCCCGGGCGGTCGTGACGACCAGGCGCGAGTCGCCCCTGGGCGAGCGTCGCGAGAACACCGCCGTGACGCTGCCACGGGAGCGTTTCACGCACCAGCGATAGAGATACGCCTTGCGCCTGCGAGCTTCCGGCAGGCGCCGGCGCAGCTGGTTGCGGGTCAGCCTGAGGCGCACGCGGCCGATGTTCCGCGGCCCGATCGGCGAGCGGCGGGCCAGACAGCCCCGATGCCGGGCCGCGAACGGGCAGCTCGCGAAGACGTAGCACCTGAGCGCCGGCTCCGCGGCGGGTTTCGGCGTATCCGACTGCGCGTCCCCGATGGCCTGCACATAGGCCGCGTAATCGGCGGCGAAGGTGGATCCATTCACCCCTTCGTGGAACGGTTGCGCACAGACCGTCGCGGGAATGCGGGCCTGGCTGGCCGTCCCGGAATGCGTGAACGCGTCCACCGCGAGCGCGTAGCCGACGGCGTCGTAGCTCCCCATGGCGAGATGCTCGGAGCTGTCGTTCGGACAGATGTCCTGAACCAGGATGTTCGCGATCCTCCCCGATCCCGTATGCAGCGCGGAGGACCCGTTGTCATCCGTGTTCGGGACCACGACCTCGTCGTGCCGGCTGAAGATCACCGTGTAGTCGATTCCGCGGAAGGTCTCGGCGCGGCTGTTCAGCGCGGCGATGAAGACGGCGCCCGCCCGCTGCTGCCACCCCGCCGGCGAGCAGGTGCCCTGGCAGAAGGCGTTCGCGAAGACGGTGCCGTGGTTCGACGGGTCGAGGGCCACGTGGTCTCCCACCAGCCGGCGGGTGTCCGGCCACCAGCGGAACGCCCAGCGCGGCAGCATCCCGCCCTGGCTGAAGCCGAGGATGTCCACCCTGCGCCCAGCGCGGGCGTGCATCGTCCGGAGCGCATACACGATGTACTCGCCCGCCACCTGGATGTCGCCCTGCGTGTGGAAGGGCAGCTTGACCGTGCAGTATGGCCAGCCCTTGGCCCGGAAGGCGCGCTCGTAGTTCCAGGAGTAGTTCGATTTCGGGTCGAGGCTCGTGCCGGGCACCATCAGGATCGGGTTGCGGGAGGCGTTCGAGACCCCGGAGCTGCAGCGGAGCGCCGCCCGTAGCTTGGCCGCCGGAACCGTCAGCGACGGTCCGCCGCGGCCCACCGGCGCATACGGCTTCTGGGCGGCCAGGGCGCTCCCGGCGGGCACGAGCAGCCCCGCCGCAAGCAACAGCGATACGAGCCCCGATCGACCCTGCCGAGCCCCCACGAAGCCCAGTGTATTCCGGGGTGGAGAGCGAAGCGCCAGCGGGCCGATGCCGGGCGGGCGGTGGGGCGCGGGGCGACGGCGTCGGCCGCCGCCACACCCCTGCCTCATCGTTACGGATTGACGATCACGGCGCCTCCCCTCTGTCGGGTCTCCTGACGATGAAGAGGCTCTTCGAGTAGCGGAACTCGTCGGGCGGCGTTGAGAGGCGGGCCCCCGATGACTGGCCGTAGACCGCCAGCGGCTCGAGCCGGGCGCGACGAAGGAGCCGCTCGAGCACCGGAACCGGGTAATGCCGCTGCAGATGGCTGCTCGTGACCGAGGCGCCGCCCGTGTCCTCCGCGCGGGCCACCTCGACCGTGGCGCGGAAGAGCGAGCCGGGCTTGACCTCCCGTGACGACCACCCGCGCCAGCGAAAGGTGGCGTTTTCGCCCGTGCGGGTGGAGTGGCCGGCGAACAACTCCCGATAGGTCGCGAGGGTGTTGACGTCGAAGGCGAACAGACCCCCGGGCCTCAACACACGACGGATCGAGCGGAAGGCGGCCGCTACGTCCTGCTCTCGCGTCAGGTAGTTCACGGCGTCGTCCAGGCACGTGATGGCGTCGAACGCCGGCAGCGCCGGCAGCTTCCGCATGTCAGCCGCGAAGACCCGCTGGGCCGACAGGCCGAGCCGCCTCCGCGCAGCCGCGACCATCCCGGGGGAGATGTCGCAGGCGGTGACCTCGTAGCCCCGTCGCAGCAACGGCAGGGCGCTCTTCCCGGTTCCGCAGGCGACGTCCAGGATCCGGCGGCCTCGCAAGCCGAAGCTCTCCAGCAGGCCCTCGATCACCGCCAACCATTGGTCGTGCGCGTATCCCGCTGTGAAATCGTCGTAGTACGGGGCGAGTGCCTCGTACGCCGCCAGCGCGGGGTCTTCCTCCCGCACCCCGGGTGTGCCAAGCGCCTCCACATCCCTCTAGGACCACTCGACTAGTCAGAATCGTTTCAGCAATGCTCCGGTGCCGGTCGTGCCACCGAGAGCTAGAGCCCGCCCCGGTTCTCGCTCTTCCCAGGCGGCAGACGGCGATTGGAGCCAGGCGTGCGAGGTCTGCCTGCGAGAGACCACCCGTGTCCTGCGGGATCGCCGGGACGCCGAGGAGGCCGCCCAGGAGGCCCTGCTCAGGGCCTGGCGCTATCGGGGAGGCCGGCGGGGCCCCGCCGGCCGGCGGGCCTGGCTCGCGCGCATAGCGCGCAATGAAGCTCTGAGGCGACTGAACCAGCGCGAGCGGGTGGACCGCAACGAGGCGCCCGGCGAGCCGGAGGCCGGCGCCGGCGATGGCCACGGAGAGCTCGAGCGCACCCTCGACCGGCTCGCGCTCGCACGCGTCGTCTCCCTGCTCGCCGAGGACGAGAAACAGCTCCTTTGCCTGCGCTACGTGGAGGACCTGAGCCAGCCTCAAATCGCCGAGCGGCTCGGGCTTCCCGAGGGGACGGTTAAGGTTCGTCTCCATCGGATGCGCGGGAAACTGAGGCGCCTGAGCGACCAGATGGACGGTGGAACATGAAGCCCCTGAGCCACACGACCGACGCAAGGATGGTGAAGGCGCTGGCCCATCCGGTCCGCGTTGGAATCCTGGCCGCCCTCGAGAGGCGGACCGCCAGCCCGAGCGAGCTCGCGGCGGAGCTCGACATGCCGATCGGCACCGTCAGCTATCACGTACGCCGCCTGGCGGGCAGCGGACTGATCAAGCTGGAGAAGGAGGCGCGGCGGCGCGGTGCGGTAGAGCACTACTACCGGCTCGACCGACGGCCGAGCCTGCGCGAGAAGGCCTGGTCGGAGGCCCCCGACTTCGTCAAGGAGGCTCTCGCCCGTTCCGTCCTGGAACAGGTCTCGGAGCAGGTCAATGACGCTGCGGTCAGCGGCGGATTCACGCACGACGACATGCACCTGAGCCGACTTCCCCTGACGCTCGACAGGAAGGGGTTCGCCGCGGCCGCCCGCGAGCTCGACGCGCTCGTGACGAGGCTGAAGCACATCGAGGAGGAGAGCCGGCGGCGTCTCAGGAAGGACGACCACGCTGACGAGACGAATGCCATCGCCGTGCTGATGCTCTTCGAAGCCGCCGCGGAGAAGGCGCTGCCGCGGCCGCGCCAGGCCAGGCGGCGCACCAGTCGCGAGCACGCGGCCTGACCCGCTGGCTCCCGCCCCCCAAACGGGGGGACTTGCTCAAAAAGTCTCGAGCATTCGGATACTGTCGAGCGTGGAGCCCGCCGCTAGCTCGCCTATCCGCCCCGCCCTGTGACACACGTCTTCGATCCAGGTCCCGTCGTCGAGCCATACCTCTCGCTGGCGCGGGACTATCCCGGCCACGACGTCTACCCCGGCGACTCCTTTCGGGTCGAGTGGGGCCCGGTGTTCCACCGCGGCCGCCTGGACGGCAGCGCGCGCGTGCTGGTGATCGGCCAGGAGCCGACGGCCTTCGACCACATCACCCGGCGCATCCTCGTGGGGGAAGCGGGGCACCGGGTCCAGGGCCTGCTCGCCAAGCTGGGGATCGACCGCAGCTACGTCGCGATCAACACCTTCCTCTACTCCTTCTACGGTCGGGAGCCGGAGTGCGATCACCGCCACGATCCGGCGATCGTCGGCTACCGCCACCGCTGGCTGGACGCCCTCGTGGCCGACAACACCTTCGAGGTCGTGATCGCCCTCGGTGCCCTGGCCGACGAGGCCTGGCAGAAATGGAAGCGACACGCCGAGGACGCCCTCCCGAGGGTCGGCTACGCGCACGTCACCCATCCGACCGAGCCCGAGACGAGCTCGGGAGGCGACCCCGACGAGCTCGGCACGGCGACCGCGGCAATGCTCTCGAACTGGAACCACGCCCTCCGCCGGCTCCACCCCACTGTCATCACCCCTGACGCGCAACGGGAGCTCGTCCTCTACGGGGAGCGCTTCGAGCCGAGCAACAAGGCCGCGATTCCCGAGGAGGATCTGCCCGCCGGGCTGCCGGGATGGATGCGGTCGGCCGAGGCATGGGCGAAGCGCCACTGCTCGACACCGGCGGGGACGCGAAGCAGCGTGACCATCGTCCCAAGGGGCGCCACGGCCTAGCGTGGCCGCTCGGCGCCTGCCTAGTCGGGGCGGCCGGATTTGAACCGGCGACCTTTCGGCCCCCAGCCGAACGCGCTACCAAGCTGCGCCACGCCCCGGAAGCGGGCGAGGGGAATTGAACCCCTACTAAGAGCTTGGAAGGCTCTTGTGCAACCGTTACACCACGCCCGCGTGAGGGTCCGATACTAGGGGCTTGGGGCGGATTCGGGGGGCTGTCGCGTACGGTGGCGCGATGCTGGTTCCGCTCCTGGCCGTGGCCGCAGTGCTCGCTCTCCCCTCCTCGGCGGCGCCCGACCCCACCGCGAGCCTGACGCTTCGCCAGCTCGCCGGCCAGCGCCTGATCGTGGGCTATCCGGGCGGCCCGCTCCCCGCCTGGCTGGTGCGCTGGGTAAGGCGCGGAGAGCTCGCGGGGGTGATCATCTTCAGCCGCAACGCCGGCTCGCGCGCCCGGCTCCGGCGCGACATCCGCAGGCTGCAGCGCCTCCGCCGGCCCTCCGGCCTGCGCGCGCCCCTGCTCGTGATGACCGATCAGGAGGGGGGCCGGGTCAAGCGCCTCCCCGGCGCACCGCGCCGCTCCCCCGCCGAGCTCGGACGGGTCGGGAGCCGCTCGCTGGCCCGGGCCGAGGGCCGGGCGACCGCGCGCAACCTGCGCGGTGTGGGGATCAACGTCGATCTGGCGCCCGTGATGGACCTCGGCAGGCGGGGCGGCTTCCAGCGGCGCACGCAGCGTTCCTACGCGCGCCGGAGCAGGATCGCGTCGGCGATCGGGTCGGCCTTCGTGCGGGGCCTTCAGAGGCGCCGTCGCGTGGCGGCCACGCTGAAGCACTTCCCGGGCATTGGGGCGGCGCTTGGGAACGCCGACCTCTCGAGCCAGCGGATCGGCCTGTCCCGCGCCGCCCTCAGGCGTGCCGACGAGCGGCCCTTCGCCGCAGGCGTCCGGGCCGGCGCCCGGCTCGTCATGACGAGCACCGCCGTCTATCCGGCGTTCAGCCGCGCGCCCGCCGTGCTCTCCGGCCGGCTCAGCAGGCGCGAGCTGAGGGGGCGCCTGGGCTTCCGGGGCGTGACGATCACAGACTCGCTGGGGGTGCGATCGCTCCACCCCTGGGGCGGGCCCGGCCGCCTGGCGGTCCGGGCAGCGCGGGCCGGCAATGACCTGCTGCTGTTCACGAGCGGCGACCTGGCAGCCGGCGCGGGACGCTGGCTGAGGGCGGCGTTGCGCAACGGCCGCATCTCCCGCCGCTCCGCGAGGGACTCGGTGCGCCGCGTCCTGGAGCTCCGCGCGGCGTTGCGCTGAGTCAGCGCCCGCGCCGCGAGCCGAGCTCGTTGCGGACGGCGGGCAGGCGGGCGGAGCGCGGCACCGGGCCGCCGTTCGCACTCGCCACCGGGGGCAGCGGGAAGGCGAGCAGCGCCTGCCAGGTCCGGGGGCCGATCGAGCCGACGGCGGGCAGGCCGTGGGTCGACTGGAAGTTCACGACCGCCCTGCGAGTGCCGCTCCTGAAGCGACCCGTCAGACGGATGGGCTGGCCGGCGGCGCGGAGGTGAAGCTGCGCCCACACCACCAGGTCGCCGCGCGAGCGCACCCGCAGCTTCGGCCAGCCATAGATCGGGAAGTAGTCCGACAGGGGCGTGAAGGGAACGGCCACCGAGCGCCAGTCGCGCCTCCTCGCCGATTGCCAGCTCCACCAGCTGAGCCCGCCGGCGCCGTTGGCGGCGGCCAGCTGGCGAAAGCGGAATATCTGTCGCCGCGGCGGGTGGCCGTAGACCTGGCCGAGCGGGTAGATCGGCTTGCCGTACACGCGGTTGTAGCGGTAGGTGGTGGCCCAGGCGCGATCCACCCGCGTGCCGATGGTCTTCCAGTAGATCTGCGGCACGTTGAACTGCGCGCCTCCCGGGCCGAGGAAGACGGAATAGGGAAAGCCCGGGTGGTAGTGCACGTACGGGAAGCTGGTGAGGCCGATCGGGTAGGCGGGGCCGACGCGCCGGCGCAGGGCCCGCATGTAGATGCGGGCCTGCCGGTAGTGGCCCTCGTACGCGCCCTCGGCGTCGATCAGCAGGCAGTCCACGCCGGTCGCGGCGATCCTCGCTCCGACGCGCGCCTCCCTTCGAGGCCGGCTGCCGTAGACGAACTGGTAGCCGCAGACGCGCAGGCCGCGCAGGTGCAGCTGCGACACGAGCCACGGCGACAGCTGGGTCCAGCGGTGCCTGCCGTCGCCGCCCTTGATCACGACGAAGTCGATGCCGTACCGAGCCGCCTTGGTCGCGATCCGGTTGACGCTGCCGCCGCTCGAGCGCTTGAGCTGCCAGATCCACATGCCGTCGCCGTCGAGGGGCTGCGCGGCGGCGCTCGCCGGCATGGCGAGCCCGGCGAGGCAGCCGGCGACTACCGCGGAGCGGCGAAGTCCCTGCATTCCGCGCACTCTGGCGAAAACAGCGCCGCGGCGCCTAAGTTGCGGCCAGCCAGCTCCTCGGGACGGCGACCATCATCGTCTCGAGCTGGTCGTCCGTCATCCCCCCCTCGCGCAGGGCGGGCACGACCTGCTCGTAGACGAAGGTGGGCTTCCAGTTCGGCGCCAGCTGGGCGACGTCGTCCCACGAGAACCAGTCGAACTCCCAGCAGGCGTCGGTCGCCAGGGACATCCGCTCCGCGTGGCCCTGCTCGAGCAGGGCGAGAACGGTCCGGTTCCGCTTCTCCGTCTCGAGGATCATGTCCAGGCCATAGCGGTCCATCCCGATGTAGGGGCCGCGGCCCAGCAGCTGCCCGATGTACTCGAGGTCGTCCGTGTCGCCGGTGTGGGCAATCTGGACGAATTTCGGGTCGACGCCCTCGTCGTCGAGGATGTCCATGATCTCCAGGCCGCGCCGAGTCCCGGGGTGCGAGTGCGCCATGATCGGCCGGCCGGTGCGCTTGCTGGCCCGGGCGCAGGCGCGCAGGACCTTCCGCACGTCGTCGGTGATCCCCGGCTCGTCGACCGCGCACTTCAGGAAGGCGGCCTTGATGTCCGTGCCCTGGATCCCCTCTTCGATGTCGTGGACGAAGGCATCCGCCATGAAGTCCTCGTCGCGGTTCTTGAAGACCTGCGGAAGCTCGCTGTAGGTGTAGATGCCCGTGGCGGCGATCACCTGCAGCCCGGTGTCCTCGGCCACCCGGCGCATGAAGCCGATGTCCCGGCCGAGGTAGAGGCAGCTGGGGTCGACGATCGTCTTCACGCCCTGCTCCATCACCGCGCGGGCCTGCTCGGTGGCCCTCCTGTACGCGTCGTCCTCGTCGTACAGGTGCGGGTATTGCTCTCCCGAGGGCTCCGAGCGAACCTTCAGGTGCTCGTGGATCAGGGTCGTCCCCAGCCCGTCCAGCTCGATCGGGCCCGTGACGCTCTCGACGGTCGCCATGCGCTCTCCTCCCGGGGTTTCGGCGTGCCCGGGGACCCTACCCGCAGTCCGCGAGGCTCAGGCGGCTCGCGCCTGTGCCTCGCGCCTGTCGCCCCGCATGGCCAGGATCGTCCCGATCACGACGCCGACGAGGGTCACGATCACGGCGACGATCAGACGGGTGACGATCGCTCCGTCGAGGCCCCACTGCACGAAGGCCCCAGCGGCCAGCAGGAGCGGGAAGATCAGCGGGATCAGCTTCGCCACGCCCGTCAGGCTGTAGCCGAAGCCGAGGCCGGCGAGGAAGAAGAGGACGAAGGCGGCGACTCCCATGCCTTGGATTCTTCCCCAAGAACGGGCCGGTCTCAACCCCTACCGCTCACTCGAGACGGGGCAGCCAGGACTCGAACCTGGAGTCGCCGGTTTTGGAGACCGGTGCCTTATCCAATTTGGCCACTGCCCCGGGCGGCTCGATTCTAGGCCCGCCCACCTAGAATCGTCTGCGCTCGCGGATGTGGCGGAACTGGTAGACGCGCCGCGTTTAGGTCGCGGTGGGCTCTGTCCCGTGGGGGTTCGAGTCCCTCCATCCGCATCGCTCCGACTGTCGCACGCGACTTGGCCCGGGGGTAGACTTCGCGCCGCGGGGATGGCCGACACGGTCCTAATCCATCCGAATCGGGACAAGCCCGAGTCGAAGGCCACGAGAGCGGCGGTCATCCTGCTGCTCCTGACGAGCGGCGCGCTGTTGGCCATCGTCACCGCCGGCGGTTGGAGCCGGCTCGCCGGCGGTCAAGTGGTGGCGATCGCGATCGTGATCATCTACGTCGTGATGGCCTTCTACATCGGCCGCTGGAGTCGCGGGGTCCTTCCGGTCGCCGCGGCACTGGCCGTGCTGATGATGGTGCTCGCCGCCGTCGCCGGTCCCGGCTGGTTCGATCGGGACAAGGCGGGCTTCCAGAATCCGGCCCTCGAGCCGTCGATCCTCGGTCTCCTGACGATTCTGCTCCTGCCCGTCGGGCTGCTCCTGATCGCGTTCGCGATGCGCGGCTTCCAGCAGAAGTGGAACGTGGAGGTCGAGGTGGCGCGCGAGGACGCGGAGAACCGCCGCCCGCGGGACTTCGAGACCGGCGAGCCCAGGCCGGCCGGCTAGCCGCGCCGGCGGCCACCGGCCCTAGCATTCAGCCGTCGCACCACCCCCGCCCGGGTGGCGGAACTGGCATACGCGATGGACTCAAAATCCATTGCCCGCAAGGGCTTGTGGGTTCGAATCCCACCCCGGGCACTCGCCGATGGCCCCGCTCGGGCGGCCGGGGTGTGACCCGGCGGCCCGGTGGGCATATTCCTCCCCGGTTCATGGACCTCACGGAGGAGATCCGGCGGCTCGTCGAGCTCGAGGGCCGCGGCCCCGGCACAAACGCCGAGCGGCGGGCGGCGCGCCAGCTCGAGGAGCGGCTGCGCGCGCTCGGACGCGAGGTCGAGGCGGAGCCACTCGACACCTGGCCGAACTGGGCCCTCGCCTACACGCTGCTGATCGTGATGGCGATCGCCGGCAGCCTGCTCTCGGTGAGCGTTCCGGTGGTCGGCGTCGTGCTCGTGTTCGTCGCCATGCTGCTGCTCTTCCTGGACGCCGGCGGCGGCCTGCCGGTGGCTCGCCGGCTGCTTGGCCGCCGCGCCTCCCAGAACCTGGTCTCCGGAGAGGACGGGGACAAGGCAGGCCGGCTCATCGTGGTGGCGCACTACGACGCCGGCCGCACCGGCGCCGGCTTCCACCGGCGGCTTGCGGAGGGCCGCGCGTCGCTGGCGCGGCTGCTGCGACGCAAGGCGGTCGGCCCGCTCCACCCGGTGATGGCCGCCCTTGCCCTGGTCCTCCTCTGCTGCATCGCCCGGCTCTTCAAGATGGAGGGACTGATCCTGACCGTGGTCCAGTTCCTGCCGACCGTCGGGCTGATCCTCGTCGTCCCGCTGTTGATCGACGTCGCCGTCGCGCGCCCTGCCCCGGGGGCCGGAGACAACGCCTCCGGCGTCGCCATGGCGCTCCGGCTCGCGGAGCACTACGGCGGGAGCCTCGAGCACTTCGACCTGACGGTCCTGCTCACTGGCGCGCAAGAGTCGCTCGCGGACGGCATGCGGTCCTACCTGCGCCGGCACCGGGGGGAGCTCGACCGATCGCGCAGCGTTTTCATCAACCTCGACGAGGTGGCGAGCGGCACCGTCCGCTACACGCTCCGCGAGGGCCTCCTGGTTTCCGCGAGCTCGCACTCGCAGCTCGTGGACATCTGCGAGGAGATCGCGGAGGACGACGAGGAGGGAGACGGCGGCTTCGGCGCACGCGGGATGGTCTCCCGAGCGCCCAGCGACGGCGCAGCCGCTCGCGGGCGCGGCTATCCCGCCATCACGATCAGCTGCCGCAACGACCGCGACTACGCGCCCGAGCACCACCAGCCGAGCGACACGCCGGAGCGCGTGGACCCCGAGGCCCTTGAGCGCGCCTACGGCTTCTGCTCGCAGCTGATCGAGCGGCTCGACGCCTCGATCGGCCCCGACCTCGAGCTCGACCGGGATCACACGATGCTGACCGAGGACGAGGCCGCGGCCTAGCCGCGCCGGGCGCCGGCCAGCTCCGCGAAGTAGTCAAGCGACTCGGGGTTCGCCAGCGAATCGCGGCTCGCCGCGCCAGCCGGGTCCTCCCCCATGAGGATCTTCTTGACCGGCACCTCCAGCTTCTTCCCGCTGAGCGTGCGCGGGACCTCGGCGATCGCCAGGACCTCGTCCGGCACGTGGCGGGGCGAGCAGTGCTCGCGGATCCGCCGGGCGATGTCGGCGCGCAGCGCGTCGTCGAGCTCCTCCCCCTCGCGGAGCACGACGAACAGGGGCATCCAGACCTCGCCGTCGCGCTGGACGTCCACCACCAGGCTGTCCAGCACGGCGGGAACGGCCTCGACCGCGCTGTAGATC
>JBHELQ010000164.1:0-14961 GCA_046262995.1 Thermoleophilaceae bacterium
CGCCCAGCTCGTGCAGCAGCGCCTTCTGGCGCGGGCGCCCCTCGTTCTCCATCTCCATGTGCGCGTCCACGGCCACGAACGTGCCGTCCTCGAGCTGGGCCAGCGGGTTTATCTCGGCCAACGTCATGTCGTACTTCACGAACAGCCGCGCGAGCGCGGAGAGGATGGGGGTGAGGCGGTTGAGCTCCGACCCCGTGATGCCCACCGACGCAACCGCGTCCTTCGCGCGGAAGTCCATGTGCGGCAGGATCGTGGAGAAGTGGCCGCGGCCGATGCGGTCGGGGTGCTGCTCGGCCACCTCCTCGATGTCGATCCCGCCCATGTCCGAGAACACGAACGTGGGCAGCTTGCGGATGCCGTCGTAGATCACCCCGGCGTAGTACTCCTGCTCGATCGGCGCGCGCGAGTCCACCAGCACGCCGCGCGGCATGTGGCCGTTGATCTCGAGCTGGAGGATGTCGCGGGCGTGCGCCTCGGCCTCCTCGGGTGTGTCGGCGAACTTCACGCCGCCGGCCTTCATGCGCCCGCCCGTGAGCACCTGGGACTTGATGACGACCGGACCCCCGATATCGGCCGCGATCTGCTTCGCCCCCTCGGCGTTGGTGGCGAACCCGCCGCCGGCCACGGGGATGCCCTCTCGCTCCAGAATTTGCCTGCTCTCGTACTCGAAGAAGCGCATCTAGCTCGCGGCGCCGGAAGCACTCGGCTCGGCCGAGTGCGCTCGGATGTCGTTCTGCTCGAGCCCGTAGGCCTCGGCCAGCTCGGGGTCCTTCTCGGCGAGCTGCTCGGCGAGGGTGACCATCACCTTGCACTGCTTCCAGGTGGCGTCGTCCTGCATCTTGCCGTCGATCATGTGCACGCCGCGGCCGTCCGGGATCGCCTCGATCACCTTCTTGGCCCAGGCGACCTCGTCCGGAGCGGGGCTGAAGACCTTCTTGGCGATCTCGATCTGCGCCGGGTGCAGCGACCAGGCGCCGACGCAGCCCAGCAGGAACGCCGCGCGGAACTGGGTCTCGCAGCCCTGGACGTCCTTGATGTCCCCGTAGGGGCCGTAGAAGGGGAGGATGCCCGCCGAGTTGCAGGCGTCGACCATGCGCGCGATCGAGTAGTGCCAGGGGTCCTGCTGCGCGGTGGCGCGGGTCGCCTCCGGGTCGTCCGGGTCCGGGTCCTCGATCACCTGGTAGCCCGGGTGGCCGCCGCCGACGCGCGTGGTCTTCATCCGGCGCGAGGCGGCGAGGTCGGCGGGACCGAAGCTCATTCCCTGCATGCGCGGGCTGGCGACCGCGATCTCCTCCAGGTTCGAGACGCCCAGCGAGGTCTCGAGGATCGCGTGCACGAGCAGCGGGCGCTCGAGCCCCGCCTTGGCCTCGAGCTGGGCCAGCAGCCGGTCCACGTAATGGATGTCCCACGGGCCCTCGACCTTCGGGACCATGATCACCTCGAGCTTGTGGCCGATCTCGGTGACGAGCCGCGTGAGGTCGTCCAGGGCCCAGGGGCTGTCGAGGCTGTTGACCCGCGTCCACAGCGAGGTCTGCCCGAAGTCGGCGTCCCGCGCCGCCTCGATCATGCCCTCCCGCGCGGCCGCCTTGCGATCGACCGGCACGGCGTCCTCGAGGTTGCCGAGGAGGATGTCCGTGTTGCGTGCGATGTCGGCGGCCTTAGCGGCCATCTTCTCGTTCGAGAAGTCCAGGAAGTGGATCATGCGCGAGGGCTTGAATGGGATCTCGCGTAGGGGCTCCGGCGCGTCGACGGCGAGTGGCTTGTAGAAGTCCCGCGGATTCCGCATGGGACGGCTGAATCTACCGGCCCCATAAGATGCGCGCGCCCCGATCGAGCACGGCTCGCGGCAACGACCACCACAGGAAAGGACCGATGGCGAAGGACGGAATCGAGACCGACCAGGCCTCACGTGAGGCCTCCGGGGCACGCCCTTACGGGCGCTACCTGGAGGACTTCGAGGAGGGGGCGGTCTACAAGCACTGGCCCGCGAAGACGGTCACCGAGGCGGACGATCACGCCTTCTGCCTCCTGACGATGAACCACCACCCGCTGCACCTCAACGACGTCTACGCAGGCGAGTCGCAGCAGGGTCGGAACGTCGTCGTGGGGACGTACGTCTACTCGCTGGCGCTCGGGATGTCGGTCGCCGACGTGTCGGGGAAGGCGATCGCGAACCTGGCCACCGAGGAGCTCTCGCACCCCGCCCCGGTCTTCCACGGCGACACCCTGTTCGCGGAGTCCGAGGTGCTCGAGGCGAAGGCCTCGCAGTCGAAGCCGGACCGGGGGGTGGTGCGCGTGCACACGCGCGTCTACAAGCAGGACGGCACCCTGGTGGCCGAGTTCAAGCGGGCGGTGCTCGTGCCGCGTCGCAACGAAGGCGGCTAGGGGAGCGCTATCGGAGTGCCCGCCCGGGGGCGCATCCTGCATGTCCTTCAGGCGGACCCCGGCGGCGCGCCCCAGCACGTGCTCCGCCTCACGGGCGGCCTCGCGGACCGGGGCTGGCGCGTCGAGGTGGCCGTCGATCCTCGCAGCGGCATCCACGATCGGCTGGCCTCCGCAGGCGTCGGCGTGCACCTGTTGCCGGGCTCGAAGAGGCGGCCGGGCCTCGCCGACCTGAAGGTGGGACGCGCGCTGCGCGCGCTTCAGCGTGAGCACCGCTATGCGATCGTCCATGCGCACAGCTCGAAGTCGGGTGCGGTCGCCAGGAGCTGCCTCCAGCGCTCCACGCCGGTCGTGTACACCCCGCACTGCTTTCCCTTCGCGGCCGGCTTCTCGGCCCCGGAGCGGGCGGCGTACCGGGCCATCGAGCAGGCGCTCGTGCCGCGCTCCGCCGCGATCGTCGTGGTCAGCGACTGGGAGCGGCGCCAGGGCGTTCGACTCCGGGGCGCGGAACGGAAGCTGCGCCTGATCGAGAACGGCGTCCCGGCTTGCGAGCAGGTGGCTCCCTCGGCGGAGCTCGAGGAGTTCAAGGACGAGCGCCCGCTCGCGGGTTTCGTCAGCCCGCTGCGACCCGTGAAGGACCCCCTCGTGCTCGTGCGCGCCATGTCGCTGCTCGCGAACCGCGGGCGGGCTCCCGGACGGCTCGCGATCGTCGGCAACGGGCCGCTCCGCCAGGCGGTCGAGTCCGAGATAGCCGAGCGCGGCCTGCAGGCCGACGTCCGCTGCTTCTCCTTCGAGGACGGCCCCTACGGGTACCTGCGCAGTATCGACCTGCTCGTCCTTCCCTCCCTGTGGGAGTCGCTGCCCCTGGCTCCGCTCGAGGCGATGAGCTGCGGCGTGCCGGTGCTCGCCACGCGCGTGGGCGGACTGCCCGAGCTGGTGCGGGAGGGGGAGACGGGGGCCCTGGTGGCGCCGGCGGCGCCGGAGGAGCTGGCGTCGCGGCTCGAGCGCCTGCTGGGCGACAGGGAGCAGCTCGCCAGGATGGGCGCCGCCGCCCGCGCTCAGGCCGAGCGCCGCTTCGGGCTCGACACGATGGTCGAGCGGACCGCGGCACTCTACGAGGAGCTCATCGGCGCGCCAGCCGCCGCCTGAGACGAGCGAGCCGGCCGATTCCCCGGAGGCGGCCGCGGCTCGGCTGTTCCAGCTGTTCCCCTGCCAGGATCGCCGCGGGAGCCTCCGTGACCATCCATTCGGCCCGGCCCGGGTCGAGCTGCGCTGCCGCCAGCACCGCAGCCGACAGCCCCGGCGGCCGGAAGGGCCCGGCGGAGTGGGAGTCGGAGGCCAGAACGTGGGCCAGGCCGTCCTCCACGAGCCGGCGTGCCAGGCGGCACGAGCGCGACTTCCGATCCGGACGGGTCAAGGAGGCGGCGGTCAGCTGGACGAGCGTCCCCTGCGCGACCAGCCGCGCCAGGCGTCCGGGATCGCGTTGGAAGGAGGCATTCAGCTCGGGATGGGCGAGCAGCACGCGGTAGCCCTGCACCCTGAGCCTGGAGAGCATCGTCTCGAAGTTTTCGCCGAGCCCCCCATAGGGGGTCTCGACGAGCAGGTCATGTCCCCGCTGAGCGTACGACGCGAGGCGCAGCTCCTCTGGTCCGGCGCCGTGGGACCAGACCAGGTCCACCTCCGCGGCCTGAACCAGCTCGATCCCGACGTCGGGCGGCATGGCGTCCCGAACGCGACGGCAACCCTCGGCGAGGTCCCTGACTTCGACCTTCGGGAAGTCGTGGCGCAGGTGCGGCGTGGCGGCGATGGTCCGCGTGCCGTCGGCCGCCGCCGCGCGCAGGAGCTCGATGCTCGCCTCGAGCTCCGGCGGGCCGTCGTCGATGCCCGGCAGCACGTGAGCGTGCAGGTCGATCATGGCCACCCACTCGCCCGGCGCTGGCTCAAGCGCCCAGCTCGGGCGGCGTGCCGCCGCCCCCGAGCGTCCAGTAGACCTCAAAGCGATGCACGTTTGGGTTCGTGAGGATGCCCACCGGACCGCCGTCGAGCGCGTTGAGCTGCGTGCGGTACGCGCGCATGGCCTGGAGCTTGGCGCCACCGCGCTCGTCGTCGAGCCTGACCACATGGGCGTCCTGGAGCGCGCCGAGCTCGGGGATGTCGACCAGGAAGGTCATCCAGAACACGTCCACCAGGCGGTGCGGATCCGGCTCCGCACCGTCCACCCAGTGCGGCCAGCCGTGCACGGTGCAATAGGGAATGTCCGCGTAGAGCCGAACTGGGAACCCGTGGGCATGAAGAACGCGTGCGTAGCGCCGCAGGAGCCGATGGTCCTGGTTCGTACCCAGGCAGGCGGGCGCATAGACCACCGACGCGGCTGGAACGGCCGCGGTTACGGCCTGGTCGATCCGCTCCAGGCCGGGGTCCGGGGCGGGCTCCCGATACTCCGCGTCCAGGAGTGGCGCGTTGATCGCCTCGCGGCCCGCCTGCGCCAGCGCCTCGTAGTCCTCGGCGATCCGGCGACGCGCCTGCTCGGCGCCGTCCGTGGCGCCGCAGATCCGGTCCCAGCGACGCGCCGGTCCCGGCGGCGGGACGCCGCCGAAGGCGTTGACCACCCTCAGCTCGGCGTCGCTCGTGAGCAGCGACCAGCAATCGAAGACCGCGTCGTCCCAGTGAGGGGAGAGCAGCAGCACAGGCGCGCCGGGGTCGTGCGCGAGGCCGCTGCGAAAGCGGCGCAGCTCCCGCGCCGCCGCCAAGCCGCGCGCCCGTCGTGCAATGCCGCGCGGCGTTCTTCGGAGTCGGGCAAGGTCCATCGTGCGGTCGCGGAGGGAGCCTAGGGTATGCCCCGGCCTGGTCGAATGAGCGAAGGCGAGCGGCGGCCGGAGCCGCGGCTGCCCCAGCACCTGGCGGTCTACAGCGACGCCGACGTGCTCGGCGGCGCCGAGCTGGCGCTCGCCAACCTGCTCGGCGAGCTCGCCCCGGAGATCGAGGTCACCGTCCTCGGCACGAGCGCGCCGATCGTGGAGGCGATCGCCGCGCGGCGCGGCGACTGCCGGACCACGATCCTGCCCGGCGTCGGGGACAAGCGGGACCTGGGCCCGATAGCCGCCCATCTGCGCGCGATCCGCCGGCTGCGGCCGGACGTGCTGCATGCGAACCAGCGAAGCCCCTGGTCTTGCCAGTACGCGATCGCCGCCGGGCTCCTCGCGCCGGGCGTCCGGGTGGTCTCCGTGGAGCACTCGGCGATCCCCTCCCAGGACCGCTGGCAGCGGCGGCTCCGACGCGCGCTGATGCGCCGGGTGGCGGCGCACGTCGCCGTGGGTGAGAGAGCGGCCCGCCTGGTCGAGGGCTACGTCGGCCTGCCCGCGGGGGCGGTACGCACGATTCACAACGGCATCCCCGACCACGGCCCGGTTCCCGCGCGCAGCCTCGCTCCGGCCCCCGTCGTGGGGACCATCACCCGCGTCGATCGCCACAAGGGTCTCGACGTCCTCCTCGAGGCGCTGCGGGAGCTCCCCCAGGCCCACGCTGTGGTCGTCGGGGAGGGGCCGGAGCTGGCCGCGCTCCTGGAGCGCGCCCGGTCGAGCGGGGTGGGGGACCGCCTGGTCGCCCCCGGGTTCGACCCGGACCCGCGCAGCGCGCTCGCCGGCTTCGACGTCTTCGTCCTGCCGTCGCGCTTCGAGAGCTTCCCGCTCTCGATCCTCGAGGCGATGCTGGCCGGGCTGCCGGTCGTCGCGAGCGAAGTCGGCAGCGTGCCCGAGGCCGTGCGCGAGGGGGAGACCGGCTTCCTTGTGCCGCCGGGGGACGCCGCGGCGCTGGCGGGCGCGCTGCGGCGACTCCTCGATGATGCGGAGCTCCGCACGCAGATGGGCGAGCGCGGGCGGGCGCTGGTTCGCGAGCGTTTCACGGCCGCCCGGATGGCGCGCGACTACGAGCGGCTGTACTCAGACGTCCTGGCGAGCTGATCGAACGCTCGTCCAGCCGCCCCGCGGCCGCTTGTTCCCCCACGCGGGCGACCCGATCCACCCAAGGGGCGATCTCCGCCCTCCACGACAAGGGCAAACCCGCCGCGAGGCGGGGGCGCAAAGCCAGGGGTCTCCCCGAGACCGCCCAGCCGCCGAAAGGAAACGTTTCCAGTGTCCCGCTTCGCCGCCCTGCTCGTCTGCTTGCTGGCCGCTCTCTGCCTGCCGTCGCAGGCGGGTGCCGCCGTCGCCGGTCACGTCCGCGACGCGACCGACAACGCCGCCAGGACACCTTCCGGCACGGGCGCGCGCAACGGCGTGGTGGTCCTCAAGTCGGGTCAGACGAGCCAGCTGCGGCAGCTGAAGGCGGAGAACCCGAGGGTCAAGGTGCTGCTGTACAAGGAGCTCGCCTTCACGAGCTCGTCCTGGAGCGACAACACGGCCTGGTCTGCCGCCGGGGTCAGCTACACGGACGCGCTCGCCAACGGCTGGATCCTCAAGGACACGAGCGGGCATGAGGTGACCTCCGGAGGCTGGGGCTATCTGACAGGGGTCGACGTCGGCTCGGCGGGCTACCAGCAGCGCTGGACGCGGAACGTCGTCTCGGAGCTGAGGTCCGACGGCTGGGACGGCGTCTTCATGGACGACGTGAACCCCACCCTGAGCTACCACACCGACCCATCACAGGTGGCCCGGTACCCCAACGACGCGGCCTACCAGCGCGCGATGAGCTCGGCCCTCGCCTACATCGCCCCACGCCTGCACGGCGCCGGCAAGCTCGCGTTGGGCAACGTCGGCGGCTGGCCCGACTACCGCACGGTGACGAGCGGCTGGCTGAGCCGGCTCGACGGCGCGATGTGGGAGCACTTCGCGAAGGCGGACCCCGGATCCAGCGCGAGTGGCTACGCCACGGGGGCGACCTGGGAGCGGAACCTGCGCCTGGTGAAGGACTCCGAGCGCACGGGCAAGCTCTTCCTCGGCATCACGAGGGCTCCCGACGGCGACCGGGCGGCGGCCCGCTACGGCTGGGCGACCATGCTCCTGGGCGCTGCCGGGCACTCCTACTTCGCGGCCTGCCGGGATTGGACGCGGGAGAACTGGTTCGACGAGTACGACTACGACATCGGGGACCCGGTCGGCGCCGAAAGCGCCGACGCCGGCGGCGTCCACCGGCGGCTGTTCACGAACGGCCTCGTGCTCGTGAACCCGACCGACGCGAGCCGCTCGGTGCAGTTCGGCGGCAGCTACTCGGGGTCGGGGCTCTCGAATGCCCGTTCGGGCATGATCCCTGCGCACAGCGGCCTCGTGCTTCACGGCAGGAGCAGGGAGCCGCGGCTCACCCGGGGGCGCAAGCCGATCTCGCTGCTGGCGGGCACCGGAGCGGGCTCGCGCGTGACCCTCACCTGGGCGCATGGCAGGCTCCGCGGCAAGCGGCGGGTTCGCCGCTACATGATCTACCGCGACGGCCGCCTGGTGGCTGTCACCAGGAGGCGGCGCTTCACGGATCGCGCGGTCGTCGCGGGCTCGCGGGCGCGCTACCGCGTTGCCGGGGCCGACCGCCGGGGCCGCATCCGGGCAGTGTCCAGGCCGGCACGGGTCCGGGTCGTCGGCGCGCAGGTGGCCGCGTCGGGCCATCCGCTCGTCCGGGTCGCGCTCGCCGCCGAGCGCCGGGGGCTGTGGCGCCGGGCCTTCGTGCAGCGCCGGATCCGGCGCGGCGGCCATGCCAAGTGGGTGCGGGCCAGCCGCGTCAAGCGCCCTCGCGCGGGTGTCTCCTTCCGGGTGCGAGGCGGGCGGCGGGCCACCCTCCGCATCGTCGTGCGCTCGAGTCGCCGGCTGCACCGCGCCCTCTACTCCGCCCGCTTCCGTCCCGCCGGCTGAGCCGGATCTAGTAGCCGGCTAGCCAGTCCCGCAGCTCGAGGTCCTGCTCGAGGAGGGTCTCGCCGGCGCGGCCCAGCGCACGGCGGTCGCGAAACTGCCTGACGGCCGAGCGCGCGGCCCGCAGCCGACCGTGCGGGCGCACCAGCAGCTCTCGAAGCGCTACGCCGAGCTGGCGTGGGCTCCGCCGGTGGACGGCGTCGATGGCCAGCTCGCACACCAGCACGCCCCGGCGGCGGGGCAGGGTCCGGGCCAGGCGCGGATCGTCGTCGGCGAAGGCGTCGATCTGTCCCTCGGCGCGAAAGGCCACCACCGGTGAGCCGCGATTGCCTCCGTGGCGCCGGTGGATGCAGACGACGTCGGGCAGGTAGGCGGGCTCACCGTTCTGCGCGAGCCTGAGCCAGAACGCGTGATCCTCGGAGAAAGCGATCCCGGGGTCGTAGCCGCCGATCGCCTTGGCCGCCTCCGTGCGGACCAGCGCGCCGCCGGAGGGCACGCTGTTGCGCGCGAACAGCGAGCCCAGGGGATCGGAGAGCTCGCGCGGCAGCGGCTTGATCACCCCCTCATGCGCCCAGCCCTCCGGGGTACGGCGGGCGGCGAGCGCCTGCCCGTAGGCGAACGGCGCTCCTTCGTGGGCCTCAAGAGCCGTCTGCAGTCGCTCGAGGGCCCGCGGCCGGTAGAGGTCGTCGGAGTCCAGGAAGGCCACGTACGCGGTCTCCACCACCTCGAGGCCTGCGTTCCGCGCGGCCGAGGCGCCCCAACCGCCGTCGGGGTTCGGGACCAGCCGGGCGCCCGCCTCTTCCACCACCCGGCGGGTGTGGTCGGTCGAACCGTCGTCGGCCACGATCACATGCGCCGGGGGACGCGTCTGGTCCAGAACGCTCCGCAGCGTCACTGCGAGCAGGTCGGCGCGGTCCCTGGTCGGTATGACCACTGACACGGCGCCCCGGGCCTGGGCGTCCGGCATGATCGAAACTCTAAGGCCGTGTCGGACCCGCCCGACCAGCGCCGCGCAGTCGTCGTCTCCGCCGTGATGCCCTATCCGGCGACGGGGGGCGGGCACAAGCGCACGCTGCGCCTGCTCGAGGCGATCGAGCGCTCCGGCGGCTCGCCTCACCTGCTCACCTCGGACCCGGGCCAGCCCGGCGGCGCCGAGGAGCTGCGCCGGCGCGGGTGGACCGTGGAGGTGGTGGACGAGCCGCCACCCGGTCGGCTCGCGCGCGCGCGCCAGCACGTGCGCAGGCTGCCGAGCCCATATCTGGCCGGCGTTGCGGCCCGGCTGCGGGCCCTGGCCCCCTCGGCGGCGTTCGTCCAGATCGAGCACACGCAGAGCGCGTACTACACGGGCGCCCTCGAGGGGGTCCGCTGGATCCTGAGCCTGCACAACGTGGACTCCCAGATGCTGGAGAGCGTCGCGCGCGGGCAGCGACCGCTCAGCCTCGGCTGGGCGCGCGCCTGGAACAGGACGCTCGCCCTCCGCGCGGTCGAGCGCAGAGCCGTTCCGAGGGCCACGGCGGTGCTCTGCGTATCCGAGCGCGATCGCGACCACTTCTCCGGCCGAGCCGAGCGCCTGCTGCTCGTCCCGAACGGCGTGGACGACGAGTTCTTCGAGGTACCCGAAGGGCTTCCGGAGGGCGAGGACGTGATCTTCTTCGGGCAGTTCGACTACCCGCCGAACGCGCTCGGCGTCGAGCGCTTCCTGCGTGAGGGCTGGCCGGCCCTGGCGAGGGAGCGGCCCGGCGCTCGCCTGCGCCTGGTCGGGCAGCGGATGTCGCCCGAGCTTGCGCGCCTCGCCGCTGGAGGCGAGCGGGTCGAGGTGGTGGGCTTCGTCGACGACGTGACGCAAGAGCTCGCGGCCAGCAGGCTCGTGATCGTGCCGCTGTGGCAGGGCGGCGGCACCAGGCTCAAGGTGCTCGAGTCGCTCGCCGCCTGCCGCCCCGTGGTCGGAACTCCGCTCGGGGTGGAGGGAATCGGCTTCGAGCACGACCGCCACGGACTGGTCGCGGAAGAGCCACGGTCCCTGGCCGCCGCGGCCGCGGAATTGCTGGGCGACGCAGAGCGATCCGCCCGGCTCGCCCTGAGCGGACGCGGGCTCGCCGAGAGCTACCGCTGGGTCCGCGCCACCGAGCCCGCCCAGGAGCTCTACCGCTCGTGGCTCGATTCGGGGCCGCCAGAGGGCGTCGAACGCCTGTCTAGATAGGCGCTGGGCGCTCACTTGCACGCCTAAACAGCCCGATTCAGTGGCCAGAGGGACGAAGGACCGTCTCCTCGAGAAAGGCAAATCCGTCGCGAGGCGGAGACGCAAAGCCAGGGGTCTCTCCGAGACCGCCCAGCCACCGAAAGGATTCGAGTGTCCGCGCGCCGTTTCATTGCCGTCGTCGCCTGCTGCCTGCCGGCCCTGTTCTCCTCCGCGCCGGCCTTCGCCTCGACGGCCGCAGCGGGGCACTTCCGCTACGCCACCGACAACGCGGCCGTGCTCCCGGCCGGAACCGCCAACCGCAACGGCGTGGTCGTCCTCAAGTCCGGCCAGACCGACAAGCTGCGTCAGCTGAAGGCTGAGAACCCCAACGTCAAGGTCCTCGTCTACAAGGAGCTCGCCTTCACCAGCTCGTCGTGGAGCAGCGACTCCTTCTACAGCGCCTCGGGCGTCAGCTATACGGACGCGCAGGCGAACAACTGGTTCCTCCACGACACGAGCGGCGGGCTGATCAGCTCGAACGGCTGGGGCTACCTGACCGCCCTGAAGGTCGGCAACGCCGCCTTCCAGCAGAAGTGGGCCCAGAACGTCGTCGCGGAGCTCCAGCAGAAGGGCTGGGACGGCGTCTTCATGGACGACGTCAATCCGACTCTGAAGTACCACACCAATCCGAGCGCGGTCTCCGAGTATCCGAACGACGCCGCCTACCAGGCCGCCATGGCATCGGCGCTCGACTACATCGCCCCCCGCGTGCGCGGCGCCGGCAAGCTGGTGATGGGCAACATCGGCGGCTGGAGCGAGTACTACTCCGTCGCGACCTCGTGGCTCACGAAGCTCGACGGGGCCATGTGGGAGCACTTCGCGAAGACCGGCACCTCGGCCACCGACGGCTATCTGACCGGCTCCGGCTGGCAGGCGAACCTGAACATGGTCAAGGAGGCCGCCCGCCAGGGCAAGACGTTCCTCGGTGTTTCCAGCTCCACGTCCACGGACGCAGCCGGCGCGCGCTACGGCTGGGCCACGACACTCCTCGGCTCGGGCGGCAAGGCGTACTTCTCGCTCGCGCCTGACTACACGAACGAGACCTGGTTCCCCGAGTACGACTACGACATCGGCGAGGCCACCGGCGACGAGAGCACGGAGGCGAACGGCGTGCACCGGCGGGTCTTCACGAACGGCCTCGTGCTGGTCAACCCCAGCACCTCGAGCCAGTCCGTGTCCTTCGGGGGCAGCTACAGCGGCTCCGGCCTGACGGACGCCCGGTCGGCGACCATGGGCCCGCACTCGGCCCTCGTGCTGTACGGGCAGGCCAGCCCGACGACGACCACCGGCGGGACGACCACCGGCGGGACGACCACCGGCGGGACGACCACCGGCGGGACGACGACCAGCGGCACGACAACCGGGGACACGACCACCGGGGGGACCTCGACCGGCACCACCTCGTCCGGGAGCACCGCTTCCGGCACGACCACCGGCACCACCTCCGGCACCACCACGACCGCCACGGGGGGCAAGCGCGGCGGCAAGAAGAAGGTCTTCCGGCTCGTGTCCGGGACCGTCGGCCGCCTGTCGGTCCTCGCGGGCTCGGGCGACAGCGGGGACGCCAGCCTGGCCTGGAGCAGGCCCGCTCGCGGCTCGGGCGTCCGCCGCTACCGCATCTTCCGAAACGGCACGCTGATCGCCACCGTGGCCGGGCGGCGCTTCCTCGACCGCCAGCTCGCCGCCGGCGCCCGCTACGTGTACCGGGTGCTGGGCGTCGACTCCGCCGGCCGCGTGGTCACGGCCTCCCGCGCGATCCGCGTCCGCGGCGCCGGCGTGACGGCGCGGGCCGCGCGCGTGGGTACCCGCTACCTTCGCGCGTCGCTCTCCTCGGAGCGCCGCGGTCTCTGGCGGCGGGCCTACGTGCAGCGGCGCGTGCAGGTCGGCGGACACTTCCGCTGGGTCCGCGCGAGCGCGGTGAGGCGGGCGCGGGCCAGCACTTCCTTCCGCATTCGCGCCGGCCGCCGCGCAGTCGTGCGTATCGTCGTACGCTCGAGCCGGCACTCCGGCCGCAGCCTGCACTCCGCCGCACTCGAGCTTCGCGCCTGAGCCGGATCGGGCCGCCGCCGCCCGCATACTTCCGAGGGTGGTCGACCCGTCAGCTCACGCCGAGCTCGAGGAGCTCGGGAGCGAGGGCCTCGCCGGCGTGCGCGGCGAATGGCAAGCGCTCGAGGCGCGGGCCGAGGCAAGCCCGTACCTGGGCTTCGATTGGCTACATGCCTGGGAACAGGTCTACAACCCGCGGCGGCTCGCGCTGGCTCGCGTTCGGAGCGGCTCGGAGGTCCTGGCCCTGGGGCTGCTCGAGAACGGCCCACGTGGGCTTGTGCGCTTCGGTGGGCGGCCGGTCACGTCCGAGTGCGGTTTGCTCTGCGCGCCCGGGTCGGAGGCGTCAGCGTGGGGCGCCTTCCGCCGCCTGCTGGAGGAGGTCCCCTGGGAGGGTTTCGAGGCGCGTGGGCTTGGCACCGAGGCGGCGCGCGCGGTCCCGGGCGGCTGGCCCACGCAGCGCGACTGGCTGGCATTCGAGCTGCCGGAGTCCTTCGACGCGTACCTGGCAGCGCGCAGTCCCGGCACCCGCAAGGGCCTGAAGGGGAAGCTCCGCCGGGCGGAGCGCGAAGGGGCGAGCGTCCGCCAGGTGCCCGACGAGGAGCGCTCCGCCGCGCTGCGGGACTTCGTGCGCCTCCACGGCCTGCGCGCGGCAACCAAGGGAGAGCGGCATGCCGCGATCGACGAGCGGCTCGCCCTGATGCTCGAGCGGATGCCGGGGCAGAGCGCGCCGAAGCTGTTCGAGCTGATCGTCCCGGGCGGCGGTCGTGCTGGCGTGACCGTGCGTCTCGACAGCGGCGACAACGCTCATTTCTACAACGCGGGCATCGATCCGGAGTGGGGCCGGCTCAGTCCCGGGATCCTCCTGGAGCTCGCCTCGATACGCGACGCGATCGAGGGCGGCCTTCAGGGCTACGACCTCGGCCCCGGTGACTTCCGCTACAAGCACGACCTGGGCGGGTCCCTGGTCGAGCGCTACGAGGTGACCGTGACCCGCCGCGGGCGCCTGGCGCGCGTCCTCGCCCGGATCGGCAGGAGGCTCGGGCGCTCGGGCTAGCTCGCGGGCGCGCTCATGCTCCCGTACAGCTGCCAGTAGGCCTCGACCATCGCCTGGAGCGAGTACTCGCGCTCGATCAGCTGGCGCCCGAGCGCCCCCATGGCGGCCCGCCGGTCGTCCTCCTCGAGCAGCGTCCGGATCGCGCCCGCGAGCGCCGAGGGCTCGTGCCCGACCACCACCCCGGCGCCCGTGGACAGCAGTTCATGCATGCCCTCGACGTCGGTCGACACCACCGGCACCGCGGCGGCCAGGGCCTCGAGGGCGACCAGGGAGAGACCTTCCCAGTCGGACGAGAACGCGACGAGGTCCGAGCGCGCGATCAGCTCGCGGGCGTCACTGCGGGCGCCCGTGAAGGTCACGCGGCCCCCCAGCCCGAGCTCGGATGCCTGGCGCTCCAGATCGTTGCGCAGCGGTCCGTCTCCCACGACCAGCAGATTCGCGTCGGGCAGGTCGCGGGCCACGAGCGCTGCCGCCTCGAGGAAGCGGCTGTGCGCCTTCTGCGGAGCGAGCCGGCCGACGATCGAGACGACAGGTCCGTCGCCCAATGACAGCTCCCGGTCGATCCGCGCCCGTTCCCGGCCGGACAGCGGCGCCGGCAGTGCCACCGCGTTGCGAACGACCTCCGTGCGCTCCGCGGGGAAGCCCGCACCGATCAGGGCGTCCGCCACGTCGCGCGAGACGCACACCACCCGGTCTGCACAGCGCAGGAGGCGCGCCGCCATGCGGTACTCGCCGGGTACGACGCCGTGGAAGCTCGCGAGGAGCGGCGGCCGCCGCAGCGGGTTGGCGAGCCGGGCCGCGGTCGAGGCCACGACCGTGGCCCGCACGTTGTGGCTGTGCACCAGATCAGCCCCGAAGCGCCGTAAGGGCGAGGCGAGTCGCAGCGCGGCGAGCGCCGTCCCGGTGAGCGAGCGGTCCGCCCCCGGCAGCTCGATGCGCTCCAGGTCGAGCTTCGCGAGCTCGGCGTCGAGCGGCCCAGCCGCACCCGCCACGGCAACGCGGTCTCCGTGCTCCTTCGCGGCGTCCGCGAGCTGCACCACGATCCGCTCGGCGCCGCCGATGGCCATCTGCGCGATGGCGTGGAGGAGCCTCATGCGCGCCCGGCGAGCAGGCGCTCGTAGAGCTCCAGGGTCCTACGTGCCGCCTCGGACGCGCTGAAGCGCTCGGCCACGCGCTTGCGAGCGGCGGCCGCCTGGCGCTCGGCAAGCCCGGGCTCGTCGAGCAGGCGCAGGATCGCACCCGCGAGCGCGTCAGGATCGCCCGGCGCTACGAGCTGGGCGCTCTCGTCGTCCGCCAGCTCGGCGACGCCGCCGACGCGGGTCGCGACGGCGGGCACCCCGGCCGCCATCGCCTCCGCCAGTGAGAGCCCGAAGGTCTCCATCCAGGAGCTGGAAACGAAGATGCGCAGG
>JBHELQ010000165.1:0-1916 GCA_046262995.1 Thermoleophilaceae bacterium
CCAGAAGCCGGAGTCGGCGCGCAGCAGGATCTCTCCCTCGGCGCCCGCCTTTCTGACCCGGGCCACGAGCTCCTGGGCGAAGCGCATCACGCCGCGCTGGGTGTTGGCGGAGCCCTTGCGGCAGCGGACGTGGAGCACCTCGCCGGTGTCGGCGCGGGAGGCCAGCAGCGGGTGGTAGCCGAGCACCCTGGTGTAGCCGTAGGCGGCGCCCTGCTTGAGCCGGCCGTGGACCTCGCCGACGAATGAGTCGACGTCGATCACCAAGCGCCCCTTCCCGGGGCCGGCCCCGACCGCCCAGGCCCTCGCCAGCGCGTCGCCCAGCACCCGGTCGAGCTGACGCACGTGGCCGAAGGTGAAGGCGCGCAGGAACGTCCCCAGCGTCGAGGGCGCCATCACCCGGTGGCCGAGGACCTTGCCCGTCGAGCCCGACCGCAGGATGTCGGCATCGTCGATCGAGTCCGCCCCAGCGAGGATCGCGTTAACGAGCGTCATCACCTTGCGCCCGGGGCGAAAGGCGCCCGCGCGACGGCCCAGATCGACCGAGGAGTTGATCAGCCGCTCGAGCCCGAGCCGCTCCGCAAGCGTGCCCGGCAAGATCAACCCGGCGTCCGCGACCGAGCGCGAATCGTCGAAGCTGACCTGCACCGAATCGAGGCTCCCGGGGGCACCCACAACAGCCGCTTCATCGTTCACCATGTGAGTGACCTCCTGACGGGGCCGCGGACGCCACACACGTCCGCTGAAAAGCCCTGCTCAGGAGGTCATTCTGGATTCCCTATCGGACGGAACCGCCCATCAACGAGCTGGCTATACGGTGGATTCAGGCTGAGACGCCGCCGCCGCCGACGAGGCCTTCCTGCCTGCCGAACCTCGAATGCCTGGCCCGCCCCTCGTGCAGGGCGACCTTACGCGGCCAGGTGCGGCCCCCGCGCGGCCGCGAGGAGGACCGCTGGTGCCCTTTGGCACCGCAGTGCGGCCGTTGTCGAGGTCAGCTACTCAGCCGCGGGCGGCTCGTCGAGCTCCGGCCTTCGCGAGATGCGGATTTCGGATAGGGTCGCCGAGAGCCGCGACGACGGCGGCGGACACCGCAACGGGAGGAGGCGCGGATGGCGGTCGTGATCGTGAACGAGCTCCAGGGAGGGGACCAGAGCATGTACGACGAGCTCAACCCGAAGGTGATGGAGGGCGGACAGCTGCCCGAGGGCTGCCAGGCTCACATCGCCGGCCCGGTCGAGGGTGGCTGGCGTGTGATCACCGTCTGGGAGTCGGAGGAGAAGTTCAACGACTTCCGCGACAACAAGCTGATCCCGGCAATCCAGGAGGCAGGCTACGGCGACCGGGTCGCCCCGTCGATCACGGCGCAGCCGGTCTACCGGCTGATCACCGTCTAGTAGCCGCGAGGCGAGATCGAACGCAGCCGGCGGCGCTCCTCCTTCCGGAAGCAGTAGCGGGCGACGCCGCGATGGCTTGCGACACCCGCCACTTCTGCTGACGGCGCCGAGCGATTCCGCCTTGACCGACGGACCAGGCGACTGGTTTGGCCACGAGCCGAGGCGGACATCCGGATTGCCACCGCTCCGTGGCCTCAAGAGCCGCGTCGGCGCCAAGTCGCCCCGCGACTCCTTTCCTCGAGAGCAGTCGTCAGTCGGACATCGTCGCCTGAGCGCATGGAGCAGCGGCACAGGATCGCCCGGTAGGCGCCAGCGGCCCTCGTCATCGCGGGCTCTATCCACTCATCTGCTCATCCCGCCCGGCGGTAGCGGATGTGTGTGGCTAGCGGCGAATGCAAGACCTCGACGGGCTCAAACCCGAACGACTCGACGCCGTCGAAGATCCGCTCGCCGGAGCCGAGCAGGACCGGCGCGACGTCGAGCGTGAGCTCGTCGACGACCCCGGCAATGAGGGCCTGGCGCACA
>JBHELQ010000166.1:0-3457 GCA_046262995.1 Thermoleophilaceae bacterium
CTACTTCACCGATCGTGGCGGCCACGCCGTGGTGCTGCCCCCCCTCGCCGTCCCCCGGTCGGGCCGCTTCCGCCACGCCGTGGCCCGCCTGACCCAGGACCTGGCCTGCCGGCTGGAGGGCCTTGTCCGGCGGGCACCCGAGCAGTGGCACCTGTTCCAGCCCAACTGGCCGTCGGACCGCGCGTAGGGGCCTGACCTGCACCTTTACCGGCGACACCCTTCCGTTGTCCGCACACTGTCCGCAGGAGCGGACGGTGAAATACGGGGAAAGCCCCCCGGCCAACAGGCCGGAGTTCCGCAGCTGATGGGCTGATGTAGGCATCCTCGGCGCAAAGAAGCTGGTCAGAGGGTCGGAGCCGGTCCTGAAGTGGAAACCGTGTAGGCACACGACCAGCCTGCACCATCCAACCGGACGTGGTAGCTGTGCCCTATCGTGTGAGCATGTACCTGCGCACGATCCAGCGGCGGAACAAGGACGGATCGGTGGTGCGCTATGTGCAGTTGGCCCACAACGTCCGCCATGCCGAGACCGGCAGCCCGGTGGCCGAGGTCATCCACAGCTTCGGCCGAGAGGACCAGCTCGACCGCCAAGCTCTGGGGCGCCTGGTCCGCTCCATCGCCCGCTACCTCGGGCCCCAAGCCGAGCTGGAGGCCAAGGCCAGCGCCGGTGGCGAGGGGCTGTCCTTCGTGTCGTCCAAGGCGCTGGGCGGGGCATGGGCGCTGGACGGGTTGTGGCGGCGGTTGGGCATCCCGGGGATGCTGGGGCGCCTGGCGGCCGGGCGCCGCCTCGACGCCCGGGCCGAGCGGGTCATCTTCGCCCTGGTCGCCAACCGGGCCCTGGAGCCGCTGTCCAAGCTGGCCGCCACCCGCTGGGTGGCTGAACGGGTCGCCATCGCCGGCCTCGACACCGTCGACGACGACGCCTGCTACCGGGCCATGGACTGGCTGTTGGAGGTGGCCGACGAGCTGGCCGAGGCGGTCTACTGGTCGGTGGCGGACCTGTTGAACCTCGAGGTTGACCTGCTGTTCTTCGACACCACCTCCACCTACTTCCACATCGAGTCGCCCGATGAGCCCTCCGAGGGCCAGACCGTCGGGTTCCGCACGTTCGGGCATTCGAAGGACCATCGATCAGACCTGCCCCAGGTGGTGATCGGCATGGCCGTGACCCGCACCGGGATCCCCATCCGAGTGTGGTGCTGGCCGGGCAACACCAACGACTCCGCCCTGATCCGCCAGGTGAAGGACGACCTCAAGGCGTGGAAGCTGGCCCGGGTGGTGTGGGTCGCCGACCGGGGGTTCTCCTCGGCCGAGAACCGCCGCTACCTGCTGCGCGCCGGCGGGCACTACATCATCGGCGAGAAGCTCCGGGGCGACAACCGCGAGGCTCAGGCCGCGCTGTCCCGAGCCGGCCGCTACCACGGCGTGGCCGGGAACCTGCGGGTCAAGGAGGTCATCATCGACGACGGGACCATGCGGGACCGCTTCGTCGTGTGCCACAACCCAGAACAGGCCGAGCGGGACCGGGTGGTGCGCGACCAGCTCCTCGCCCAGCTGGCCGACGCCATCGCCGGCTCCGACAAGGCGACCAAGGCGGCCCGGGTGCAGCTGGCGGGCGAGCTGGGCACCTATCCGGGGCTGAAGCGGTTCCTGCGGGTCACCCCCGGCGGCCTGCTGCGGGTCAACCGGGCGGCGGTGGCCGCCGAGGAACGCCTCGACGGCAAGTTCCTGCTGCGCAGCTCGGACCCCACCCTGTCCGCCGAGGACATCGCCTTGGGCTACAAGCAGCTCCTCGAAGTCGAGCGGGGCTGGCGGGACATGAAGTCGACCCTGGAGCTGCGCCCCGTCTACCACCAGCTCGAACGGCGCATCCGGGCCCACGTGCTGTTGTGCTGGCTGGCCCTGCTGCTCATCCGCCTGGCCGAGACCGCCACCGACGACACGTGGCGGAACCTGCGCCACGAGCTCGACCGCATGCACCTGGGCGAGTTCGCCGGCACCGCCGGGCGGGTCCTGCAACGCACCGAGACCACCGCCGCCCAGGCCGCCATCTTCAAGGCCCTCGGCGTAGCCCAACCCAAGCGGTTCCTCGGCCTCACCCCGGCCGGCTAGAGGCACCTTCCCCCCGGCGCGTAGGCACTACACGTCTGCGGCCCGATCGCGCGTAAGCGCAGGTCAGCGCCGAGATTCATGCCTACCGGCGGAGGTCAGCTGCGGAACTCCGGCGTGAGTGAGGCGCTCCAGCGAGCCGAGGCGGCCGTGGCCGCTTCGCCCCGGTCGAGCCGGAGCCTTCAGTCCTCCCTCGCCACGCTGCTCTCGGCCGCTGGCGCGCTGGGGAACCCCGAGGCGACCGCGACGCAGCGAATTTCGTACGGTCGGCATCTGGCCGTGGGGGTGCCCGGGCCGGCGGGGTTTGCCGCTGGCACCTTCGAGACGGACACCGTGGGGCGGTACAAGGGCGTCTACTGGGCCCCCGACGGCGATAGCCACTCGACCCGGACGCTCGGCCAGCAAGCCGGGAGGCCCGAGGGGTTCCGGTACCGCTGGCAGGACAAGCGGGTGTGGGAGCAGCTCGCTCACGACATGATCGTCGTGGCGTGCGGCTGGAACGCCTATCCCGATCGCCTGCCCCCCGCACTCGGCAGACGGGCGGCAGCCCCGTTGGGGGAGCAGTTGCGTCGAGATCTCGGCGGGACAAGCGAGTGGGCGGTACACGCGTATGACATCGTCAAGTGGCTGTCGCGCACAGGCTTGGTCACGCTCATCGCCCCTCTGCCCGAGCTCAAGTCGGTCCAGGGTGGTCTGGGGACGAAGAGAGCATGATGGCGAACAGGGTGCCCCCGAGCCGGTAGCTTCTACACGCGATTCTATGCATTATCGCGTGTAGCACCTAGGGTCTTGCCGATGGACCTCGAGCTGACCCCGCCCCCCTCCTCCGGCCCCCTGCAGGTGGTCGACCCGGCCGCCCTGAGCTCCGACGAGGCCGCCTACGTGGCCGCTGCCCGGGCCGCCAACACGCTGCGGGGCTACCGCTCGGACTGGGCCGAGTGGTGCACCTGGGCCGCCGCCCAGGAAAGGTATCGCCACAACTCAACGTCATGGCGGAGTCTGTGCGGCGCTGGCGCGCCGGACAAGATCAGCTGCTTCAACTCCGTCCGAGCAGTCTCGAAGCGCTGACGCTCGCGAGTTTCAGATGCCTGCTCGGCGGCGCGGGCAGCGCGTCCTGAACAAGCCCGGTCTACCGGGCCCGCACGGCTGGTTTCGTCCATCCGGCAGGCGGTACTTCGCGCGCCACTCTTCCGGCTGCCCCTGAACAGCTGCTATCATTTTGCAAGCATGTCGAACATCCTCGTACGGGGTCTTCCCGAGGACGTTCATGCGGCGCTTCAGCGCCGTGCGGAGAGGCGCGGTCAGTCGCTGCAGCAGTACCTCGTGCAGGAGCTCACGCGTCTCGCGG
>JBHELQ010000167.1:0-6401 GCA_046262995.1 Thermoleophilaceae bacterium
TCGCTCAGGTCGATCATCGAGGTCGCGCCCGCCGCGGCCAGGGCACGGCCCGCGGCCAGCCGCGGCTGCGGGCGCCGGTGGCGGCGCACGAGGTCCTCGGTCGCCGTCCCTGACGGCTCGTCCACCCCGCCGCTCAGGACGAGCAGTCCGGCGCCCGAGGCGCCCAGGGTTCCTGTGACGCCGACCCGGTCGCCGGCGCGGGCGCCGTCGCGCCCCACGAGCTCGTCCTCCGACTCCGCCCAACCGCAGGCCGCGACGGTCACGACCAGCGCCGGGGCGCGCACCACGTCCCCGCCGGCGATGGTCGCGCCCTCGAGCGCGGCGAGCTCCTCCATTCCGCGCATCAGGTCGAGCGCGCCGTCGGTCGCGAAACGGGACGGCAGCGCCAGCGAGACGTACGCCTCCCCGGCCCCGGCCCCCATGGCCGCCAGGTCCGACAGGCTCCGCGCCAGCGCCTTCCAGCCGACGTCCGCCGGGGAGTGCGTCGAAAGCTCGAAGTGAACGCCCTCGGCGACGGTGTCGATGGTCGTGACCGACAGCGGCCCGGCCCGCACGACCGCGGCGTCATCCCCGATCCAGCGGACCACGCGCGCCCCCCGCGGGGTCAGCGCGGTCTCGATCGCCTCGATCAGCTCCCGCTCGGCCAAGGGCTACAGTCTGACCCGTGCAGTCGGAGCCGGAGCAGGCGCGCACGCTGCTGGAGCGGGCGGGCGGCGCGGCCGCCGGCCTCGGCTCGATGGGCGCCCGGCGTCCGGTGCTCCGCGCGGCGCTCCAGTGGGGCCTCGCCGCGCTCATCTTCGGCTCGCTGTTGCTGTTCGTCCTGCGCCAGTGGAGCAACCTGCCCGACTTCGACTGGCGTTTCTCGCCCGGCTGGCTCGCCGCCTCCGCCGTCGGGGTGGTGTCCTTCTACTTCTTCCAGTGCGAGATCTGGCGCTTGATCATGCACGCGCTCGGGGAGGAGCGGCTCGAGGCGGGTCCCGCGAGGGCGGTTTGGGGCAAGTCGCTGATCGCGCGCTACGTGCCCACCAACATGCTGATGGTCGTCGGGCGGGTGGTGATGGTGGAGCGCCTCGGCGCCTCGAAGCGCGTCTGCCTGGCGAGCATCGCCTACGAGCTCGGGCTGGGCTTCGGAACCGCCGTCATGGTGGGGGCGTACTTCGTGATCGAGCTGCCCGCCCTTCACGGACATCCAGCCCGCTACGCGGTGCTGGCGCTGGTTCCCGCCGTGCTGGTCGCCCTGCACCCGCGAGTGTTCGGCCCGGCGGCGGACTTCGGCCTGCGCAAGCTGGGCCGACAGCCGCTCCCCCGGACGCTCGGCTTCGGGCGCGTCCTGGGCTTCGCCCTCCTGTACGTCATCTGCTGGGCGGTGATCGGACTTGGGTTGTTCGCCTTTGCCTCGGCCCTGCACCCGCTCGATGCCTCCGACCTTCCCTATGTGGCGTCGGCCTATCCCGTGGCGTTCTGCGTGGCGGTGCTCACATTCATCGTGCCGAGCGGCCTGGGCACTCGCGACGCCACGCTCGCGACCGCCATGAGCGCCGTGCTTGCGGGCGCGGTGGCGACGGCGATCGCCGTCGCCTTCAGGATCTTCCAGACCCTGGCGGAGCTGCTCTACGTGGGGACGGTCGTGTGGCTCGACCGCCGCTCGCGCTAGCGCTTCGCGCCGGGCCCGTTCCCCTTGCCGTGGCCATTCGGCTGGGTGGTCCCGTCTCCCCCTGCGCCCGTATCGGGGACCGGGGGAGGCGAGGTCTTGGGCGCGGGCTGCGGCGGCGACGCGTAGAGACGTGGGTCGTAGCCGCGGTAGTTGCCGCCGCCCGCCGAGGTGTCGCCGGGCCCCGAGTAGGGCGTCGACTTGTAGTAGGAGCGCCCGCCGCCTGAGCCCGAGCCCGAGCCGGTGGTCGAGTAGTAGCCGAAGAAGGGCTGGAAGTGGACAGGCTGCTTCGGGCGCGGGAAGTCGCTGCAGTCGCCTCCGTGGGCGACGCTCATGTATGCGTGCCAGATGCCGGCCGGGTAGCTCCCGCCCTGCACTCCGGGCATCGAGACCAGGGCGTTCGGGTAGCCCATCCACACCGCCGTGGCCAGCTTCGGCGTGTAGCCGACGAGCCAGGCGTCGTTGTAGCGGTCGGTCGTCCCGGTCTTGGCCGCCGCCGGACAGCCGATGTTCGCGCGTACGGCGGTGCCCGACTTCATGTTCTGCTCCAGGATCTTCGTGACCTCGTAGGCCACCCCGTCGCTCAGCACGCGCCTGCGCTGGGGCTCGCCGAGGTCCTCCGACTTGCCGTCCGGAAAGCTGACCTTGCGAATCGCGATCGGCTGGTTTCGGATGCCGCCTGAGGCGAGCGTGGCGTAGGCGTCCGCCATCTCGAGCGGCGACACACCCAGGCGCAGGCCGCCGAGACCCTCGGCGGGCAGGCCGTCGAGCTGCGTCTTGATGCCCATCATCTTCGCCGTCTGCCGCACCTCCTTCGGCCCCACGTCCAGGTCGAGCTGCGCGAAGACGGTGTTGTCGGACTTGAGCGTTGCTCGCACCAGGTTCATCGAGCCGCCATAGGAGTTGTCGAAGGTCTTCACCTTCCACGGCCCATAGCCGGGGACGTTCAGGTCGAGCGGCTTGGAGACGTAGCTGGTGCGGGTCGGGTCCACGCCCTTGCGGATCGCCGTCGTGAGGACGAAGGTCTTGAACGACGAGCCGGGTTGCCGATGACCCTGGGCGGCCAGGTTGAACGTGCGGTCCTTGTAGGTGCCGGTGGAGGCCATGGCTCGGATGTAGCCGTTGGCGGGATCGATCGTGACCACAGCCGACGCCGGGCCCGCGTAAGCCGCGAGCTGGCCCTGCATGGCGTTGCGCGCCGCCTGCTGGAGCTTGGGGTAGATCGTCGTGTAGACCTTGAGCCCGCCCTGGCGGTACACGCCGACCCCGTAGCGCTCGATCAGCTGGTCCTGGACGAAGTCGAAGAAGTAGGGCTCGCGGCGCTGGGTGTAGCGCGTTCCACGCCTGACGTGAAGACCCGCCTGCTCGGCCTGCTCCGCCCGCGCGCGGGAGAGCGAACCGTGCTTGACCATCGCCTCGAGCACGGTGTTCCGGCGCTGCACGGCCGCGGCCGGGTTCCGGAACGGGTTGTACTCGGACGGGGCCTGCGGCAGCCCGGCGAGCAGCGCCGCCTCGTCCAGGGTCAGGTTCCGGGCGTGCTTGGCGAAGAAGGTCTCCGCGGCGGCTTCGACGCCAACCGCGGTGCGCCCGCCGATCGTCCCGTAGGGCACCGAGTTCAGGTAGTTCTGGAGGATCCAGCTCTTCGAGTGCTTGTGCTCGAGCTCCGACGCGAGCTTCGCCTCGCGGATCTTGCGCGTGAAGTTGCGCTTGGGGTCCTTGATGTAGAGAGCGCGGACGAGCTGCTGCGTGATCGTCGAGCCGCCCTGCACGGTCTTGCCGGACTCGAGGTTCTTGACCCCGGCGCGCACGATCGCCCCGTAGTCGACGCCCTTGTGGTGGTAGAAGTGCTCGTCCTCGATGGCCACGGTGGCGTCGCGCATGTCCATCGTCATGTGCCGCCAGGGGACCGGGGTTCGGATCTCGTCGGACTGGACGTAGCCGAGACGTGAGCCGTCGGCCGCGAAGATCTCCGAGGTCGCCCCCGTGTTACGCGGCTTCAGCTCGTCGATGCTCGGCGCGGTGGCCGCCACGGCCAGCACGTAGCCGGCGGCCGAGAGGACCCCGATCGCCAGCGAGATCGTCAGCACGGCCAGCGCGATGCCCGCCGGTCCTCGGCGGCCGGCGCGCCGCCGTCGCCTTAGCTGTCGCTGCCGGTAGGTCATGAGATGCCGGCCCCACGGGGAGCGTCCGGATCAGCGCGTGGACGCTACGAAGCCTCGGCTGAGGATAGTCCCTCGTCCCGCAGCCGGCGGAGCCAGTTCCGGCGCAGCTCGGCCGCGACCCGCCCGCGCTCGGAGGGCCGGTCCGCCCAGGTGGAGGCCTTCAGCCGGATGCCGTCCTTGTCGACCTCGTCGACCGTCGCGTCGACTTCCCCCTCCGAGGCGACGAGCTCGAGCGCGCGGTCGGCGTCTCCTCCGTGCGGCAGCCATACGGCCACCTCGACCTGAACGCGCGGATCGACGATCGTGTGGTTCTGGACCGAGCTCTGCGCCAGCCGCTCGTTCGGGACGACCAGCCGCCGGCCGTCGTCGAGCCGGATGTAGGTGTACGTCAGGCGGATGTCCTCGACCACGCCCGTCTCGCCCTCGAACGTCACGAGGTCGTCGATGCGGATCGGCTGGGTGATGGCGATCAGGATGCCGGCGATCGCGTTCGCGAGCGTCTGACGCGCCGCGAAGCCCACCACCAGGCCGAGCACGGCCGACGACGCGAGGACGCCCGCCGCCACGCGCTTGACGGATGGGAACTGGGCCAGCGCGAGCGCGACCCCGATCACCAGGATCACGGCGAAGATCAGCCGCCGCACCAGCCGCAGCCGGGTGCTCGCCACGGGCGACAGGTCGCCGCCCGCCATGACCAGGCTCACGCGCTCGCCGCGGCGAACGAGGGCGCGATCCACCAGCCGCGCCACCACCACGGCCGCGATCACGGTGGCCAGCGCCGTGATCTCGTTGCGGTGGTCCGCCACGAACGTCGCCGACGTGGTGAACTGCTCCCCCGGCATGGCGCAGCAGGCTACCCCCACCGCCGGGAGGCAGCGCGTCGCCGCCCGGCTGGTCTCGGGCGTGCGCGCCTCCGACGCGCTGCGCTCCGCGGCGGTGAGCTTCCTGCTGACGCGGACGGCGGTCCTCTGCGTGGCGATCTTCGCCGCCGTCTCCATGAGCCCCGGGCGCGAGGGCGGGATCGGCGCCCACAACGCGGCGAGGTACGACGTCCCGGCGCTCACGCACCCGCTCGGCGGGGTCGGCGACGAGCTGCTCTCGCCGCTCGCGCGCTGGGACGCCGTGTGGTTCCTCGGGATCGCCGACCACGGCTACGGCCACGCCGCGGCCGGGCGGGCGGCGTTCTTCCCCCTCTACCCGCTGGCGGTGCGGGCGGTCGCCGAGCTCGGCGGCGGCTCACGCGGGGATTTGCTCGTGGCGGCCTATCTGGTCTCGCTGGCGGCCTTCGCCGCGGCCCTGTACCTGCTCCATCGCCTCGTCGCGCTCGAGCTGGGCCGCCCCGCCGCGCGCACCACCCTTGTCCTGCTCGCAGTCTTCCCCGCCTCGCTCTACTTCGGCGCGCCCTACTCCGAGAGCCTCTTCCTGCTCGCCTCCGTCGGCGGCTTCTACGCCGCCAGGACCGGGCGCTGGGCGTGGGCCGGAGTCGCCGCGGCCGCCGCCGCCGGCACGCGCAGCGCAGGTGTCCTGCTGCTCCTGCCGCTTGCGGCGATCTACGTGCGCGAACGCGGCTGGCGGCCGGGACGCGACGCCGCCTGGCTCCTGCTGGGGCCGCTCGGGCTAGGGGCCTTCGCGCTCTACCTGGGGTTCGCCCACGGCGATGCGCTGGCATTCCTCGACGTGCAGCACGCGTGGTATCGCCACTTCGCCGGCCCCCTGGGCGGAGTCTGGGACGGCCTGGTCGCCGGAGTCGAAGGGGCCCGCCAGCTGCTGTCCGGCTCGCGGGAGCCGGTCTACTTCCGGGAGGCGGGCGGCGACCCCTTCCGGGTCGCGGGGATGAACCTGATGCTGCTGGGCTTCCTCGTGTTCGCCCTTGTCGGCTCCTGGGGCGTCTGGCGCAGGCTCCCGCTCCCCTACGCGCTGTGGACGGCTGTTGCCCTGCTGCTGCCGCTCTCCTTCCCCGTCGGCCCGCAGCCCCTCATGTCGCTGCCCCGCTTCCTGTCCGTCCTGTTCCCGCTCTTCATGTGGCTGGCGCTCGAATGCGAGGAGCGCCGCTGGACCCAGTGGGTCGCGCCGGCGTTCGCGGTGGGGCTGGGGGTCTTCACCGAGCAGTTCGCCACCTGGCACTGGCTCGCGTGACGGGGCGCGAGGTCAAGGCCGTGCTGCTTGACGCGCTCGGCACGCTCGTGCGGCTCGAGCCGCCGGCGCCGCGGCTGCGCGACCAGCTGCGCCGGCGGGCGGGGGTCGAGCTCGACGAGGAGACAGCCGCCCGCGGCTTCGAGGCGGAGATCTCGTACTACCTCGCGCACCACCTCGACGGTGGCGACCCCGGTCGGCTGGAGGACCTTCGCGCCCGCTGCGCGCTGGAGATGACGCGGGCGATCGGTTTGGAGGGGCGTCTGGACCCGTCCGTGGCGCGCCGGGCGATGCTCGACTCGCTCGAGTTCACGCCCTTTCCCGACGTGCCGCCGGCCCTGCGCGAGCTCCGGGCCCGGGGCCTGCGGCTCGTCGTGGCCAGCAACTGGGACTGCTCGCTTCCCCGGTGGCTCGAGCGCGCGGGCCTGGGCGCCCTGCTCGACGGGGCGGTCTCC
>JBHELQ010000168.1:0-1345 GCA_046262995.1 Thermoleophilaceae bacterium
CGCGTTGATGCTCCTATAGAAGTCAAGCGGCTTCTACGCGGCAGACGCGAGGTCGCTCGAGGCGCTCGGCGGGGGCAGCAGCGCGTACACCTCTCGTGCCAGATAACGCTTCAGGCACCGGATGATCTCGCGCTTCGAGAGCCCCTCGGTGGTGCGACGCTCGACGTACGCGATGGTGGGAGGGTGCCAGCGCATTCGAACGATGATGGCGCGGTAGAGAGCGGCGTTGGCCTGCCGGTTCCCGCCGCGGTTCAGCCGATGTCTTCCGTTGGTTTTGCCGGAGCCGGCTGGGATCGGGCAGGCGCCGCAGAGCTTCGCGAGCGCTGCATCGGAGCGGATGCGGTCGCTGTTGTCACCGGCCGTGACGAGCATCTCCGCGGCGACGTCAGGACCGATGCCGAACGCGGCGACGAGTTCGGGGGCGGCGGTCCTCGTGAGCTTCTTGAGGTTGCGCGAGTGAACCTTGATCTCCTCGTGGACGTCGAGCCAGCGGCGAGCGAGGGAGGCGAGGACCTGCCGCATCGCGACCGACGGATTTGCGATGTCGCCGCCGCTGTCGAGCGCGGCGCAGGCCTGCACGAGCTTGAAGTCGGTCAGTGGCTCGAGTTCGCCACGCAGCTCGTGCGGCGCCGTCACCAGTGTGGCCTTGAGCGTGATCATTGCCTGCGAGTGGACGTTGACGGCGGAATCACGGGCGATCTTGACGAGTCGGATCGCCTCGACGATCCCGTCTGCGAGCTTGGGAACAGCGGTCGCCTTGCCCGCCAGGACCTCCCGGGCGGCGTGTTCGGCGTCGACGGAGTCGCTCTTGCCGGACAGCCGGCGCTCGCCCTTGCGGGGCGGGCGACAGACCTCGATCACCTTCCGCCCGTGCCGGCGGAGGAACCGCGCCAGCCCGCTGCCGTAGGAGCCCGTGCCCTCGACCCCGAACATGGCGACCGCGCCGAGGCCGTCCGCCCACGCCAGTAGCCGGGCGTAACCGTCGGGGTTGGCGGCGATCGCCAGCTCGCCGAAGCGGCCCCCGAGGCCGTCGAGCGCGACGGCGACGTGTTCGTCCTTGTGGGTGTCGACACCGACGACGACGTCGGCGCGACCGAGCGCGATCCTGGTCATGTTGTTGATCTCCTCACAGGTCAACAGCAGCTCGCCGGTCGGGCGGGAAGGACAGGACTGCGAGGGGACCTGGTGCGATCAGGCTCCTATTAGGTCACTGCCCGCTCGGCTGGCGGGCAGCCTCTTCGGTCGGGTGTGCTGCCCCAGCGGACGACAAGTCAACGCGAGGGCACGAGGCCGGTCATAGCAGGGGTCAGGCCGACCGGAGCAGCACGGGGAGATCATCGCAGTC
>JBHELQ010000169.1:0-2182 GCA_046262995.1 Thermoleophilaceae bacterium
GGAAGGCGTCGCCGGCGAAGCCGCCGAAGCGCTCGACGGCCATCCGCACCATCTCGCGCACGCAGTCCTCGACGAAGCGCGGGCGGCGGTGGGCCTTCTCGACGACCTCGACCTCGTCAGGCCGCTTCATCAGCTCGTAGACCTCGGAGCTCATGGAGGCCTCGACGATGGACAGCAGAGTCTCGGCCTCCACGGCCTCTCCGCAGGTCTCGGGGCAGCCCACGTAGAGCGTTCCCAGGCCGCGCTGGTTGTGGGTCGCCACCGGCACGGCCTCGAACACGCGCTCGACCTCGTCGTCGGTGAAGCCCTCGGCAAGCAGGCGCTCGTGCGAGCGCTCCATGACGAGCTCCTGCGCGCAGGGGCAGGCGGTCATCCCCTGGGCCTGGACTCCCACGAGCCGCCGCGTGCCCCGCTCCGAGGCCACGGCGGAGCCGAACAGCGTGTAGATCTCCTGGGTAGGGGCGCCCGAGACGGGCGCGTGCTTCTGCTCCGGATAGCGGGCGGCGATCGCCACCTCGGCGCGCAGCCCGCCCTGCCGGTCGCGCACGCGCTCGGCGATGTGCGCCGCCAGCGTCTCGGCCTTGAACGCCTCGCCCAGGACCACCTCGTCGATCGCCTCGTTCACGATCTCCTCGAAGCGCGACATGTGCGCGCCCTTCTGGCTGGGCGAGAGGTCCACGAAGCACTCGAGCTCCGCGTAGAAGAGCTGCTCGTCTCCGTTCGAGCTGATGCGGAGCACCTTCTCCACTCCCGTCACGCCCACGCGCGAGAGGCTCACGCGGGTGCTCGGCCTGCGTGCCTGGACGTCGGTTCCGAGGAGGGAGGGGCGCTCGTTCATCGGCGATTGACGATACACAGCCGGCGATCTGGTTTTCCCCAGGATCCGTTGTAGACTGGCCTCGGCTCGACGCTTCGGAAACCCTCCTGGCTGAGCCTCTGCGGCAGCCGCCGCGCCCGGAAAACCGAGGACCCTGGTAGCAGGGAAACTGGCACCCCCGATAACAGCGCGCGCGCATCTCCGAGGAGCGAGGGTTTGACCGATAAGCACGAGGCCGTTGGGCTGCTGGATGCGAACGAGTCGCCGTTTCTCGATGTCGAGGAGCTGCGGACGCTCCTGACCGTCGGCCGCGAGCGCGGCTTCCTGACGTTCGAGGAGATCGCCGGCTGCCTGGAGGAGGTCGAGGTCACGAAGGAGCAGGTGCGGGATCTGCACCACCACCTGCTCGAGGGCGGCATTGAGATCGTCGCGGCGGACGGCCGCCCGGCACCGGCCGCGACGCCGGATCCGCCGCCGCCGCCGGCCGAGGGCGCGGCGCCCGCGCCGAAGAAGCCCGAGATCGACCTGACCGTCGAGCCGAGCCTGGACTCGCTGCGCCTCTACCTGCGCTCGATCGGGCGCGTGGACCTGCTGACGGCCGAGGAAGAGGTCTCGCTGGCGAAGCGAATCGAGCGCGGCGACATGCACGCCAAGCAGGCGATGATCGAGGCGAACCTCCGGCTCGTCGTCTCGATCGCGAAGGGCTACCTGGGGCGCGGCCTGTCGTTCCTCGACCTGATCCAGGAGGGCTCGCTCGGCCTGATCCGCGCGGTCGAGAAGTTCGACTACCGCCGTGGCTACAAGTTCTCCACCTACGCCACCTGGTGGATCCGTCAGGCCGTGACCCGCGCGATCGCCGACAAGGGCCGCACGATCCGCATCCCCGTCCACATGGTCGAGAAGCTCAACAAGGTCGTGCACGTGGAGCGCCAGCTGGTCCAGGAGTTCGGCCGCGAGCCGATCCCGGAGGAGATCGCCCTGGAGCTCCAGTGGACCGCCCGCGAGGTCAAGGACATCCTGCGGATCGCGCAGCTGCCGATCTCGCTCGAGAAGCCCATCGGCGAGGAGGAGGACTCGGAGCTCGGCGACTTCGTCGAGGACGAGACGGCCGAGTCGCCGTTCGAGCTGGCCTCCGAGAACCTGCGCCGCGAGAACATCCGCCGCGCCCTCGACGCGCTGCCCCCGCGCGAGCGCGAGGTGATCGAGATGCGCTACGGCCTGAAGGGACACCAGGCGCGCACCCTCGAGGAGGTCGGCCGCGCCTTCGGCGTCACGCGCGAGCGCATCCGCCAGATCGAGAACAACACGCTCAAGAAGCTCGAGTGCCTGCCGGAGGCCCAGCGCCTCCGCGACGCGTCCTAAGCC
>JBHELQ010000170.1:0-9811 GCA_046262995.1 Thermoleophilaceae bacterium
CAGCCGCTCGGCCGCGTGCTCGCGGGACACGGCAACAACGGGCAGGACCGCACCGAGGGCGTGCGGCGCGGCAACGTGATCGGCACCTACCTGCACGGGCCGCTCCTGCCGAAGAACGTCTGGCTGGCGGACAGGCTGATCGAGCTGGCGCTCGGGATCGAGCTCGACCCGCTCGACGACGAGCTGGAGCAGGCGGCGCACGCCTCCGCGCGCCGCGCTGCCGGCGTCTAGCCCGGGATAGGGTTCGGCGAGTGGAAGCGCCGCGCACGGCCTTCGTTACCGGCGGCTCGGGCTTCGTCGGTGGCGCGCTCATCCGCCGTCTCGTCAGGGACGGTTTCCGGGTGCGCGGGCTCGCCCGCTCCGAGCGCTCGGCCGAGGCCGTGTCCCGGGCCGGCGCCGAGCCCGTGCAGGGGGACGTCTCGAATCCCGACGCGCTCCGAGCCGGCGCGGCGGGCTGCGAGCTGGCCTTTCACGCCGCCGCCCGCCTCGGCGAGTGGGGCCCGTGGGAGGAGTTCGAGCAGATCAACGTCCAGGGCACGCTCAACGTGCTGGAGGCCTGCCGCGCGGCCGGCGTGCGGCGAATGGTGCACGTGGGCACCGAAGCTGCGGTCGTGGCCGGCCAGCCGCTCGTCATGGTCGACGAGACAGCGCCGCTGCGCCCCGACTCGAAGGCGCCCTACTGCGCCTCGAAGGCCCTGGCGGAGCAGGCGGTGCGGGACGCGAACGGCAATGGGCTCGAGACGGTCGTCGTCCGGCCGCGGTTGGTCTGGGGGCCCGGCGACACGACCGTGCTGCCCTCGATCGCCCGTGCCGTCGAGCAGGGCCGCTTCGCGTGGATCGGCGGTGGGCGCCACAGGACCTCGACGACCTACATCGACAACGCAGTGGAGGGCCTGGTCCTGGGCGCCGAGCGCGGCAGGCCGGGCGAGGCTTACTTCGTGACCGACGGGGAGCCCGTCGAGTTCCGCGAGTTCGTGACCAGGCAGCTGGCGGCGCTCGGCGTCGAAGCCCCGACGCGGACCCTTCCGCTTCCGGCGGCGCGCGCCGCGGCCGTCGGGCTCGAGGGCGCCTGGACGGCATTGCGGCGAAAGGGCCAGCCGCCGCTCACGCGCACCGCCGTCTGGCTCTCCGCCGTGGAGATGACGATCAGGATCGACAAGGCGCGGCAGGAGCTCGGTTACGAGCCACCCGTGTCGATCGACGATGGCCTCGAGCGCCTGCGCGCCGCGGCCTAGCGGCCGGTCGAGCCGAACCCGCCCACGCCGCGCAAGCTCTCCTCGAGCTCCTCGGCCTCGACCAGCGCGGGCGACTCGACACTGAGGATCACGAGCTGGGCGATGCGATCTCCGGGCTCGACCTCGAACGCCTGCTCGCGATCGGTGTTGAGCAGCAGCACACGTAGCTCGCCGCGGTAGCCGGCGTCGATCAGACCCGGGGCGTTCACGAGCGCCACGCCGTGCCTGGCCGCCAGGCCGGAGCGGGGCACCACGAGGCCGGCGTGCCCGTCGGGGATCGCCACGGCGATGCCGGTTCCGACGCTCGCGCGCCCGCCAGGCGGGATCGAAGCCGACTCGTCGGCGCAGAGGTCGTAGCCGGCGTCGCCCTCGTGCGCGCGGGCCGGCGGGACCGCGGACTCGCTCAGCCGCCGAAAGGGCAGCTTCATTCCGGGCCGGCGCCGTCGCCGTTCACGGCGAAGCGCTCGAACCTGCGTGCGGCCGCGGCCGGGACCTGGGCGCGGACCTTGACGCCCTCGGCGGTGTCCTCGCGCTCGAGCTCGCCGGCCAGCTCGTGCAGCTCCGCCAGGCGTCCGCCCTCCTCGTATGGCAGGAGCAGGTCCATCCGCTCGAGGCTGGACAGGAAGCGGCCCTCGATCGCCACCTTCAGCTCGTCGAGCCCCTCCCCCGTCTCTGCGGAGACCTGGGTCGCCCGCGGGTGCCGAAAGCGGAGCTCGCGGCGGCGCTCGTCGTCCAGAAGGTCGACCTTGTTCAGGACGAGCAGTCGCGGTCGCTCCGCCGCTCCGATCTCGGCGAGCACCTCCTCGACCGCAGCCAGCATCTCCCCCAGCTCATCGAGCGAGACCGAGGCGTCGGCCACGTGCACCAGCAGGTCCGCCTCGAGTGCTTCCTCGAGCGTGGCCGAGAACGCCTCGACCAGCTGGTGCGGCAGCTTGCGGATGAAGCCGACGGTGTCGGTCACCAGGTAGCTGCGCCCGCTCGACTTGAACGAGCGCGTGGCCGGGTCGAGGGTATGGAAGAGCCGCTCCCGCACGCCGACGTCCGCCCCCGTGAGCGCGTTCAGGAGGGTCGACTTGCCGGCGTTCGTGTAGCCCGCCAGCGCGACCGTCGGCAGGGCCGCCCGCTCGCGCTCGCGCCTCATCGTCCGGCGCGTGCCCTTCGTGTGCTCGAGCCGGCGCTTCAGCTGCGCGATCCGGTCGCGCGCCAGGCGGCGGTCAGTCTCGATCTGAGACTCGCCGGGGCCCCTGGTGCCGATGCCGCCGCCCAGGCGCTCCAGGTGGGTCCAGAGGCCGCGCATGCGGGCCAGGTTGTAGTCGAGCTGGGCCAGCTCCACCTGGAGCTTGCCCTCGGCCGAGCTCGCGTGCTCGGCGAAGATGTCGAGGATGACCGCGGTGCGGTCGACCACCGGCACTCCGAGCGCCTCCTCGAGGTTCCGCTCCTGGCGCGGCAGCAGCTCGTCGTCGCAGGTGACGAGGTTCGCATCCGACTCGCTCACGGCCCGCTTCAGCTCGGCGAGCTTCCCCCTTCCGAAGTAGCGGTCGGGATCAGGCCGCTCGCGACGCTGTACGAGCTCGCCGGCCACCGCGACTCCTGCGGTCCGCAGCAGCTCACGGAGCTCGGACAGGTCGAGGTCCCCCGGCCCCGCAGCGATGCAGAGCGCCCGCTGGCGCGCGCGGGGGTTCCGGATGCCCTCGCCGTACACGGTCTCGGCGATGCGTCCGTTGCGGGCTCGGTCCACCACCACAAGTGTAGGCTCCGCCCATGCGCGCGTTCGTGACCGGCGCGACGGGCTTCATCGGCGGACATCTGGCGCGAAAGCTGCGTCAGCGCGGCGACGAGGTGGTCGCACTCGTGCGCTCCCCCGACAAGGCGGGACCCCTGCGCGAGCTTGGCTGCGAGCTCGTCGAGGGGGACCTCTCGGACGAGCCGGCCATCCGCCGGGGCGCGGAGGGCTGCCAATCGGCCTTCCACGTCGGGGCGGTCTACAAGGTGGGCATCCCGGACTCGGAGCACGAGGCCATGTGGGACGCGAACGTGCGGGGCACCGAGCGGGTGCTCGACGCCGCCAAGGACGCGGGAGCGCAGCGGATCGTCTACGTCTCCACCTGCAACGTGTTCGGGAACACTCACGGCAAGGTCGTCGACGAGAGCTATCGCCGCGACGAGTCGGAGGGCTTCCTCTCCTACTACGACGAGACCAAGTACCGCTCGCACCAGGTCGCCGAGGACCGGCTGGCGAAGGGCTATCCGATCGTGATCGTGCAGCCGGCCAGCGTCTACGGGCCGGATGACCACTCCGAGGTCGGCAACATGATCGACCAGGCCCGGACGGGCAAGCTGAAGCTGAAGATGTTCCCCGAGACCGGCCTCACGCTCGTCCACGTGGAGGACGTGGCCGACGGGATCCTGCTGGCCCATGACAAGGCGGAGGTCGGCGAGGCCTACGCGCTCGCGGGGGAGCAGGTGCGGATGGGCGAGCTCGTCGACCGCGTCTGCGAGCTCTCCGGGCGCAAGCCACCCCAGCGCTCCATGCCGGCGGCGGTGCTCAAGGCCTCGGCGCCGCTCGGGCCCGTCGTCGGCCCGCTCATGGGCTTCCCGCCGAACCTGCGCGAGCTGATCCGAACCTCCGACGGCGTGACCTACTGGGCGAAGGACGACAAGGCCCGCAGGGAGCTGGGCTTCGCGCCGCGCGATCTGGACACGGGGCTCAGGCAGACGCTCGAGGCAGCCTAGCCCTGGACCGGCGGCAGCTGTAGGCGCTCGACCGGGACCAGCACGCCCTGGGTCGAGAACGACCCCGGCAGCGTGGCGCCGGGCAGCACCACCACGCCCGCGCCGGCGGCGCCCAGCCAGGACGCGTGTCCCACGGCGTAGCGGTGTGCGCAGAGCGCCGCCGCGGCAGCCTCGATCTCCTCGATGCGACGGTTCGAGAGCCCGCCGCCATCGTCCATCACCTGGTCCCGCTCCAGCTCCTCGACCCTGAGCAGCATGCCCTGCGGGTGCCGCCGTGCGGGCAGCCTGCGGGCGCACAGCGCGCAGAAGACGCCGTCCACGTTCGTCTCGAACACCGGCGCGGTCCGGAACGCGCCCTCGGGCACTGCGCCCTCCGGGTCCTCCGCCGCGGGCGCGAAGACTCCGAGCCTGGCGAGCTCGGCCGCCACGCGCCCCACCTCGGGGTCGAACGGCTGAGGAGGGATTCGCCTGCGCAGGAGCAACTCGTCGCAGGTGCGGGTCGCCCCGTCGGCGGGCGGCTCGAGCGGCGAGCCCACCGCCACCACGACCTCCTCGAGCGCCAGCAGCTCGGCGGCCACCTGCCGCGGGGATCCGGGCTCGAAGAAGACCGCGCGCAGGCGAATCGGCGGCTCCGGGGCGCGCACCTCCTCCAGCAGCGCGAGCTGCACGAGGCCCCGCGCGGGGACGATGCCGCAGTAGCGCACGGCCCTAGCCTCCCAGGCTCGAACGCAGGCGCTCCACCGCCTCGCGCAGCCGCTCGTCGGCCACGGTCAGGGAAATGCGGAAGAACCCCTCCCCGTTCGGGCCGTAGGCGCTGCCCGGCGACAGCACGACACCGGACTCCTCCAGCACGAGCTCGCAGTAGGAGGCCGAGCTGTGTCCCTCGGGCACGGGCGCCCAGATGTAGATCGTGCCCTTCGGGGCCTCGACCTCCACGCCGATCTCGCGCAGCGCCTCGCAGACGAGGTCGCGGCGGCGCTGGTACAGCGCCGGCATCTCCTCCGGCGGCCCGGCTTCGAGCGCCGCGGCCGCCGCCAGCTGCACGGCCTCGAACATGCCGGAGTCGATGTTCGTCTTGAGGCGCCAGTAGTCCTCGACCGCATCGGCATTGCCGACGATCGCGGCCGCGCGCCAACCGGTCATGTTCCAGCCCTTCGACAGCGAGAAAACCTCTACGCCGACGTCCTTCGCGCCGGGCGTCTCGAGGAAGCTCGGGGCGACGTAGCCGTCAAAGGTCGTCTCCGTGTAGGAGGCGTCGTGCACCACGAGCAGCTCGTGCCGGCGCGCGAGCTCCACCGCTCCCTCGAACAGGCCCTCCGGCGCGACGGCGCCGGTCGGGTTGTTGGGGTAGTTCAGGTACACGAGGCGCGCCCGCCGGAGGTCCTCCTCCGGGATCGCCTCGAGGTCGGGCGCGAAGCCGCGCTCCGGCACGAGCGGCATCAGCGCCGCTTCGGCCCCGGCGAGCAGCGGGCCGCCCGTATAGACGGGATAGCCCGGGTCCGCCGCCAAAGCGACGTCGCCGGGGTCGAGGAACGCCAGGTTGAGGTTGAAGACGCACTCCTTCGCGCCCAGCGCGGGGACGATCTCGCGCTCGGGGTCGAGCTCGACGCCGAAGCGGCGGCGGTAGAACGCGGCCACGGACCGGCGAAACTCCTCCCGGCCCCGGTTCGACGGGTAGCGGTGGGTGGCGGGGGCTGTCGCGGCATCGGCCAGGGCGCGTACGACCGGCTCGGCGGTCGGCATGTCCGGGTCGCCGATCCCGAGGCTGATCACGTCGACGCCCGCCGCCCTCTTTGCGGCGACCTTGCGCTCGAGCTCGGCGAACAGGTACGGCGGCAGCCGCTCCAGGCGCTTACTGGAGCGCATCGACCCGCCTGACGAGCCGCTCGCTCAACGCGCCGCTGTAGACCGGCTCCGCGGGGCCGCTGAGGTCCAGGTGCAGGTCCTCGCCGACGTGGACCTCGAGCTCTCCGCCATCCAGGCGCACCCTGAGCGGGCTGTCCAGGCCCTTCAGCACCGCGGCCACCGCGGCGCCACTCGCGCCGGTGCCCGAGGCCGTCGTCTCCCCCACTCCGCGCTCGAAGATGCGTGCCCTGATCGAAGCGTCCGCCTCGCGCCGCCAGAACGACACATTGGTGCGGTTCGGAAACAGCTCGTGGCGCTCGATCTCGGGGCCGAAGCGGCCAAGCTCCAGCTCGTCGAGCCCGTCGGCGAGCTCGATCGCGCACTGCGGGTTGCCGACCTGCACGAACTGAAAGCTGAACTCGCGCCCCGCGGCGGTGAGCGTGCCGGCGCCGTCGTCGCCGCCCGAGGGGAAGTCGCGCTCGGACCGAAGGCTTGCGCGCCCCATGTCGACTGTGCAGGTCGTCTCCCCGGTGATGCGCGGCCTGATCTCGCCCGCGGGCGTACGTAGCGAGAAGGCGTCGTTCTGCGTCCAGCCCGAGCGTCGCAGGTACAGAACGGCCTGTCGTACGCCGTTCCCTGACAGCTCCGCCTCGCTCCCGTCAGGGTTGAAGATCCGAAGCTCGGCGACGAAGGCGGGGTCGTCGCTGCGGGCGAGCAGGAGCAACCCGTCCGAGCCGATCCCGGTGTGGGCGGCGCACAGCGCCTGGACCCGACTGGCGGTCAGCTCGAACGGCAGCTCGTCCTGCTCGACGATCGCGTAGTCGTTGCCGAGCGCCTGCCACTTCTCGAAGCGCACGCCGTCGGACTCTACGTGAGCAGGGCCTCGATCTCCGCTGCCGCCTCGTCGGCCTGGCGGTCGGTCACGTCGAGCACGTGGACGCCGTCCAGCCTGCGCATCCAGGTCAGTTGCCTCTTGGCGTAGTTGCGCGTCCGGCGCTTCATCGCGTCCAGGTCGTCTCGGAGCAGCTCCTCGTAGCCGAGCGCCGCTCGCGCGGTCCGGGACGCGCCCGCCGCCTCCGCGTGCGCGACCTCCTTCGCCGCCCCGGCAGCGAGCATCCGCTCCACCCGGGCGTCGATTCGCTCGTACAGGGCCTCCCGCTCCATCACGAGCCCGCAAAGCAGGGTCGGATGCCGCACGGTGGCCGTCCAGAGGGTCGACTGACCCCCGCCCGGCGCCGGCTCCTCGCCCATCTCGAGCAGCTCCAGCGCGCGTACGACCCGGGAGCTGTCGCTCGGCGCGATCCGCTCGGCGGCTTGCGCGTCCGCATCGGCCAGGCGCCCGTGCAGCGCCTCCGGGCCCGCCCGACCGAGTTCGTCCTCGAGCCGCTCGCGCAGCCCCGGCGGCGGCGGCGGCCGCAGCTCCAGCTCGGTCAGCGCCGCCTGCAGGTACAGCCCCGTCCCGCCGACCACTAGCGGGCGCCTGCCGGCCGCGACCGCCGCGTCGATCTCCCGTCTGGCGAGCAGGGCGAACTCGCCCGCGGAGAAGCTCGCGGAGACCGGGACGATGCCGACGAGGCGGTGCTCCAGGCGGGCACGCTGCTCCCGCGTCGGGGCACCGGTCAGCGCCTCCAGCCCCCGGTAGACCTGCAGCGCGTCGGCGGAGATCGCGACGGGGCTCTCGCCGCGCTCGCGCAGCCCCTCGGCCAGCGCCAGAGAGACGTCTGTCTTGCCGACTCCCGTCGGGCCGAAGACGGCGATGACCTGCACGCAGCGAGTATGTCGCGCGACGCCCAGACGCACGCGCCGCTACGAATACGCCCCGTGCGGCGCGCCCTATGGACCCTCTGCTGCCTCGCGATGCTGGGCCTCGCCGCCTGCGGCGGCGGGCACTCACGGCCCAAGCGCGCGCCGCAGGCGGTGCCCAACGGGCACTACGGCCACCCGAAGAAGATCCAGCATGCGTCCGGCGAGACGTTCGTTCCCGGGCGGGCGAGGAGAGTGGTCGTCCTCACGCCGGGGGCCGCGGATACGACGCTCGCGCTGGGCGTCAAGCCGGTCGGCGCGGCCGGCCGGCCGTCCGGCGGCTTTCCCGGCTATCTCGCCGCGCGCCTGGGCGGCGTGCGCGACCTCGGTCCCCCGTACCGGCTCTCGCTGCCGCGGATCAGGGCGCTCCACTCCGAGCTCATCCTCGGCTCACAGCGCCGGCAGGGCAGCCTGTTCGAGCAGCTGAGGGTGATCGCCCCCACGGTGATGAGCCCTCCGCCCCGAATTGGCCCCGGCACGCCCAGGCAGTGGCGACTCATGTCGCGCCTGTACGCCGAGGCGCTCGGGCGGGTCGACGAGGGCGAGGCCATGCTCAGGCGGTACGACGCCCTGGCCGCGGGCGTCCGGCGCCGTTTCGGCCCGGGCGCGCGACGGCTGCGCGTAGCGGCCATCGAGGCGCTCCCGTCGGGAGCAAGGCTCGCGGGGCTCGACTCGTTCGCCGCGGCCGTGCTCCTGGACGCCGGCGTCCGCGGTGCCCGGCCGCGAGGGATCTCCCGGGCCCTGCCGCCGCAGCGCTACGCCCGCCTGCCGGCGGACCTCGTCCTGGTGAGCGCCGTCGACGGAGCCGAGCGCACGCTCGCCGGGTTGCGGCGAGGGCTGCGTGCCCGCACCGTCGTCGTGCCCGATGAGCTGTGGTGGCGCGGCGAGGGGCCGCTCGCATCGGCCGCGGCCCTGGGCGAGCTCGAACGGCTGGTCAGGCGACCCGGCTGAGCAGCCGCTCGTGGCCCGCCAGCGTCGTGCTGGTGGCCGCCTCGATCTCGACTTCCACCAGCTCGCCGGGCCGGGCGGTCCCAGCGAAGTTCACGGTCTTCCCGTGCCGGATGCGTCCGCGAAGCCTGTCTGGATCCGTGCGCGAGCGGCCCTCGACGAGCACCTCCATCGTCCGGCCGACGAAGCGCTGGGAGCGCTCGTGAGCGATGCGCTGGACGGCGTCCACGAGCCGCTCCATGCGCTTCCCCTTCACGTCCGCCGGGACGCCGTCCGGCAGCACGGCCGCCTCGGTCCCCCGCCGCGGCGAGAAGATGAAGGTGAAGGCGGAGTCGTAGCGCACCTGCTCGACGAGCTCGAGTGTCTGCGCGAAGTCGGCCTCGGTCTCCCCCGGGAAGCCGACGATGATGTCGGTCGTGATCGCGCAGTCGGGCACGAGCTCCCGGATCGTCGCGACGCGGGCCAGGTAGCGCTCGCGGCTGGAGGTCCGCCTCATGGCCTTCAAGACACGCGTCGAGCCGGACTGGAGCGGCAGGTGGATGTGCTCGCACACGGAAGGCAGCTCGGCGTGCGCGCGGATCACGTCCTGGCGGATGTCCTTCGGGTGGGGGCTCGTATAGCGGATCCGCTCGACCCCCTCCACCCCGTCCGCGACCGCCAGCAGCTCGGCGAAGCTCGTCTTCGCCTGGCGCGGCAGGTCGCGACCGTATGAGCACACGTTCTGGCCGAGCAGTGTGACCTCCCGGACGCCGTCCGCGGCCAGCCGCTCGACCTCGCGGACGATCTCCGCGGCGGGTCGGGAGACCTCACGACCGCGTGTCGAAGGCACGATGCAGTAGGAGCAGGCGCAGTTGCACCCCACCGATATCTGCACCCACCCCTGGAACTCTCGCTCCCGCTTCATCGGCAGGTGCCCGGTGAAGCCCTCGAACTCGAAGTAGCCCTGCGCGGTCAGGTTGTCGCTAGTGAGGAACTCGGCCAGCTTGTGCACCTGGCCGGGCCCGAACGCGACGTCGACGTGCGGGAACTGCTCGAAGACTTCGTCCTTGAGCGACTGCGCCCAGCAGCCGCCGACCCCGACCACCTTCGCCGGGTCCTCCGCCTTCAGCCGCTTCGCCTCACCGAGATGCCCGGCGAGCCGGTCGTCGGCCTTCTCGCGGATCGAGCAGGTGTTGAACAGGATCAGGTCGGCTTGCTCGCGGTCCGGCGCCTCCGCGTACCCGAGCGCCTCGAGCATCCCCTTCATC
>JBHELQ010000171.1:0-1399 GCA_046262995.1 Thermoleophilaceae bacterium
CGGGACCAGGTTGCTCCTATGTCAAGCGATTTTCGGAATTTCCTTCTTTTCTATTTTTTGAGGGAGGGAGATCAAGAAGCCAGGACGCGAGCCGACGGCCGGGCCGCAGCCTGCCGAGCGTCCTCCAAGAGCAACCGGTAGATCCGCCTGACCAGGTGGCGCTTTAGGCAGCGAAGCGCCTCCTTGGGACTCTTTCCCTCGGCCTTCTTCTTGGCCAGGTAGGCCCTGCCCTCAGGCGAGTGGCGCCCCTGGGTCAGGGCGACGTAGTGGATTGCCCGGTTGAGGCGCCGGTTGCCGTAGCGGTTGAGGCGGTGGCGCTGGACGGTGCCCGAGGAGGCCTGGATCGGGGCGACGCCGGCGGCCATCGCCAGCTTCGCCTCGCTGCCAAAGCGCTCCACCCCCGCCACCTCGGCGAGGATCCAGGCCGCCGAGATCGGCCCGCAGCCAAACAGCGTCAGCAGCTTGGGGGCCTCGCGTGCAACGAGCTCTCCCAGTTCCTCCTCGAGCGCTCTGATCTCACGGTTGAGCGCCGCGATTCGCCGCACCAAAGAGCGCGCCACTCGGACCTGGGTGCTCTGCTCCCGGCTAGCCAGATAGCGCGAGACACGATCTATCCAGACACGTCGGCGCAGCGTCTTGGGCGGTGGCTGGCGGTCGGGGTCGAGATCGTGGATGTGCCAGCGCAGGCGATTGCCGACCTGATTGCGCTCGCGGATCAGGTCGTCTCTGTGCTGGGAGAGCAGGGCGATCTCGTGCGAGGGGCCGACCAACGTGGCCCTGGGCAGGTCGGGTTCTGTGAGCGCTGCCCTGGCGACCGCGAGGGCATCGATCGCGTCGGACTTGCCGCGGGTGCGCTGGCCCTTTCTCGAGGCGCCCATCAGCTTCGGGGGCACCCTGACGGACTCCTCGCCGCGCAAAACGAGAAAGCGCTCAAGCGCTCCAGAGCAACGGCGGACGTCCTCCAGGGCAAAGAGCAGCTCGCCCGCAAGTGCACGGGCCCACGTCAAGAGCCGCTCATGGCCCTCGCGGCGGGCCTTGACCGTCAGCTCGGCTAGGCACTCGCCCGTCCCTCCGTCGATTGCTATGGCGGTGTGGGTGTGCTTGTGGGGGTCGACTCCGATGATGATCACTTGCGTCCTCCTTTTGGCTCGGTTACCTTGAAAGAGGGCCGCCGGTGGACAGAGCTCAATTCGGGCTCCGCAAGGGGCCAGGCTCCTATTAGGTCACGCCGGCGGCCCCTCGAAACGCTCGGCGGGCGACATAACGTGGGTAAGTCGCCTCTTCGGCGACACCGGGGCCGTGAGTCAGCCCGCCGACGTTTCGAACCTATGCGCCGGGCCGAGGGACTGCTAGATCTCTCTGGCTCCTAAGCCCGGTAATTCCGAGCATTGCATTGAGC
>JBHELQ010000172.1:0-1653 GCA_046262995.1 Thermoleophilaceae bacterium
ACCGACTCCGCTACGACGGAGGCGTCCGCGTCCTCGACGAAGTCGCCGAGCACGGAGTCGCCGTCCTCGCCCACCGGGGTCTCGAGGGAGAGCGTGTCGCGGCCGTAGCCGAGCAGCTCCTCGACCCGCTCCGGGGTCATGTCGATGGCCGCGGCCAGCTCGTCGATCGTCGGCTCGCGGTTGAGGTCGTGCGCGAGGTCCCGGCGTACACGCAGGGCCTTGCTGATCTGCTCGCCGACGTGGACGGGGACGCGGATCGTCCGCGACTGCTCCATGACGGCGCGCTGCAGCGCCTGGCGGATCCACCAGGTGCCGTAGGTGGAGAACTTGAAGCCCTTGGTGTAGTCGAACTTCTCGACCGCCCGGACCAGGCCGACGTTGCCCTCCTGGATCAGGTCGAGCAGGGTCAGCCCGCGGCCCTGGTAGCGCTTGGCGAGCGAGACGACGAGGCGCAGGTTGGCCTCGAGCAGGTGCTCCTTGGCGCGGTGGCCGTCGGCAGCGACGAGCTCCAGGTCGGCGCGCATGCGCTTGCCGAGCTGGCGGATCTCGCGGGCGTCGGCCTGGCGGAGCTTCTCCGCGGCGTAGACGCCGGCCTCGATCCGCTTGGCGAGCTCGACCTCCTGCTCGGCGTTGAGCAGCGCGACCTTGCCGATGGCGCTCAGGTAGGCCCGAACCAGGTCCGTCGCCGGGACGTCCTCGTCCAGCGGCTCGACGTGCGTGGGCTCGGCGGCCTCGGGCGCGTCGGCGGCCCCCGCGTCGGTGTCCTGGGGGAGCGTGTCGCGCACTACGTCGGTCATGACTGTCTCCCCCCTTCCGAGGGCTTCGGCCGTGCGTGGCGGACGGCAGAACGTGCCAGGGCAACGTTCGAACACTGGTCCCAACGACCAGGGATTGCCCGTTGTTCCCTCGGAATCTAGCGGCTAACCGGCCTCCGCGCCACCCGCGATCGGCACCTCGGCCGTCCGCCGGGACACCCACGGCAGGGTGAGCGCGAGGGCGCCCAGGAAGAGCGGCCACCCCATCGCGATCTTGGTTACGGCGAGCCAGCCCGGCCGTCCGGCCGCGACGAGCAGGCTCTGCACGATGACTCGGGCGATGAAGACGGCGGCCCATCCGACCGTCGCCTCGGCGTAGGCCCGCCGGACCCGCGGGTCGTCGTGCCAGTCGGGCGGCTTGTCCGAGAACTGCCGCAGCAGCACCCCGACCAGGGGCTTGCGCACCATCGCGGAGACCAGGAACCCCCCGCCGTAGACCGCGTTGATCACGATGCCGGGGAGGAAGAAGTTCTCCGCGCGGCCGGTGCCGCGGGCGATCAGGGCCGCGATGAGCACGCCGAGGAAGCCGGACACGGTGTGCCTGAGCGGCTCTTTCCGGGCGAGCCGTACGGCGAGCAGCGCGACGCCGACCGCCACTGCGGCCCAGGTGGCGGCGGTGAGCCCGCGGGCCGCGTTGACGGCGACGAACGCGACCGGCGGCAGGCCACTGTCGACGAGCCCGCGGGCGCCGCCGAACAGGTCGCTCGGCTTCTCGGCGTTGCCGGTCGCCAGGCGCCAGGCAGAGACCTCGTCGGTGGTGTCGGCGACCTCGGGGTCGGCCGGGATCACCGGCGATGAGGGTCGTGGACGCATCCGCCCAGGGTAGGCGGGGCGGCGG
>JBHELQ010000173.1:0-4726 GCA_046262995.1 Thermoleophilaceae bacterium
GGCGTAGGCCGTGTAGTCCGAGTTGCGGGCGGGCGGGAAGAATGGATTCCCGACGCTCTCGCTCGCCCACGGTGCCGAGTAGTCGATCGTCGGGAGCCAGCGCAGGCCGACCCTGGCGTACGCGGTGACCTGACTGTCGAAGGTCGCCCACTGGTAGACGTGGACGCCTGTGCTCCGGTTCGGGGCAACCGGCTCCGCGGTTCCCCAGCTCGCGTCATGCCTGACGACCTGGAGCCCTCCACCGGCCATCGAGGAAAGGGCCTGATCGCGCACGCTCGAGGACAGGTCGAAGACGTGCTGGGCGTTGACGCCATAGAAGTTCTCGACAGCAGCCTGCGCCGTCCCCTGCGCGAGGACCAGAAGAATGAGCGAACAGGCGGCGGCCGCAATCCTTGCGAGCCAGATCCGCATGTACTTGCAATCGGCTCGCGCGGGGCTTGACTACCGCCCGTCCGGCGACTGTCGACGGATGTCCGAAGCGGACTAGCCGGTCAGGGCGTTGACCGTCGCCTTGAAGCTCCAAAACGCGGGCTTCGGCGTTCCGCTGCGGTCCATCAGGCCGGTATGCAGCCCGAAGAAGTCCGCGAAGCTCGGGGCGTAGGGCGGCAGGTCCTGCCAGTTGTAGTACATGAGACCGCGCAGCTTCAGGGCGTCGCGATTCGCGGTCAGCGCGGCCCACGTGCGCCTGATCAAGTCGGCTTGGCCGGTGGCGCCCGTGTTGAAGGGGCTCGGGTTGTCGCCCCACGTCGCCCAGCCCACCTCGGTGACCCAGATCCGCTTGGCGCCGTCACCGTGCTCGTCCATGATGTGGCGGACGTCCGCGACGATGTCGTAGGCGATGTCGGCGGCCGGCGCGTAGGGGTGCACCGCCACGGTGTCGAAGGCGCCCCTGGCGCCCGCGTCGTACATCTGGCGCAGGTAGTCCTGCACGCGAATCCCGATGTTCGTGTCCGACAGCCCGGCGGCCACCACCTCTGCCCCGCGGTCGGCCAGCTTGATGGCCGTTCCGACGGTGCGCAGCATGGCCACGTACTGGCCGGCATCGGGCCCGCTCGGCCAGTATTGACGCGTGTGCGGCTCGTTCCAGACCTGCCACGAGCGGAGCGGTCGGTAGGGGAGCTCGGGATGGAGGACCCAGAAGGTTCCGCCCGGTCCGTAGCGGCGGACCAGCAGCGCGGCGAAGGCACCGAACTGAGCGTTGCTCCGCGGGGGATACGTGCCGGGTGCGCCGCCGCCCGCGGGCCGCGCGGAGCGGAAGCTCGGCGGATCGAAGAGCACGGGCAGGATCGAGAATCCGCGCGCGGTCAGGTCGCGGACATATGCGTCGTAGAAGCGGAAGTCGTAGACGCCGGGCGACGTCTCGATCCGCGACCACTCGAACTTCTGGCGGATCGTCCCTGCGTGCGTGCTGGCGATGTCGCCCAGGACCTTCTGCCGGGCGGCTCCCGAGGAGCCGGCGGCCTGGTCGGCCACAACGCCGAAGAAGCTGCGGGGGAGGCGTACCGTCGGCAGGTCCGCGCTGAACCGTGAGCGCCAGGTGTCGCTGTCGGAGTCGCGGTGGTTCGGGACCAGGTCGCCGTCGATGTCCTTGTCCAGCCGGTTCGAGATCCGGTCGGAATCCATGTCGCGGTCGCGGCCGTTCGGGACGCCGTCCCCGTCGATGTCGCGGTCCCTGCTATTCCGCCGGCCGTCGCCGTCCATGTCGCGGTCGCGGGTGTTCGGGACCCGGTCGGCGTCCATGTCCCGGTCGCGCCGGTTGGGGATCCGGTCTGCGTCGATATCCCGATCGCGGGCATTGCGGACCCCGTCGGCGTCCATGTCGCGGTCGCGCCGGTTGCGCTTGTGGTCGCCGTCCATGTCGCGGTCGCGCCGGTTCGGGATGTGGTCGCCGTCGATGTCGCGGTCGCGCCGGTTGGGGATCCCGTCGCCGTCCACGTCGCGGCGGCGCTTGCGCCGGTGCAGGCGATGGTGCCTGCCATGGCCGGCCTTGGCCGCGCTCGCCGTCGGACCAGCGCGCTCGATGCGTGTGGCCCCCGCGCCGGCGGGGCCGAGCAGGCCCAGTCCCAAGGCGAACGAGAGCAGGCTCGCGAGCAGGAGCGTATGGCGGCGGGAGGGATGCATGACGCGTGGAATGGACGGGGTGGTGCGCTTGCGTCATCCATCGACCGGCCGCGAGCCGGGCAGGAACGCCGGCGGCGCCCCCTAGACGGGCGTCCGGTGCATTTGGGGGAGGCGCCTAGGAGAGGGCGAGCAGCGCGCCGGGGGCGACGCTGTAGTCGACGGCCTCGAAGTCGCCGAGGAAGTCCCCGTCGACCTCGACCGGAAAGGTCTGCTCGTCGAGCGACTCCACACGCGCGCTCTCGAGCGCGGGGAGGCTCTCGACCCGGCGGTGGCGCAGCACCGCCTCCGCGCGGCTGGTGAAGATGCGGGGTATCAGGGTCGGGAGCTCGAGCGCGCTCGCCCGGCTCAGGGCGGCCAGCGACAGGGTGCCGGTCTGAAGGCCCGCCTGTTCGCAGACCCGGATCGGGCGGTCCCTGAAATATGTGAACGGATCCGAGTTCTGGACGATCACCGTGACGCCGTCGACACTACGGCCGCCCCCGTGCACCCGGACGCGGGGGGGCTGGAGCAGATAGCGGCGGTTGAAGGTCGCGAGGGCGGCGTAGGCGTAGTACCAGGCGCCGAAGCGGGCCTTGCGGTACGGGTGCGCGTCGACCCGCTCGACGACGCTCGCGTCCAGGCCGACTCCCGAGCCGAAGACGAAGTAGCGCTCGTCGACCCGGCCCAGGTCCACGCGGCGGGGCCGGAAGTCGTCGGCGATGCCGAGGAGGTGCTCGGTTGCATCGACCACGTCGTTCGGGATGCCGAGCGTGCGGCACCAGACGTTGGTGGAGCCGCCCGGCAGCGCGGTCAACGGGGTCTCGTAGCCCACGAGGCCGTTCGCCGCTTCGTTGACGGTTCCGTCGCCGCCGAAGGCGACCACGACGTCGTATGCCTCCCGGGCGGCCTCGCGACAGAGCTCGGTGGCGTGACTGCGCTTCTCCGTGTCGACCGCCTCGACCGCGTAGCGCGATTCGAGGGCATAGATGACGAGGTTCTTCAGGCGATCCGAGACCGTCGTCGCGTAGGGGTTGACGATCACCAGCATGCGCTTCTTCGGCAGGCGGGCCGGCAGCAGGCGCTCGGCGAGCTCCTGGGCGCGCTCCGCGGCGCCGGCCTCGCTGCCGAAGGCGGCCATGGACAACCTTCAACCCCTGGGGGCGGGCGCCGTTACTCGCCGGCCTCGAAAGCCACGACGCCGTCCCGCTCCAGCTCGTGCACACGCCCCTCGCCCAGCAGCAGGTCGGTGTGCCCGAGCACCTCGCTCAGCGTCAGGTAGGCCTGCGTGACCGCGATGTTCCCCCACAGCGTCTGGGCGAGCTCGTAGGCCGTTCGGGGCCGGTCGGCGATCAGCCGGTAGAGCTTGTCCGCCCGCCGGCGGTGGAGCGCCAGGCGTTCGTCGATCAGGGAGCGATGGTCGGTGATCGGCTCGCCGTGGCCGGGGAGCACGAGCTCCACGTCCATCTCACGCGTCTTGCGGAGCGACGCGAGGTAGGCGACGAGCGCCTGCGGGCGGCCCTCGCTGCCATCGCGCGGACGCGTGATCAGCGGATTGGAGGAGATGTGCTTGAGCAGGTGGTCGGCGGCGATCAGGAGGCGGCGGTCCGCGTCGAGGAAGACCGTGTCGCTGGGGGAGTGGCCGGGCCTGAAGTGCACCTCCAGCGAGCGGTCGCGCAGCTCGAGCCGCTCGCCGTCGCTGAGCACACGTGTCACGTCGGCGCGGGCCCCCCAGGCCCGGAAGGTGCGGGACACCGACTGGAGCGCCGTGGCCACGTCCTCCGGGATCCCGTGGCGGAGCATCAGCCGCAGGGCGAACTCATCGTCCGCGGCGGCCTCCGCGGAGTAGTTCTCGACGAACGGGACAGCGGCGTCGATGGCGGCCACGTCGGCCCCGGAGTGGGAAGCGACCAGGTTCACCAGGCCGAGGTGGTCGATGTGCTGGTGGGTGATGATCACGAGCCCGATGTCCTCCAGGCCATGGCCGAGCTGCTCGAGGCCTCGCTGGAGCTCGTCGAACGACGTGCCGGAGTTCGGACCGGCGTCCACGAGCGTCAGCGGCTCGTCTTCGATCAGGTAGACGTTGACCCGACCGACGGCGAACGGCGTCGGGATCGCCAGCCGATGCACTCCGACCTCGGCGGCGGGAGCGAAGGCGTCGTCGGTCACCTCAGGCCTCGGTCAGTCGGCAGCGGGCGAGCGTCCGCAGCACGCGAAGGCCGTCGGCCGGCGTGAGCTTCTTGCCCTCCTCGTCGGAGCGGGCCTGGTAGCGGACGGGTACCTCGAAGATCCGTTCCCCGCGCTGGAGCAGCCGCGCGGCTATCTCCGCCTCGACTGCGAAACCGGGCTCGCGCAGCGGTAGCGCCTGGAAGACCTCGGTTCGGATGACCTTGTGGCAGGTCATCAGGTCACGCAGGTAGACGTTGAACATCATGTTCGCCGCGAGCGTCACCACTCGATTCCCCACCACGTACAGGAACGAGTGGCCCGTATAGCCGCCGAGCGCGCGCACGCCGAATGTCGCGTTCGCGAATCCCTCGGTCAGGGGCTCGAGCAGCGGCCGCAGGTCCTCGGGGTCGTACTCCAGGTCGGCGTCGAAGATGGCCGCGAACTCGCCGGACGCCGCCTG
>JBHELQ010000174.1:0-2584 GCA_046262995.1 Thermoleophilaceae bacterium
TCGTCGATGTAGATGATCCCGGTCTCGGCCTTCTTGACGTCGAAGTCCGCGGCCTGGATCAGCTTCAGCAGGATGTTCTCCACGTCCTCGCCGACGTAGCCTGCCTCGGTCAGGGCCGTGGCGTCGGCGATCGCGAACGGCACGTTCAGGATCTTCGCCAGCGTCTGCGCGAGCAGCGTCTTGCCGCAGCCGGTGGGCCCGAGCAGCAGGATGTTGGACTTCTGCAGCTCGAGTTCCTCCTGGCCCTCCGACTGCATCATCTGCACGCGCTTGTAGTGGTTGTAGACGGCCACTGAGAGCGTGCGCTTGGCGGGGTCCTGGCCGACCACGTACTCCTGCAGCACCGAGTTGATCTCCTTCGGCTTCGGCAGGTTCTCCAGGTCGAAGCCGGGACTGCCGGTCAGCTCCTCGTCGATGATCTCGTTGCAGAGATCGATGCACTCGTCGCAGATGTAGACGCCGGGCCCGGCGATCAACTTCTTCACCTGGCGTTGCGACTTCCCGCAGAAGCTGCAGAGGAGCTGTTCGTTGGAGTCGGTGGGTCGGGCCACGGTCTCTCCCTCGGCGCGAGGGTAGCGCACTCATTTCGGCGCCGGGACGGCACCTGGACGTACGGCCTAGATACTCGGCGGGGGGCCGTGTCCCTTCAAGCGGGAGCGGGGTTGCGCCGAGCAACGCCATCGGGCGTGCCATCCGGCCGTGCCCGATCGCCGTGGCGTAGCGCGAAGCGCGGCTGCGCTGAAGAGCTAGGCCGCGGCGGCCTGAGCCACCGGCTCGATCACGCGGTCGATGAGGCCGTAGCCCTTGGCCTCCTCGGCGCTCATGAAGTAGTCGCGCTCGGTGTCGTGCTGGACCTTCTCCAGGTCCTGGCCCGTGTGCTTCGACAGGATCTCGTCGAGCCGGCGGCGGGTATCGATGATCTCCTTGGCGTGGATCTCGATGTCGGTCGCCTGGCCCTGGAAGGCGGATGAGACCTGGTGAATCAGGATCTTCGCGTTCGGCAGCGACATTCGCTTGCCCTCGGCGCCGCCGCCCAGGAGCAGCGCGCCCATCGACATGGCGATCCCGACGCAGATCGTCTGCACGTCGGGCTTGATGTACTGAATCGTGTCGTAGATCGCGAGGCCGGCATAGACGGAGCCGCCGGGCGAGTTGATGTACAGCGAGATGTCCTTGTCCGGGTCCTCGGCCTGCAGGTGGAGGAGCTGCGCGACGACGAGGTTGGCGATGTCGTCGGTGACGGGCGTGCCCAGGAAGACGATCCGCTCGTTCAGGAGCCGCGAGTAGATGTCGAAGGCGCGCTCCCCGCGGGAGGTCTGCTCGACGACCATGGGGACCAGAGGGCTCATTGGCGGGCCAGTCTAGCGATCAGGCCTCGGTCCTCAGTCGTCAGTCCTCAGGCCTGGCTCCCGGGCGTCCAGATCTCCTGCTTTCCCTGGTCTTTCTCCTTGCCGGGGGTCCACAGCTTGTCGCGCGCCTTCGCTTGCTCGACGGGGATCGACTCGGCGTGCTGCACGAGCAGATCGACCGCCTTGCGCATGGCTATGTCCTCGCGAAGCGCGTCGTCCGCCCCCTGAGCACGCGCGCGCTTGATCTGCCGCTCGAGCTGCTTCTCGCTCGGCTGGCGCTCCCCGGCCTGCGCCCGTGCCGCCTGGCGAAGCGCCTCGAGCACCTCCTCGTCGGACACCTCCAGGCCTTCCTGCTCGACGATCGCGGCCAGCACGGCCTCGCGGCGCAAGGCGGTCTCGGCGTCGCCCTCCGCCTCCTGGACCAGCTCCTCCTCGGTCTTGCCGGTGATCTGAAGGTACTGCTGCGGGTCTATTCCCTGCGAGGCCAGGCGCCTGGCGGTGCGGTGCCACATCTCGTGCGCCTTGGCGTGGACCAGGTCGTGCGGGACGTCGAGCTCCGACTCCCTCGCCGCGGCGTCGACGACCGCCTCGCGGAACTCAGCCTCCACGGCCTGTTCCTCCACCTGGCGGATGCGCTGCCGGAGCTCGTCCCTCAGCTCCTCGAGGGTGTCGAAGCCGCCGGCCTCGAGCGCGAACTCGTCGCCCAGGTCCGGCAGGCGCTTCTCCTTGACCTCCTTGACCGCGACCGCGAAAACGGCCTCCTTCCCGGCCAGGTGCTCGGCCTGGTACTCGTCGGGGAAGGTCACCGTCACCTCGCGCTCGTCGCCCGGCCCGGCCCCGCGCAGCTGCTCCTCGAAGCCGGGTATCAGGCGCCCCGAGCCGAGCTCGAGCAGGTATCCCCGGGCATCACCGCCCTCGAACGGCTCGTCGTTGACCTTGCCCGTGAAGTCCAGCACCAGGAAGTCGCCGTCGCCCGACTTGCGCTCGACCGACTCGAGCGAAGCGACCGACTCGCGCAGCCGCTCGAGCTCGGCGTTCACCTCGTCCTCGGACGCCTCGGGCTCGCGCCGGCCGACCTCGAGTCCCTTCCAGTCGCCGAGCTTCGCGGGCGGTCGGATGCCCACCTCGATCGTGAACTCGAGCGGCGCGCCCTTCTGCGGCAGGTCGTTCAGGTCGAGCTTCGGATCGCCGACCGTGGCGATGCCGGCGTCCGCGACGGCCTGCTCGTACCAGCT
>JBHELQ010000175.1:0-1772 GCA_046262995.1 Thermoleophilaceae bacterium
GTCCTGCATCAGCGCCACGAGCGGCGAGACGACCACGGTGAGGTCGTCGCGCAGCAGGGCGGGCAGCTGGTAGCAGAGGGACTTGCCGGAGCCGGTCGGCATGACGACCAGGACGTCGCGACCTTCGAGCGCCGCCTCGGAAGCCTCCCGCTGGCCGGGACGGAAGTCCCGGAATCCGAACAGCTCTTGGAGGGCCGCGCTCAGGTCCATCGGCCGGGCCACACTAGCGCCGGCCCCGGCCGGGAGAACGGCCACCGTGCAGGCCTGTTACACGCGTGCGCGCTTCGCTTCGTACATGGCTCGGTCCGCGCGCGCAAGCGCCTCGTCCCCGGACCTGTCGCTGCTGCTGAGCGGCACCACTCCTATGCTCGCGCTCACCGCCAGCTCCGAAGCTCCCATGAACGCCGGGATCTCGGCGAGCCGCGTCTTCAGCTTGCGCGCGACCGCACCCGCCGCGGGGAGATCCGTGCTCGGAAGCAGGGCTGCGAACTCGTCCCCACCGAGCCTTGCCGCGATGTCGCTCGCGCGGAGCTCGTCACGGAAGGCGACTCCCACCTGACGGAGCACCTCATCGCCGACCTGATGCCCGAACGAGTCGTTGACCTGCTTGAAGTCGTCGAGATCCAGCAGCAGCACCGCCACGACGGAGTCGTAGCGCTTCGCCTGGTCATGAGACCGCGCCAGCTCCTCCTCGAACCGGCGGCGGTTGAAGAGGCCGGTCAACGAGTCGTGCTGAGCCATGTGCTCGAGGGCCCTCTGAGTCGCTCGCGTCACGCGCGCGAACCGTCCCAGCAATCCCCCCAGGGCGACGAAAGTCGCTCCTCGCGAGACGTAGCTGAAGCTCGTCACGTGGACATCGCGGAGCTCCGTCCACAGCCAGATCAAGGCCAGGCTGAAAAAGGCGGCTGCGATACCGACTCGCTCATCGAAGCTGCCGGCCAGGAGGGCGACTGGAAGAGCGAAGAGGAGCACGATCGCCTCATTCGGATCGTCGACGACGAGCCGGAGCGCGAAGACTCCGGCGAAGAGCGCAGCCGCTGCGCCGACGGAGAGGAACCGCCCCCAGTCCGGCCCATCCAGGGGGCCGGGATCCCCGCGAACCCTGCTCAGCGGGCCGCGGCCGGCTCCGCCAGCTCCTCGAGCGCGAACTTGCCGTTCGCCTGGTCCGTGCGGCCGAGCGGGTACTGGCCGGAGAAGCAGGCGTCGCAATGCGTCTCGCGCGTGGAGCGGATGGCCTCGTAGACGCCCTCTAGCGACAGGTAGGCGAGCGAGTCGCAGTCGAGCTCGCGGGCGATCTCCTCGACCGTGCGATCGTGGGCGACCATCTCCTGGGAGGTCGACATGTCGACGCCGTAATGGCAGGGGTGGCGGATCGGCGGCGCCGAGATCCGCATGTGCACCTCGCGGGCCCCGGCGTCGCGCAGCATGCCGACGATCTGGCGCGTGGTGTTGCCGCGCACGATCGAGTCGTCCACGACCACCAGGCGCTTGCCGGCCACCACCTCGCGCAGCGGGTTGAACTTCATCCGCAGGCCGTGCTTGCGCAGCTCCTGTCCGGGCTGGATGAAGGTCCGGGCCACGTAGCGGTTCTTGATCAGCCCGTCGTCGCGCGGGATGCCCGAGGCCTTGGAATAGCCGGTGGCCGCCGGGTTGCCGGAGTCGGGCACCGCGATCACCACGTCGGCGTCGACCGGCGCCTCGCGCCACAGGATCTCGCCCATCTTGCGCCGCGAGACCTGAGTGCGGTTGCCCTCGAGGATCGAGTCCGGCCG
>JBHELQ010000176.1:0-2395 GCA_046262995.1 Thermoleophilaceae bacterium
GTAGCGGCCGACGAGGTTGATGTGCTCGCGGCCGAGCGGCGAGAGGCGCACGACGTCCTCGTCGCGCACGCCCAGAGCTCCAGCGTCGGTACGCCGGGGTGCCCTGCTGGTAGCCAAGGCCCCCTCGACCAGAAGCCGCCGGGCGTGGGCCGTGCGGCGGCGCCGGCGCGGCTACCGACCGGTCGGCTGACCCTCCGCGCGGCCGGCTACGTGCTTCGCCACCGAACGCACGATAATTGATATTTATGTCGCACTGCGCCCGGCCTCGTTGCGACCCAGCTCGGTGAGCGCATAGCGGCCGCTCGGCAGCTTCGGCTCGAGCAGCCCCCATTCGCGGAGCCGAGCTACGCGCGCGGCCAGGTTGCTCTCGAGTGTGGCGCCGCCCCATTCCGGCCACGCCTCCTCCGCCCGCTCAAGCAGCGTCGGTGCGTCGGGCGCCGGCGACTTGGCGAGCATGCGCAGGAGTTCTTGGAGATAGATCAGCTCGTCCTGCTTGTAGACGGCGAGGTGGTCCTGGAAGGCGCGCCAGGCGTCGGGCTCGTGCGGATAGCGGCCGCTCGCGCCCGCGGCCTGAAGTCGCACGAGTAGGTCGACCCCCGCCTTTGACGGAGCGACAAGCCGTCGATCAGGCGCCAAATGACCCCGTAGCTCCCAAGCGCCGGCCACCGCGGCCCCGCGTCGATTCCTGCCAAGGAACCAATCGACGAGGAGACCCACGATGGCCGACACCGGCAGTCTCGGCGTGCGCGCCGAGCTCGACAAGGTGCTCGCCGACGAGCACGCCGACCTCCTGCGCGAGGGCGTCGCCCTGGTGCTCAGGGAGGTGATGGAGATGGAGGTGGCCCGCCTGGCCGGCGCCGACCGCTACGAACGCTCGGGCGAGCGGGCGGCCTACCGCAATGGCTACCGGCCCCGGGAGCTGGCCACCCGGGTCGGGACGCTCGAGCTGCAGGTGCCCAAGCTGCGGTCCGGGCCCAGCTACCTGCCGAGCTTTCTGGAGGCCCGCAAGCGATCAGAGCAGGCGCTCTTGGCCGTGGTGATGGAGGCCTACGTCAACGGCGTCTCCACCCGCAAGGTGGAGCGGCTGGTCGAACAGCTGGGCGTGGAGGGCATGTCCAAGAGCACCGTCAGCCGCATCTGTCAGGGCCTGGACGAACGGGGCGAGGCCTTCCGGGAGCGCCCCCTGGAGGGCGCCTACCCGTACCTGTGGCTGGACGCCCGGGTGGAGCGGGTGCGCGAGGGGGCGGCCGGAATGGTGCGCCAGAAGGCGCTGTTGGTGGCCTACGGCGTGCACGAGACCGGCCGGCGCGAGGTGATCGGCATCGCCGTGGGCGAGGTCGAGTCCGAGAGCGCCTGGCGCGAGTTCCTGCGTTCGTTGGTCGCGCGCGGCCTGGCCGGGGTGCAGCTGGCCATCTCGGACGCCCACGCGGGCCTGCGCGCGGCCATCGGCCAGGTGCTGGGCGCCCAGTGGCAGCGCTGCGCCGTGCACTTCGTCCGCGACATGCTCGGCCACGTGCCCCGCGCGGGCCAGCCCCTGGTGCGCGGTGCTCTCAAGCAGATCTTCGCCGCCCCCGACCGCCAGGCGGCCGGCCAGACCTTGGCCGGGGTGGTGGAGCAGCTGAGCCGGGTGGCGCCCAAGGTGGCGCGCCTGGTCGAGGCCGCCGAGGAGGAGCTTCTGGCCTACATGCGCTTCCCGCGCGAGCACTGGCCGAAGATCCGCAGCACCAACCCGCTCGAGCGGGTCAACCGCGAGATCGCCCGCCGCTCAGAGGTCGTCGGCATCTATCCCAACGACGCCGCGCTGCTGCGCCTGGTGGCGGGCATCCTGGTGGAGGTCAATGACGAGTGGCTGGTCGGCCACCGCTACCTCAGCCAGGTCTCGCTCGCGCTGCTGGAGCCGGACACCCACGGGCCCGGCGGGCCCGCCGACGCCGGCCAGCCAGCGCTTGATGAGGGCGCGCTGGCCGGCGTCGGAAAGTCCACCACGTAACGGGACTTGACTGCGCCGACCGTGGTTCTGCGCGCAGGTCGTCTCGCTGCAGCTCGTCGAGCGGGACCGTGCGCCCGGCGGCGAGGCCCGGCCGACACCGCTGCCCGCCTGGTCCGGGTCCGCAGCCGGTCGCCCCGCTGCCAGTAGCCAGCCATATGTCAGGACTCCGCGCCACGTCAGTCGCTGTCGTCCGGCTTCCAGTGGGCGGCATCGATCGGGCGCGAGAGCCAGGTCGGTGAGCTCGGCCCAGAGGTCCGCATAGGCCGCCGCGGCCTCCTCGGCGCTGTGGTAGCGGCGCTCGGGAAGCTCCACGGCCACCACTTGATGTGGATCCCAACGGTGCTGCTTGGGCGGGTTGACGTAGACGAGCCCATCCACGTCCCATGCGTCGGTGGCCATCTCGCG
>JBHELQ010000177.1:0-1663 GCA_046262995.1 Thermoleophilaceae bacterium
GCCCGCCGCTCGTCCTCGACCCGCCGCAGCTCGCTCATCCAGTCCGCGCGTCCCGCGGCGGTACCCGCCGCGGCGCCGCGCAAGGTATCCAGCGTGGCCGCGATCCCACCGATCAGGTCGGCCGCCACGGGCCGCGGATGCGGGTTGGCCGGAGGGGAGGCCGCGACCGTGACGATCGCCGTCTCGTCCCCGAAGCTTCGGCCGAAACCGAGCCTGAAGTCCATCGGTACCCCAACCACGAGCGCGACGTCGGCGCGCTCGAGCGCGACGCTCCGCGCGCGGGAGATGAATAAGGGATCGTCGGCGGGCACGCAGCCGCGCGCCAGGCCGTTCAGGGCCACGGGTAGCCGGAGCTGCTCGCACAGCCGGCGGAGGGCCGCCTCCGCATGCGCCCAGTACAGCCCGGTGCCGGCCATCACGACCGGGCGCTCCGCGGCTCGAAGCAGCTCGGCGGCGCGCTCGAGCTGATCCGCGTCGGCCGCCGGCAGAGCCGCGGCGTCCGGCAGCGAGGCCGGCGCCTCCGGCCCCTCCTCGGCCTCCATGAAGACCTGGTCGAGCGGGAAGTCGAGGAAGGCCGGCCCGGAGGGCGGCTCCAGCGTCACGCGCAGGGCCTCGTCGACCAGTGACGGGATCTCGGCCGTCGAGCCCGCCGTCCTCGCGAGCTTGGAGACGGGTGCGACGAAGGGCACGTGGTCGATCTCCTGCAGCGACCCCTGCCCCCAGCGGAGGGCGGGAGCCCGCCCTCCCAGGGCGAGGATCGGCGAGCCGTTCTGGAGCGCGGAGGCCAGGGCGCTCATACCGTTCGTGACACCGGGGCCCGCCGTGAGGGCGCAGACGCCGGGCTCGCGCGTCGCCTTGGCCCAGCCCTCGGCGGCGAAGGCGGCCGTCTGCTCGTGGCGGACGTCGACGATCTCGATCCCCTCTTCGCGGCAGCCGTCGTAGATCGAGAAGAGGTGCCCGCCCGACAGCGTGAAGAGCCTGGTGACGCCATGCGCCCGCAGGCGCCTGGCGACGAGGCGCCCGCCGTGGATCCCCGTGGCCTGGCCGGTCTCAGCCGCGCTCGACACCGCGACGCGAGCCTAGCGGACCCCCTGTGAGCTCCTAGGCGGGGCGGGGGGCGGTCGTGGCGGCCGTGGCGATGCTCGCGACGTTGCGCGGCAGCACCTCGATCCGAAGCCGGTTCCCGATGGTGACGTGGAGCACCGCGCCGTCGAAGCGCTCCGCGATCGGCTCGGCCTCGCGCTCGGCTCGCGCGATCTGCTCCTCGTTCGCCCCGCAGGCGGAGAGGAAGCGCCGGGCCAGGCCACCGCTGAGCTCGGTCTCGATCAGCTCCAGCTCCTCCGTCTGGAAGCTGCCCGCCGTGGTGCCGGCAGTCGGGGCGATCACGCAGGCGGCCATGTCGTCCTTGACCGCCCGCGCCTCGGCCGCCACCCGCTCCACGAGCTCCTGGGCGGTGCACCCTGCGCCGAGCTCGGACAGGATGTCGCCCAGTCGCCCGCGGCCGAGGATGCCGCGTTCGGTGCGAGCCTCGGGCAGCCCGTCCGTGAACATGCAGGCCACGGAGTCGCGTGGGAGCGGGACGGTGGTTGCCGCAGTCCCGTACGCAGCTCCAGGCCGAGCGGGGGCGCCGCCGCAAGCGTGATCGGCCGCCACTGCGCCGGGC
>JBHELQ010000178.1:0-3451 GCA_046262995.1 Thermoleophilaceae bacterium
CGAGCGCGACGAGCTGCTCTGGTCGACATTCGAGCGGATGTTCCGAAAGGGGCACGACTACAACGAAGAGCGGGGCTCCGTCGAAGCGTGGGCTAAGCGGATCATGACGAACATCTGGTATGACCTTCGCGCCCGTCGGGCACGGGAACCGCTGACGCTCGTCGACGACATCGGCGAGGAACTCGTTGCGGGACCGAGCGCCCAACGCTCCGAAGAGGCCGATGCCGTCGTCTGGCGGCTCGACATCCAACGCGCCCTCGTCGGGCTGGAGGACACGAAGCGAGCGCTACTCATGCTGGTGGACTACGAGGGTTATCCAATCGTCGAAGCCGCGTCGATGATCGACCTCAAGGAAAGCAACGCACGATTTCACCTGACCTCCGCTCGACGCCAGCTTCGGGCGGCCCTCGGTCTCGGAGGAGATGAACCTCCCACCGAACCTGGCACGGCTGAGGAAACTTGAAGGCCGGGGCCGATATGCCTTCGCCGGGCTCAGCTGGCACCGCTCGCGCGCTTCTCAGCTGATCCGAGGCTCCATCCGCCCAAGCGTCTCCACTCCTGGTTGCGCAACCGCTGGGCACCCAGCGCCACCTGCGGAGCAGGGCGAGCCGCAAAGTTGCACCCGTGTAACTCGGGTGGTGAGGCCGGTAGGCGCCCGGTGAAGGGGCACCAGCGCGAGAGTTCGTCGGGTCGGTCGTCCTCGATCCGATCGTAACGATGATGGCGGTCGATTTGGGCGCGCTGAGGCGCCGCCCGGGTCGCCAGCAAGCGCTGTGAGCGGGTGGTGTGATGCGCTCTAGGCGCCGACGAGCGCGGCGCCCCGGGCGGGGTCGCGTGCCACCCAGCGCAGCCCGGCACAGATGTTGGTCGCCCCCGCGAGCCGGAGCAGGCTGATGGCGAGGTTGCGCAACGTCGCCATCGCCCGCGCTGTCGCTCCCGGTGCACGGAGCCGGTGGCGGTCCTCGTCGAAGCTCCAGTCGCGGACCCAGTGGACCTTGTTCTCGATGCCCCAGTGGCCGCGGACGTGGGCACCGAGGCGCTCGGCCCCGGCCCTGCCCTTGGCGACACTGGTCACGTAGTACGAGGTCTCGGCCGAGGCCAGGACGTCGGCCAGGTCGGCACGCTCGCGGTAGACGACAACCACCTGGGCCGCGTGCGGGAAGTCGACGCCCTCGGGTGCGTCCGCGACCCGGACGTAGCGGTGCTCGGTGCGGCCGTGGCCACGGCTGGTGCTGTCGTGCTCGGGCGACAGATCGGCTTCGGGGACGGCCTTGATCGCGGCGAGCAGGCTCGGCTGGTTCTCCTTGACCTGGAAGAGGTAGTCGGCCTTCTTCTCCTCGACGACGAAGCGGGCGTGGTCGCGCTGGGCGTGCAGCGCGTCGGCGGTGACGAGCGCGCCGGCGATGTCGAGGCCCTCGAGCAGGGGGCGCAAGGCGGTGATCTCGTTGGACTTTTCGTCGACTTCCTCCTGGCCGACGACAAGGCCCGAGCCGTGCACCATCGCCGAGAACAGGTGCACCGCCCGGCCTTGGCCCCCCAGCGCGCCGCGCAGCGACTTACCGTCGAGCGCCAGTACCACGTCGTCGTCGCCTACCCGCCCGCGGCGGGCCTGGTCGAACAGCCAGGCGCCGACCGCCCGGTCCAGCGCCGCCGCGTCGATCGCCCCCAGCGCCCGCCGGAAAGTGTCGAGGTGAGGGGCGACGTAGCAGCGCCGCACCGGGTGGTACTTCGCCCCCAGGCGGGCGAGGACCTCCTGGGGGCAGTCGGCCGCGTACTCGCCGATCGCGGCCACGCTGCGGGCGCCGGCCAGCGTGGCCGCTGTGGCGATGGCCAGGATGGAGGCGAGGCTGTGGCGCACGCCACGCCGGCGGCGGTGGTCGACGACCGCCTCCAGCGCGCCGAGAAGGCCGCCCTCGCCGTCGAAGTCCAGTGCGTTCAGGTCGATCACGGGCCCTCTCCCCTTCGTGAGCGCAGGGTGGTCGAACTCGGTGGTCAGGATGCGCTTCGCGTCGCGGCGCAACAGCCGGCCCAGGACGACCTTGGGCTTGCCGTGGTGGTGGTAGCGCCCCCCCGAGCGCCCGTAGCCGAGCGTGCGGCCGAGCGTGGCGAAGCCCCCTGCGACATAGCAGGTGCCCTGGTGGCGTTCGGGGTCGACGAAGGTCTCGACCATGACCACGGGGTGTCCCCAGCGGGCCTCGAAGTCCCCGCTCAGGCGGGCCAGCGCCTTGGCCAGCACGTTGGAGGCGAGGTTGGGCACCCGCCCTGCCGGCAGGACGCAGAAGCGCTGGTTGTTGGTCACGTAGCGCAGCCGGCGGAAGTGCTGGTCGTCGCTCCAGCCGATGAAGTCGTCGCGGGGGCGGCAGCTCAGCGCGGCGGCCCCGAAGCCCACCAGCGCGGCCCACTCGCCGCTGGTCGAGACTGCGACGTAACGCATCGTCTCGCCCACCAGGTGGTTGCCGAGCCAGTGGTGGCGCTCCAGCAGCTCGTCGAAGGGGCCGCGCTCGGCGGCCGAGATCGCCCGCACCTCCAGCGTGGCCAGTACGGGGTCAGCCACCCGGGCGCTCGCCGGGGTGTGCCGGGGCCGGCAGCCGGGCCTCGACGACGTCCATGCCCACGGGACAGGTGCCGTCGTAGTTCGGCGCGCTCTGCCAGGCCCCCTCGACAACGACAGGGCCTTCGAGCTCGTCCACGAACATCATCCGCCAGCGCCGCGACGCGTCTGCGGGGAGCACGCCTGCGCTCGTCGTGCCTGCCGCCTGGTAGGCCAGGACCTTGGCGCGCCCGCCGGCCCAGCCCAGCACGTGGGGGCACACGACGCGCTCGTGGCCGTGGTAGCGGGCATGCACCAGCCGCCGCTCAAAGAGCGCCCGGGCCAGGACCTCCCATGCTCGAGGCCGTGGGCGCACGCTCCCGGCGCTCGGCACGTACGCCGCCATCTGCGACAACTCGGGGCTCGACATGGCCCGAACCTCTACCACCGGCAGGGGCCGGAGCGCCAGTACCCTCGCGTCAGGCCACGTCAGGCCCTACGTCAAGCGACTTTGCTGGTAGCCCTGACCTGCGGAGGACCACCTGAGCCGACCTCGAAAACTTTGGCCACGAGACTGCGGATTCGGGCGTGGCCGCCGTAGATAGTCATAGGGCGGATGACCGTGCCCAGGACAAACAGGAGGAGGTGCAGCCCACGAGAGCCACCGGCGTTCGCAAGTTCGCCCCGCCGCTGTTGTGGTCATCCGCCCTCTCGACAAATTCCGACAGGCAGGAGGACATGTGGAGTCCAAGGCGGCCTTGCTGCTCGCAGCCTTCATCGAGGGCGACGAAGCGGCCTTTGCCGAACTGGTCCACCTCTTGACCGCCAGCCTGCGCAGGCTCGCTCGACGCTTAACGGCGGCAGAGAGCAGGAACGAAAGCGACGAGTTGCTCTGGGCGACCTTCGAGCGCATGTTCGAGA
>JBHELQ010000179.1:0-2682 GCA_046262995.1 Thermoleophilaceae bacterium
GGCGGCTCCGACGGCGAGATGCGCGATCTGGCGCGGCTCGCGATCGCCGCCTTCGGCCGCCAGGGCGAGGGCTCCGGGGTCATCGGGGTCGACGTCCAGCGGATCCGGCGCACGCTGGGCCTGAAGGCCGAGCGCCCCTCCGCGGAGCTGCCCGACCCCGAAGGCGTGCCCCGCGACCGGCTGCAGCAGTTCGAGCGCCACGTGCGGCGGGAGCTCGAGCGCCAGCTGATCGAGCGCACCGAGTCGCTGCCGCCCTCCAAGCCGCTGCGGGAGTTCGACCGCGCGCTGCCGACCAGCCCGGCGCAGGACCTGGGCGCCGTGCACCGCGCCGTGACTCAGCTGAAGAAGCGGCTCGCCTCCCAGGGAAAGGAGCACCGCGGGCGCCGCCGCTCCTGGGCCATCGACGTGCGCCGCACGATGCGCGCCTCGCTCGAGACCGGGGGCGTGCCGATGAACCTGAAGTACCGTCCGCGGCGCCCGCGCCGGCCCGAGCTGTACGTGCTCTGCGACGTCTCGACGAGCGTTACCAGCGCCAGCGTCTTCTTCCTGTCCGTGCTGCACGCCCTGCACGACCAGTTCCGCAAGCTGCGCTCGTTCGTCTTCGTCGAGCGGATCTCGGAGGTCACGGACGTGTTCGAGCGCGAGCGCCGCTTCGACGCGGTCTCGCGCGCGATCGCCACCGACGCCGGGGTTGCCGACGTGTCCGGGTACACCGACTACGGACGCGTCTGGCTCGAGTTCCTGAACGAGGTGGCCGACGACCTGGACCCGCGCTCGACCGTGATCGTGCTCGGCGACGCCCGCACGAACGGGCGCGAGCCGCACACCCAGGCCTTCGCCCGCGTCTCGGCGGCCGCCGGACGGACCTTCTGGATGAACCCCGAGCCGCACCTGTACTGGAACTACGGGGACTCGGTGATGGCCGCCTACGAGCCCTTCTGCGACGGGGTCTTCGAGTGCTGGACCACCAAGCAGCTTGAGGCGTTCGTCAACGCGCTGGCGGACCCGCACGCCGCGGCGGCCTAGCTAGACTGCTCGGCGACAACCCAGGGGGGCTGGCGGGCAAGCCGGCTGAGATAGCGCCCTTGACCGATCACCTGGCGCTGACCCTTCGAACCTGTGGGGTAATGCCCGCGGAGGGAGTCATGCCGACGAAGACCGAGGCTCCCGCGACGGAGCCTCTCTCGCTGAAGGAGACGGGCGTCGCGCTCAGCGGCGTGGCGCGGCGATTCCCGCCGCGGCGACGCAGGGAGCCCCCGGTGGCGGCGCTGGAGGGCATCGAGCTCCAAGCGCGCGCCGGCGAGGTCCTGGCGGTGGTCGGTCCCTCCGGCTGCGGCAAGTCCACCCTGCTCGAGCTGGTGGCGGGCCTGCAGGAAGCGGACGCCGGGACCGTCTCCGCGGCGGGCGCACCCGACCCCGAGGGACGGCGGGCCGCCTGCGCGTACATGCCGCAGCGTGACCTGCTGCTCCCCTGGCGGAGCGCGATCGCGAACGCGGGGCTGGCACTCGAGTGCCAGGGGATCCGGCGCGCCGAGGCCCGGCGCCGCGCCGCGCCGCTCTTCGAGCGCTTCGGCCTGGCGCAGTTCGAGCGCACCCGGCCCGCCGACCTGTCGGGCGGCATGCGCCAGCGCGTGGCCTTCCTGCGCACGCTGCTCGCCGGCCGTCCGATCCTTCTTCTGGACGAGCCCTTCGGCGCGCTCGACTCCCTCACCCGGGCCGGCATGCAGGAATGGCTCGCCGACGCGCTGCGCCAGGAGCCGCGCACGGTCCTGCTCGTGACCCACGACGTGCAGGAGGCGCTGTTCCTGGCAGACCGCGTGGCGGTGCTCTCGCCGAGGCCCGGCCGGGTCGTCGCAGAGCTCGAAGTGGACCTCGAGCGACCTCGCCCGCGGCGTGAGCTGATCGCCGACCCCGACTTCGCCCGGCTCGAGCAGCGGGCCCTCGAGGCGCTCGGGGCATGAGGCGCTGGGGCCTGGCGGCGCTGCTGCTGATCGTGCTCGTCGCGATCTGGCAGGGCATGGCCTCGCTGCACGCGGTGGACGACCTGACGCTGGCCTCCCCCGCCGAGACCTTCGACGCCCTGCGCGACGACTGGTCGCTCCTGATGCACAACGCCGGCGTGACGCTGGTCGAAGTGATCGCCGGCCTCGGCATCTCGGTGGTCGCGGGAGTCGGCTTTGCGCTGGCGATGCACCTGAACCGCGCCCTTCGCGACGCCGCCTACCCCCTCCTGGTCGCCTCGCAGGCGATCCCGATCGTGGTGCTCGCGCCGATCTTCGTGCTCGCCTTCGACTACGGCATCGGGCCGAAGCTCGCGATCGTCGCCCTGATCTGCTTCTTCCCGCTCACCGTCAACGTCCTCGACGGCCTGCGGGCGGTCGAGCCCGAGCTGCTGAAGCTCATGCGCACCCTCGGCGCCTCGCGCCTCCAATCGCTTCGCAAGGTGGAGCTGCCCTCCGCGCTGCCCTATTTCTTCAGCGGCCTGCGGGTGGCTGCCACGGTCTCGGTCATCGGAGCCGTGTTCGGCGAGTGGGCGGGCGCGGACGAGGGCTTGGGCCGCCTCGTGCTTCTGGGAAACAACCAGCTCCAGACGCCGCGCGTCTACGCCGGCGTGGTGTTGTTGACCCTGATGGCCGTGGCGCTCTTCGCGATCGTAAGCCTGCTCGAGCGGGTGGCCTGCCC
>JBHELQ010000180.1:0-3018 GCA_046262995.1 Thermoleophilaceae bacterium
GAGACGGGCTCGGCGCGCATAGAGACGCTCGTCCGCGACCTGCTCGATCGATCTGAGCAGGCGGGCGAGATCGTTCAGGGCGACGAGGTGGGCAGCGCGATGCTGACGCTGCGCGACTTCATGTTCGAGCACGTCTACCTCGGGCCGAGCGCCCAGCGGGAGAAGCCGCGGATCGAGAGGATGCTGCGCGCGCTGTTCGATCACTACGTGGAACATCCACCGCCGAGCGCCGACGTGGAGGCCACGGAGGTCCAGCGAGTGGTCGACTATCTCGCAGGCATGACCGACCGCTACGCGATCCGCGTCTTCTCCGACCTGTCGCTGCCGCAGGGCTACTGATGGCCCTCTACACGCGCGAGTCGATCGACCGGCTGCGGGAGACGATCGACATGGTCGAGCTCGTGGGCGCGCGAACCGACCTCCGTCGCGTCGGCTCACGCTGGGTCGGCCTCTGCCCCTTCCACGACGAGCGGACGCCGTCGTTCTCGGTCAATGCCGAGTCGAAGCTCTACTACTGCTTCGGCTGCGAGGCCAAGGGCGACGCGATCGGCTTCGTCCGCGAGACGGAGGCCTTGGACTTCCGCGAGGCCGTGGAGTTCCTGGCCGACCGCTACGGAGTCGAGCTCGAGCTTGAGAGCGAGGACCCGCGCGCCGAGGAGCGCCGCCGCCGCCGCGAGCGCCTGCTGGCGCTGCTGGACCGCACCGCCCGCTTCTACGCGACATTCCTGTGGGACTCCGCCGAGGCGGAACCCGCGCGTGAGTACCTGCTGGGCCGCGGGCTGAAGGAGGAGGTGCTGCGCGAGTTCCGTGTCGGGTACGCGCCGAGCGCCTGGGACCGGGTGGTGCTCGCAGCCCAGCGGGACGGCTTCACGACCGAGGAGCTGGCGGCGGCGGGCCTTGGGCAGACCGGTAAGCGGGGCGGGCTCTACGACCGCTTCCGCGGGCGCGTCATGTTCCCGCTGGCGGACGGGCGGGGGCGCGTGCTCGGCTTCGGCGCGCGGGCTCTGCGCGAGTCGCAGCGCCCGAAGTACCTGAACACCTCCGAGAACGAGCTCTACCACAAGGGCCGTCAGCTGTTCGGCATCGACCTGGCCCGCGCGGCGGCCGCGAAGGCCGGTCGGGTGCTCGTCGTGGAGGGCTACACGGACGTGCTGGCGCTGCACCAGGCTGGGATCGGCGAGGCCGTGGCGATCATGGGCACGGCGCTGACCCAGGAGCAGCTCTCGGAGCTGGCCCGGGCCGCCGGCCGGGACGGAACGATCTTCCTGGCCCTCGACGCGGACCGCTCCGGCCACGAGGCGATGTTGCGAGCCGCCCGCGGAGCGCGCGACCAGGAGATCGAGCTGCGCGTGGTCGAGCTCCCGGAGGGCAAGGACCCGGCGGAGCTGGTCGTCGCGGACGGGGCGGAGGCGATGAACGATCGCGTCCAAACGGCTGTACCGGTGCTTGAATTTGAGGTACGTCGGGTAGTTGCCGATGGTGATCTCGAGACCCCCTCCGGGCGGGATCGAGCACTCTTGGAGGCCCAACCGCTCATCGAAGCCGCGCACGACCGTCCCGTCATGCGCGACCACCTGGTCCGTCTCGTGGCCGACAGGATCGACGTGCCGGTGGAGTACGTCACGGCCAACGCCCGCCCGCCCCGGGCCCGACCGGCCGCAAGCGAGGCTCCGGCCACGACGACCCGCCCGCCCATCGGAGCGGCCCTGTCCGCGGAGCGGGCCTTCCTGGCGCTGTGCGCCGGGAGCGGCGAGCTGGGGCGCGGCTACCTCGAGCGGCTCTCCGACGAGCACCTCTTCTCGGACGCCTCGCGCCGCGCCCGCGACCATCTGCTCGGGCACTTCGACGACCCGCTGGCCGATCTTCCCGAGGAAGATCCCTCAGTGGCTGCGCTCGTCACCGGGGTCGCGATGGACGCGGGTGAGCAGGAGACGGCGACGGACCCCGTCCTGCGCATGAGCTTCCTCCAGCTCGAGATGCGTAGGATCGACCGCGCCATCCGCCACGCGGGTGAGCAGGGCGACCTGGGGCGACAGGACGAGCTCTCGGGAGCGCGACAGGATGTTCGGCGGGAGATGGACCTGGTGATGGGACAAACGGCATGAGTAAGCGCGACGCAGCCCTGGGCCTCGACGCCGAAGGCAACGCCGAGGAGCTCGACCCGACGACGCTCAAGGGCGAAGGCGCGGATCCTGCGGACGCCGACGCTACGCCCGACCTGTACGAGGAGGGCGGCGTCGTCACCGCCGGACTGCCGGTCCCACCGCCCGAGCACGGGGCCGAGGACGCGGTGAGGACCTACCTGCGCTCGATCGGCAAGGTTCCGCTGCTCACGCGCGAGGACGAGGTCCGCCTCGCGAAGCGGATCGAGCAGAACGACATGGCGGCGAAGAACTCGCTGATCGAGGCCAATCTGCGGCTGGTGGTCTCGATCGCCAAGCGCTACACGAACCGCGGCCTGACCCTGCTCGACCTGATCCAGGAGGGCAACCTGGGCCTCATCCGGGCGGTGGAGAAGTTCGACTGGAGGCGGGGGTTCAAGTTCTCGACCTACGCGACCTGGTGGATCCGGCAGGCGATCACCCGCGCGCTGGCCGACCAGTCCCGCACGATCCGCATCCCGGTCCACATGGTCGAGCGCATGAACCGCGTGGCCCGCGCCCGGCGCAGCCTGATGCAGAAGACCAACCGCGAGCCCACGCCGGAGGAGATCGGCAAGCTCGTGGAGATGCCCGCCAAGAAGGTCGAGGAGATCCTGAAGCTCGGCCAGGAGCCGGTCTCGCTCGAGGCCCCCGTGGGCTCCGAGGAGGGCGACGCGGCCCTCGGCGACTTCATCGAGGACTCGGCTTCCGACCGCCCGCTCGAGATCGTCGCCAACCGCATCCGCGACGCGGATCTGCAGCAGGTGCTCGACTCCCTGTCGTGGCGTGAGCGGCGCGTGATCGAGCTTCGCTACGGCCTGGGCTCCGAGGGGCCGCTGACGCTCGAGGACATCGGCCACCAGGTCGGGGTCACGCG
>JBHELQ010000181.1:0-5968 GCA_046262995.1 Thermoleophilaceae bacterium
CGACGTCGAGGGCCTGGAGAACCCCGACGCCGCGCGGCGCGGGCCGATCGTGCTGCTGACCGTGCCGTTCCGGGCGCAGTCGGAGAACCTGACGAACCTGAAGGAGGCGCTCGAGCCGGGGCAGATCCTCGTCGACGCCACGGTGCCGCTCGCCGCCGCGGTGTCCGGTCGCGCGACGCGGCTCCTGGGCGTGCCGCAGGGCTCGGCGGCGCAGCAGGCGCAGGAGATGGCGCCCGACGGCGTCGTCGTCGTGAGCGCGCTCCACACGGTGAGCGCCGCGGCGCTCGGCGACCTCGAGCCGCCCGCAGTCGACCGGGCGCAGGCCGGAAACTCGCGCGATGAGCTCCGCGACCCGTTGCTTGGCCTCGCGCGAGTCGCCGGCGACCAGCACGTCCTCGTCGAGCTCCTGATCGAGGTCCGAGAGCACGCCCGCGCTCACGGTGTGGAGGGCGCTCACGACCGTCACTCCGTCGGGCGCCATCTCCTGCGCCTGCTGCGCCGCCGAGCCCTGTGGCACACCCAGCAGCCGGGTTGCCTTGCCCGATACCGCGGCCGCAAGGGGCACCGTGGCGTCGACCAGGACCTGGCCTTCCGTCAGGGCCTCTTTCAGGTTGGTCAGGTTCTCCGACTGGGCCCGGAACGGAACGCAGAGGAAGACGACCGGTCCGCGCCCCGCGGCCTCGCCGTTCTCCGCTCCCTCGAAGCTCCCCTCGGGCGCCAGCTCGCCGAGCTTTCGGGCCGCCTCCTGCGCGCGGTCGGGGTCGCGCGAGCCGATCACGACCGGCACACCGGCCCGGCCGAGCCGCAGCGCCAGCCCGAAGCCGAGCGCCCCGGTACCGCCGATGATCGGGACGGTCTCCACGGGCCGGCGAGCCTATTAGGTCCGCCCTCGGGCGCCTGGCGCCGCCTTGCCATGCTTTAGGCGTGGAGCAGGTAAGCATTCGCGAGGTCGGTCCGCGCGACGGGTTCCAGAACGAGCCCGAGGTCATCTCGACCGACGACAAGGTGCGGCTGATCGAGCTGCTGGCTCGCACCGGAGTGCGCCGGCTCGAGCTGACGAGCTTCGTGCGCGCCGACGTGATCCCACAGCTGGCCGACGCCGCCGAGGTCCTGCGTCGCGCGGAGATTCCGCCCGAGGTCTCGGTCTCCGTCCTGATCCCCAACGAGCGCGGCCTGGACAGCGCGCTCGAGCTGCGTGACCGCTTCCAGGAGGTGAACCTGTTCCTGTCGGCCTCCGAGACGCACAACCGCGAGAACGTGAACCGCTCGGTCGAGCAGTCGCTCGAGGGGCTCGAGCGGGTGATCGCGCGCGCCCGGGCGGAGGGCCTGCGCTGCGAGGGCGTGATCTCGGTCGCGTTCGGTTGCCCCTACGAGGGCGAGGTGCCGGAGGAGCGCGTGCTCGGAATAGCCCGCCGGCTCGCCGGGGCCGGCTGCGAGGAGATCGCTTTCGGCGACACGACCGGGATGGCCAATCCGGCGCAGGTCACGCCCTTTTTCGAGCGCGCCGCCGGTGAGCTCGAGGTCGAGCTGACCGCGCACTTCCACAACACCCGCGGGCAGGGCCTGGCGAACGTGCTCGCGGCGCTCGAGGCGGGCGTGCGCTCGTTCGAGTCATCTTTCGGCGAGCTCGGAGGCTGCCCGGTTCCCAAGGGCGCGACCGGCAACGTCGCGAGCGAGGATCTGGTCTCGATGCTGCGTGAGATGGGCTACGACACGGGCATCGACCTGGAGCTGCTCGTGGAGTGCGCCCGGGCGGCGCAGGAAGTGCTGGGGCGCCGCCTCGGGAGCCACGTCCTGACCGCCGGCCCGGTCGATTGGCGCCGGGCCTGAAGCGCCCTCGAGGGTGCAGCGTCGGAAGTCCTACATTCGCCCTAAATTGGGGTTTGGCCGCCCTGTTCTGGGTACCCAAAAGCAGACGTCGAGGCACGGTTCGGCACCTGGGTTCCCCCGACCCCGCCTCGGCTGGCTACGGGCCCGGACGCCTCGGCTTTCGGGTCCGTCGCATTTAACGGCCCGCGAACTCGGGCTCGCGCTTGGCGAGGAATGCCTCTGTGCCCTCGGCGAAGTCGGCGCTCGCCGCCAGCAGCTCCTGTGCCGCCACCTCCTGCTCGAGCGTGGACACGAGGGCCGGCTTTGCCGCCGAGTCCATCACCCGCTTCGCGAGCCCGACCGCCAGCGGGGCGCAGCCCAACAGCTCATTCGCCAGCCCCTCTGTGGCCGCGTCCAGCTCCGCCGCCGGGGCGATCCGGTTGGCGAACCCGATCCGGTGCGCCTCGCGGGCGTCGATCAGCCGGCCGGTCATGATCAGCTCCTTGGCGCGGCCCAGCCCCACGACGGCGGGCAGCCGCGAGCAGCCGCCCAGGTCCGGGAGCAGCCCGACGCGCGCCTCCATGATCCCGGCGACCGCGTCTTCCGCCATGACCCGAAGGTCGCACGCGAGCGCGAGCTCGAAGGCGCCCCCGAGGCAGGCGCCATGGATGTGCGCGATCGTCGGCTTCGGCATCTCCTCGAGCAGGCTCCAGCAGGCCAGGATCGACCCGCGGGACGCCCGCAGCCGACTGGAGTCCCGGGAGAGCTCGCGGAGGTCGTGCAGATCCATTCCGGAGGAGAACATCGGCCCGTCGCCCCGCAGGACGACCGCGCGCACGGCCTGATCGGTGGCTGCGTCCTCTACCGCCGCCCCGAGGGCCTGGATCAGCTCCCCGTTGAGGGCGTTTCGCTTCTCGGCTCGCGAGAGGGTGAGGTGACGGACCGCGCCGCGGTCCTCTGCTGCGACAAGTGACATGGAGGCTCCGGCTCTCGAGGACAAAGTGGGGGCAGGCTAGTGGAGGTCACGCTTGGGACCGGAGGGCGCTTGCGGTAGACCTCGCCCATGGCCGACCTCCGCCAGGCGCTCGATCGGGCCCGCTCGGGCGGCCCCGAGCGCCATCACGACAAGGCGCGCGAACAGGGCAAGCTGCCCGCGCGCGAGCGGGTCGGACGCCTTGTGGATCCGGGCTCCTTCACGGAGGACGCCATGCTCGCCTCCTGGGAGCAGGAGGGTTTCGGGGCGGACGGCGTGATCACGGGCACGGCGTCGGTCGGGGGGCGGGCGGTGGCGCTGATGGCGAACGACCCGACCGTGAAGGCCGGGTCCTGGGGACCGAAGACGGTCGAGAAGATCATCCGCGTCCAGGAGCGGGCCCTCGATCTCCGGCTGCCGATGATCTACCTGGTGGACTCGGCGGGCGCGCGGATCACCGACCAGGTGCAGATGTTCCCCGGCCGCCGCGGCGCCGGGCGCATCTTCCACACCGAGGTGAAGCTCTCGGGCGTCGTGCCCCAGGTCTGCGTCCTGTTCGGGCCCAGCGCAGCCGGGGGCGCCTACATCCCGGCCTTCTGCGACGTCGTGATCATGCGCGACGGCAATGCCTCGATGTACCTGGGCTCACCGCGCATGGCCGAGATGGTGATCGGCGAGAAGGTGACGCTCGAGGAGATGGGCGGCGCCAGGATGCACTGCTCGGTCTCCGGCTGCGGGCACTTCCTGGTCGAGTCGGACGAGGACGGCATCGACCTGGCCAAGCGCTACCTGTCCTACATGCCGGAGAGCTTTGCCGACGTTCCGCCCTCAGCCCCCCCGGCCGAGCCCGACGGCGAGCTGCCCGTCATCCCTGAGGACGAGAACAAGCCGTTCGACATGCGGGAGCTGATCGCGGGGGTGGTGGACGGCGGCTCGTTCCTGCAGGTTCAGGAGCGCTGGGCCAAGGAGCTGATCGTGGGGTACGCCCGTCTGGCCGGGCACGTCATCGGGATCGTGGCGAACCAGCCGAAGGAGCGGGGCGGGGTCCTGTTCGTCGACTCCTCCGACAAGGCAGCGCGCTTCATCTGGACCTGCAACGCCTTCAACGTGCCGCTCCTGTTCCTGGCCGACGTGCCGGGCTTCATGATCGGCACGCAGGTCGAGCGCCAGGGGATCATCCGCGCCGGGGCGAAGATGATCTCGGCCGTCTCCCAGGCCACGGTGCCGAAGATCTCGGTGATCGTGCGCAAGGCGTACGGCGCGGGGCTGTACGCGATGGCGGGGCCGGCCTACGAGCCCGACGCCTGCCTGGCGCTGCCCGCCGCGAAGATCGCGGTCATGGGGCCGCAGGCGGCGATCAACGCCGTCTTCTTCAACGAGCTCCGGGCGATCGACGACCCCGACGAGCGCGCGCGGCGGACCGAGGAGCTGCGGCGGGAGTACGCGGAGGAGATCGACATCCTGCACCTGGCCTCCGAGCTCGTGGTGGACGCCGTGGTGCAGCCGGGCGACCTGCGTCGCGAGCTCGTGGGCCGCTTCGAGGGCTACGCCGGCAAGCAGCGCTCGTGGCCCGCGAAGCACAACCCGATCACCCCGGTCTAGAGCACCGCCGCTCATAGAATCCAGCGCGATGCCGGAAGGCGACCTGCTCTGGGAGCCCTCGCCGGACGTTCGCGAGCGGGCTCGGATCACCGACTTCATGAGGAGCCGGGGCTTCGAGAGCTACGACGAGCTCTGGCGCTGGTCGGTCGAGGACCTGGAGGGGTTCTGGGGCTCGCTCTGGGACTACTTCGAGATCCAATCCGGCTCGCCCTACGAACGGGTGCTCGGCCGCCGCGAGATGCCGGGCGCCGAGTGGTTCCCGGGCGCCGAGCTGAACTACGCCGAGCACGTCTTCCGCATGGCTCGGGACGGGGAGACGGCGATCGTGCACGCGTCCGAGCTGCGGCCGCTCGCCGAGCTCAGCTGGGCCGAGCTGCGGCAGCAGGCGGCCGGGATCGCCGCCGGCCTGCGCTCGCTCGGGGTGGAGCGCGGCGATCGCGTGGCGGCGTACATGCCGAACATCCCCGAGACCGTGGCGGCCTTCCTGGCGTGCGCCTCGATCGGGGCGGTCTGGTCGAGCTGCGCCCCCGAGTTCGGGACGCCGACCGTGATCGACCGCTTCAAGCAGATCGAGCCGAAGGTGCTGCTGGCGGTGGACGGCTACCGCTACGGGGACAGGGACTTCGATCGCCGCGAGCGCGTTCGTGAGCTCGAGGCCGCCATTCCCTCGCTCGAGCACACCGTCGTCCTGCCGTACCTCGGCGATGACGGCGACTGGCACGACGTCTTCGCCTCCGGTCCCGAGCTCGGCTTCGAGCGCGTGCCGTTCGACCACCCGCTCTGGGTGCTCTACTCGTCCGGCACGACCGGCCTGCCGAAGGCGATCGTCCAGGGCCAGGGCGGGATCCTGCTCGAGCACCTGAAGAAGCAGAGCTTCCACAACGACCTTGGCCCGGGCGACCGATTCATGTGGTTCACGACCACCGGCTGGATGATGTGGAACTTCCTGGTCAGCGGCCTGCTGAGCGGCGCGGCGATCGCCCTCTACGACGGCCAGCCCGACCCCGACGGCCTGTGGCGCTTCGCGGGCGAGGCCGAGCTCACCTGCTTCGGCACCAGCGCCGGGTTCCTCACGGCCTGCATGAAGGCGGGAGTGCGTCCGGGCCGCGACCACGACCTGAGTCGCCTCCGCAGCGTCGGGTCGACCGGCTCCCCGCTGCCACCCGAGGGCTTCGAGTGGGTCTACCGCGAGGTGCGCGACTCCGTCTGGCTGTTCTCGACGAGCGGCGGGACCGACCTGTGCACGGCCTTCGTCGGGGGCTGCCCCGTCCTGCCCGTCCACGCCGGCGAGCTCCAGTGCCGTTGCCTGGGCGCCGACGTCCAGGCGTTCGACGGGCAGGGGCGCTCCGTGGTCGACGAGGTCGGTGAGCTCGTGATCACGGAGCCCATGCCATCGATGCCGCTGTTCCTCTGGAACGACCCGGGGGGCCGGCGCTACCGGGAGAGCTACTTCGACATGTTCCCCGGCGTCTGGCGCCACGGGGACTGGATCAGGATCACGCCGCGCGGCAGCGCCGTGATCTACGGCCGCTCGGACTCGACGATCAACCGCCAGGGCGTGCGCATGGGGACCAGCGAGATCTA
>JBHELQ010000182.1:0-2717 GCA_046262995.1 Thermoleophilaceae bacterium
CCGCATCCACGAGCGGGCGAGCAAGACGCAGGTCCGCCAGGCGATCGAGGATGTCTTCGGCGTGCGGGTCCGCGGCGTGCGCACCGCCTGGGTCAAGCCCAAGCCGAAGAAGCGCGGCTGGACAGCGGGCAAGCGCCGCCAGTGGAAGAAGGCGGTCGTGACGCTGCACCCTGATGACAGCATTGAGCTCTTCGAGGGCCAGGAGGTCGGTGAGTAGTGCCCGTCCGCAAGCACAAGCCGACCACGCCGGGGCGCCGCTTCGCGACCTGGGCCGAGCACTCGGAGGTCACGCGCAAGGAGCCCGAGAAGGCCCTCAGCAAGGGCACGAAGAGGTCCGGCGGGCGGAACTCGAAGGGCCGGGTCACCTCACGCCATCGTGGCGGCGGGGCCAAGCGGCGCTACCGGAAGATCGACTTCAAGCGCCGCAAGGACGGCGTGCCGGCCAAGGTGGCGGCGATCGAGTACGACCCGAACCGCAGCTCGTACATCGCGCTGCTCCACTACGCCGACGGGGAGAAGCGCTACATCCTGGCGCCGGCGCGCCTGGGCGTGGGAGCGACCGTCATGTCCGGCGAGCAGGCGGACATCCAGGTGGGCAACTCCCTGCCGATGCGCCTGATCCCGACCGGCACGACGATCCACAACGTGGAGCTCACCCCCGGCCGCGGCGGCCAGATCGGCCGCTCCGCCGGCACGGCCATCCAGCTGATGGCGAAGGAGGGCAAGTACGCCACGCTGCGGCTCCCATCCGGCGAGATGCGCCTGGTGCAGGCCGAGTCGCGCGCGACCATCGGCGCGATCGGGAACGCCGAGCACGAGAACGTCGAGCTCGGCAAGGCCGGGCGCTCGCGCCATCGCGGCAAGCGCCCGCAGACGCGCGGCGTGGCGATGAACCCGGTCGACCACCCGCACGGCGGGGGCGAGGCCCACAAGACCCCCGGCGGGCATCCCCGCACGCCCTGGGGCGTGCCGACGCTCGGCTACCGGACGCGCAAGAAGCGGAAGGCCTCCGATCGCTTCGTCGTCCGCGGCAGGCGGCGCGGGAAGCGGAAGGGCAAGAGGTAGGCCATGTCGCGCTCGTCGAAGAAGGGCCCCTGGGTCGAGGAGCGCCTCCTGCGCCGGATCGAGCGGATGAACGAGTCCGGCCAGAAGCAGATGGTCAAGACCTGGTCTCGGACCTCCACGATCTTCCCGGAGATGGTGGGCCACACCATCGCCGTCCACGACGGCCGCAAGCACGTTCCGGTGTTCGTCTCCGAGTCGATGGTCGGGCACAAGCTCGGCGAGTTCGCCCCCACGCGGACCTTCCGCGGGCATGCGGGCAGCGACCGGGTGAGGATGCGATGAGCCCCCCCGAGGGCAAGGGGACGCCGCCCGACGCGGGCTGGGAGTCGCTGACCGTGGACGAGCTCCAGGAGGAGCTCGAGGCGCGCGGCCTCAAGAAGAGCGGCAACAAGGGCGAGCTCGTGGCCCGGCTGGAGGAGGACGACGGCGCCGAGCCTGACGCGCCGGAGGTCGAGGGACAGGAGGATGACAAGCCCGCCTCCCCGCGGCGTGCCGCCGCCGAGACCAGCACCCAGGAGACGGCGAAGGCCGCTCCGCGCCGCCCCGACGGATCGGTGATGGTGCGGGCCCGGGCCAGGTACGTGCGCAGCGCGCCGCGGAAGGCCAGGCTCGTGATGGGGCACATCCGGGGCAAGCAGGTCGAGCAGGCGCGAGCGGTCCTCTCTCACACGCCGCGGGCGGTCTCCTCGGACATCCTCAAGCTGCTGAACTCCGCTGTGGCGAACGCCGAGTCGAACTACGAGCTCGACCCCGGCGACCTGACGATCGCCAGAGCCTTCGTCGACGAGGGGCCGATCATCAAGCGCTACCGGCCGCGCGCGCTCGGCCGCGCCACGCGCATCAACAAGCGCACCAGCCACATGACCATCGAGTTGACGACCAGAGAGAAGGCATAGCCGAATGGGTCAAAAGGTTCATCCCGAGTCGCTCAGGGTCGGCTACATCCACGACTGGAAGTCGACCTGGTTCAACGAGCGCGAGTTCTCGGACTACCTGATGGAGGACATCCAGATCCGCGATCACATCGAGGGCAAGCTCGCGCACGCCGGGCTCTCGGACATCACGATCAAGAAGAACAAGAACGAGATCGAGATCAACATCCACCCCGCGCGGCCGGGGATCGTGATCGGGAAGTCCGGCTCAGAGGTGGACGCCCTGCGCAGGGAGCTCCACAAGATGACCGGCAAGGCCGTGAAGGTGAACATCCTCGAGATCAAGCGGCCGGAGCTGGACGCCGCGCTCGTCGCCCAGTCGATCGCCGAGCAGCTGCAGAACCGGGTCGCCTTCCGCCGGGCCATGAAGCGCGCGCTGACCTCAGCCATGCGCTCGGGCGCCAAGGGCGTGAAGATCCAGGTCTCGGGGCGGCTCGGCGGGTCGGAGATGGCGCGCACCGAGGGCTATTCGGACGGGCGCGTGCCGCTGCACACGCTACGAGCCGACATCGACTACGGCTTCCACGAGGCCCGCACCACGTTCGGACGCATCGGCGTGAAGGTGTGGGTCAACAAGGGCGAGATCATGCCCAAGGGCTTCGCCCAGGACCTGACCGAGCTCGAGGCTCCCCAGGCGGTCGGCGGGCCCCAGCGCGGCCGCCCGCGCGGCGGCCCGGGAGGCCCCGGCGGCGCCCGCCCGCCGGCCGGCGCTCCCCCGCG
>JBHELQ010000183.1:0-1630 GCA_046262995.1 Thermoleophilaceae bacterium
CCTGCCGTCGCGGAACTCGAACCACTCGGTGCCGCGGTCGAGGCGCGGGTCGCCGGACTTGGGGTCGCGCCAGGTCATCGTCCACTCGATCACCACGCGCTCGCCGTCCTCGATCGCGTCCTCGATGAACCACTGCCCGTCGAGGTTGTCGACCGCCCACTTCGTGTGCTCGGCGATCGTCCGATCGCCCTCATGCGGTCCCAGGCGCGTGTAGTAGTGGACCGCGTCGTCGGTGAAGTGCTCGGCCACGCGGTCGGGGTCGCCGTTTCGAAGCGACTCGTAGTAGGAGCGGACGTGGTCGATCAGCGCGCCCACGCCTCAATCATCCTCGAAGACGTCGAGCGGCAGCGCCGCCGAGACCAGCCTGTTCGGCGGGTTAACGGCCTGGGAGATGCGCAGCTCCACCGCGGCACTCATCAGCACGTATGCCGCCTGGCGCTCGAGGCCGCGCGCGCCGGTCAGCCAGTCGAGCATCTCGATCAGCGCCCGGCGCGCCGCCAGGTTCAGGTCCATGTCCGCGTTGCGGCCGTCGTCGTCGAGCGGGATGCCGGTGGTGGCAAACATGCGCCGGCCGGGGCGCGGCGGCGACTCCCAGGCGGGGAAGCGCGGTCGCCAGCCGCCCTTCTCGACCGAAACGCGCACGCTCACGGCGCCTCCAGTCTCGATCGCGCTGATGCAGACCTCGCCGTCACCCTGGGCGAAGTGCAGGTCGCCGATCGAGAGCAGCGCGCCCGGAACGAACACCGGCAGCAGCAGGCGGCTGCCGGCGACAAGGTCACGCACGTCGAGATTGCCGCCGTTCTCCCTCGGAGGGATCGTGCGCAGGCCGTGTCCGGCCGCCTCCGGCGGCGCCGCGGCGCGATCGGAGGGCAGCTCCACGTGCGCCCCGGTGTCCGCGAGCACGCGCTCCCGGGCGTCCTGTTCCCGCAGCAGCTCCGGCGAGGGGGCGACCCCGATCACGCCCGCGAACGGATGCCCCTCCACCGCCACGCCCGGCAGGGCGGCCGAGCGGGCTACGCCCTCGCGCAGCTCCCAGGTGACGAGGTACGGCTCGTCGAAGAGGTCGCCCAGCACCCCGGAGCCCGGCCAGATCGCCGTCCAGGCGAAGTCGTCGGTCTCGAAGCCCAGGATCTCCACCTCCAGCACGTCGCCCGGCTCGGCGCCCTCGACGTACACCGGGCCGGTCAGCGGATGGGTCACGTCTTCGATCTCGAGCAGGTCCCGGTGGCTCGAATCGCTAGTCAGCTGCCCGTCGCGGGCATCGCGCAGCTCGAGCGTCAGCTCCGCCCCGTCCGCCACGCGCACGGCGGGTTCGAGGTCGGGCGCCCAGCGGTTGTGACCACCCTCCGCGCCGTGGTGGAGAGGGCGGGCGCGGTCGATCCGGACGCGCATCCGCGCGCCGCTAGGGACCCTCGGCCGCGCTCTCCAGCGAGCTGCGGAAGTCCCCCGTGAGCGGGCCGTAATGGCCGAGCCACACCGACGCCGCGTCCAGCTCCGCCACCCTCCGCATGCTGGCCCGCGCCGCGTCGTCCCGCGGGCGAACGGGGGCGGGCGGAAGCCGGACGGGCCCTGGAAGCGCCAGCGTGGAGAAAGGGTCGAAGACGAACACGGCGTCGCTCACGATCGCGAG
>JBHELQ010000184.1:0-7873 GCA_046262995.1 Thermoleophilaceae bacterium
CCGGACGTTCCCGGTGCTCGTACTCGACGGTCAGGCGATCGGCGACTCGACACGGATCATCGAGACGCTCGAGCGCCTCCATCCCGATCCGCCGCTGTATCCCTCGGAGCCGCTTGCACGGCGGCGCGCGCTCGAGCTCGAGGACTTCTTCGACGAGGAGCTTGGCCCGGCCAGCCGCCTACTGACCTTCAGCTACCTGCTGACGGACGCCGGCCTGCTGCTAGGCGCGGCCGTGCCGGAGCTGAAGGGCCCCCGGCTGTTCCTCGCGCGCGCGACGTTCCCGAGAATCAGGCGACAGCTCCGAGCCGAGCTCGACATCGACCCAGTCGCCGTCGAGCACGCCTACGCGAAGCTTCACGCTGTGGCCGAGCGCTTCCGGCAGGCGCTTCAGCCGAGCGGCTACCTCGTCGGTGACGGCTTCACGGTGGCCGATCTCACGCTCGCCTCGCTCCTGGGCCCGCCGGTGGCGCCTGAGCAGTTCCCCTATCCGCAGCCCCAACGCAGGCATCCTGCTCTGGCGCCGTTGCGGGCCGTCCTGGCTGAGAGCGGCCTGCTGGAATGGACGCGCGAGATCTACGCCCGGCACCGCAGCCCTTCGGCTGAAGTCGCCGTGGCCCCGGAGCGCACGGGAGTGGCGGCATGAGTGGCGCTCGGCTTACGCGGCGTGCCCTGAGCATCGCGCTCTGCTGGGTCGGCGTGAGCCTTGCAGCTCTGGCGGGGCCGGCCGCCGCCGAGGCGCGCGGGGTCGTCGACCTCCCCGTGGCCTTCAAGGTCAAGAACACGAACACCTCCGCCATGCCGTGCCCGAGCGACGGTGCCGAGTACACGGTGCGCGGGGAGCTCGTGGGGCCGCGCTCGGCACTCGACAGACCGAAGTCACGAGCCGTGACGGTCTATCTGCACGGCATCAACGTAGGCGGCTACATGTGGCGCCTCCCCGGCTTTCCACAGTTCGATCTCCCGAGCGCCCTGGCCGAGCTCGGCCACGTCTCGCTCGTGATCGACGAGCTCGGCTACGACCGGAGCGACCACCCCAACGGGTTGCAGGCCTGCTTCGGCTCACAGGCCGACATCACTCATCAGATCGTCCAAGAGCTCAGGAATCGGGACTACGCCGTGTCCGGCGGGAGCCCCACGAGCTTCCAGAAGGTCATGCTGGGCGGCCATGACGTAGGCGCCCTGATCGCCGACATCGAGATCTACTCCTACCACGACGTCGACGGCCTCATACACCTCACCTGGGCAGATCAGGGCTTCACCCAGGAGGCCGAGACGAACTACGCCGATCTACTCCCGATCTGCGCCAGCGGCGGACAGCCGGCGGAGCAGGGGCCGCCCGACCGCGACGATCCGGCGGGCGGGCCCTCCGGCTACGTGCAGTTCCTGAGCGACGCGACGATCCGCGAGGAGCAGCCGAATGTCGACTCTGCCGTGGTGGATCGCTTGATGCGACTCGTGAACCGGAACCCGTGCGGGGAGGAGTTCGGCATCCCGGAAGCGGCTCAGATCAACCCGCAGAAGCTTCCGGAGATCCACGTCCCGGTCCTCTACGGCTACGGCGAGCTCGAGTTCCTCTGGACGCAGGATGGCCTCGCGCAGGAGGCGCAGCTGTTCAGCGGCAGCAGGGACCTCACAACCGTGGTTTTCCGGAACACGGGTCATTTTCCGCAGTTCTCCCGCAACGCGTCCGTCTTCCAGTCGACCGTGGCGGACTGGCTGCGCGCTCACGGCGGCTGACGAAGGGGACGCCACTGGCGCGCCCGCCCGCTTTCGCTGGGAGGGCTGATAGCTTCCGGACGATGCCCGCGGAGCGCTTCGTACAGGAGTTGAACGAGCAGATCGGGCGTGAGTTCGGCGCCTCGCAGCAATACCTCTCTGCGGCGATCTGGTACGACGACCAGACCTTCCCGAGGCTGGCCAAGCTGTTCTACGACCAGTCGGTCGAGGAGCGCGGGCACGCGCTGATGATGGCCAGGTACCTGCTCGACTCCGGCGTGCGCCCGCGCATCCCGGGCGTGGGAGAGCCGCACACGGAGTTCGGCGATCTGGTGGAGCCGATCAGGATCGCGCTCGAGCAGGAGCGCAAGGTCACCGAGCAGATCTCGAAGCTGGCCTCAGTGGCCCGGGACGAGTCGGACTACGTCAGCGAGCAGTTCGTGCAGTGGTTCCTCAAGGAGCAGGTCGAGGAGGTCGACCTGTTCTCGTCGCTGCTCGACGTGGCGGAGCGCTCGCGCGAGCGGCCGATGGACGTCGAGGACTACATCGCGCGCGAGGGGGTCGGCGGCGACGAGTCCGGCGACCCCACCGCGCCACCCGCGGCCGGCGCCTAGCGCGGGTCCTCGCCGCTACTCGCTCACGCCCGCGGCTTCGAGGGCTGCTTCGCGCGTCGGGAACCAGGTCACCCGGATGACCTTGCCTTGACGGACGGTCCAGACGGCGGCGTGGTGCGACTCGACATCCACTCCGCTCGCACGTCCGCGGCTTCGGCTGGTCACCACCGAAACCACGTGCTCCCCCGCGTCGATCAGCTCGTCGGGGTTGTCCTCCCACTTCTCCCAGGCCTCGTACTGCGTTCGGAACCAGCTTCGAAGCCCCTCGTGGCCGTGCTGGATGCTCTCTTCCTCGAGCTCCCCGAACGCGCCGCGCGACATGTCCCACTCAACCTCCGGGTCGTACAACGAGAGGACCGCCTCGGCATCACGGCGGGCCACGGCCTCATACAGCCGCCGCACGATCTCGACGTTCTCCCGCGACATCCTCGCCGCCTCCCAGTATCCCGCCAGAAGGGTGGGGCGTCCATGCGGCGAGGAAGCCTGATGAGCGATTTTCGCTAAGGCGCCCTAGCGCGCAAGGTGGATTCCCAGCAGGCCAGGGACGGCGCAGGCCGCGCGGGTCAGCGGGTCAACCGGCAGACCCTGGTCCTCCAGCCGCTCGCGGCGCACCCACGCCCTCCGCACCAGCGCGCCGCCGAGCCAGGCGAGCGGCTCGGGAGGGACGCGCGCCGGGTCGGGCCCGGGTAGCGGCAGCCGGGCGGCTTCGTCGTCGCGCCCGAGCGCCCGCGATGCCAGCACCCGCCCGATGAGGTGCGACGGGCCTACGCCATTGCCGGTGTAGCCGAACGCGTAGTAGACCGGGCCGTCGGGCAGCCTGCCGACCTGCGGCAGGTGACTGGGGGAGACGTCGATCGGACCGCCCCAGGCGTGGGTGATGCGCCGCCCGCGGACCTGGGGGAACAGCCTGAGCAGGTCCCGCCGCACCTGTTCGACCACGGTGGGGTCCCGCTCGACCCCGGCGCTGCCGTGTGGACGCTTTTGGGGCCTATAGACCCCAAATCCGTCCACGCGACGCTGGTTTCCGTCCCGGCCGGCCCGCCGCATGAGCCGCCCGCCGCCCCAGCCGAAGGCAATTCGCCCGTCGCGGGTGGTCCTGAAGTAGTGCACGAGCGTCCGGCCGTCCGTGATCGACTCACCGCCGGTCCAGCCGAGCTCTTCGAGCAGGTCGGGCACGGGCTCGGTGAGCACGATGTGCGACGAGGCGACGGTCATCCGGTTCCGGAGCTGCCGCAGGCCGCGCAGCGCGGGGCCCGCGGCAATCACCGCGGCGCCGGCCTTCACCCGGCCGGAGCGGGTCTCGACCTCCACCGACCCGCTTCCTCCGCGCACACTCCGAACAGGGCAGTGCTCGAACAACCGGGCGCCGGGAGCCCCCTGGACGCGAGCCCGCAGACCGAGCGCGAGCCGGGCCGGCTGGACGGTGGCGGAGTCCGGGATCAGGATGCCGCCGCGCAGCAGCGGCGAGCCGCAGCGCTCACGCACCTCCTCCTGGTCGATGGGCCGGACGCTCTCGGGCGATCCCACGGCCGCGGCCGCCTCTATCGCCGCCGCTCCGACGCCCTCCGTGGCGTCGCTCGCGGCCGCCCGGATGTAGGGCGCCTTGCGGTACCAGGCGTCCACCTGCTGCTCCTCGCACCAGCGACCGATCGCATCGACCGTTTCGCTCGAAGCTTCGGCAAGCGCCCGCGCCCGCTCGTCGCCCAGCCGCTCGCGTAGCGCCGCGATCGAGATCCAGAGCGACTCGCAGAAGCCGCCGTTGCGCCCGCTCGGCCCGTGCCCGCAGACGTCCGCCTCGAGCAGCACCACGCGCGTGTCCGGCGCGGCGGCCAGCGCGTGCCAGGCGGTCCACAGCCCGGTGTAGCCACCGCCGACGATCACGAGGTCCGCGGAGACCTCGCCCTCGAGCGGAGGTGCGGGCTCGACCGGCCCGGCCTCCTCGAGCCACCACCCGTGGACCGTGTGAAGCATGGGCGGCAAGGCTTCCAGAGCTCACCGCGTGGCGCCAGCGCCTGAGCGGAGCAGGCGCCGCGCCTGGTCCCGCCGCTGCGTCCATTGGCGGCGGGGTGTCGCGGCTGCGACCATCTGAGCGTGAGCGCGACCACCCAGGTCCGCACGCTGGAGCTCTACGTAGGCGGCCGCTTCGAGCCGGCGAGCGGCGACGTCGAGCCGCTGGACGACCGCAATCCGGCGACCGGCGAGTCCCTCGCCCGTGTGCCGCTCTGCGGGACCGACGACGTCGATCGGGCCGTGCAGGCGGCGCGCGCCGCCCAACCCGCATGGCGCGAGACCTCCCCGCTCGTGCGGGCCCGAGCGGTCATGCGCCTGCGCGAGGAGCTGCACGCCCGGCGCGAGGAGCTTGCCCAGCTCGTGACGACGGACATGGGCAAGACGCTCTCTGACGCCCGCGGCGAGGTGCAGCGCGGCATCGAGTCCACCGAGGCCGCCACGGCGGCGCCGCACCTGCTGAAGGGCGAGTCGCTCGAGGGTGTGGCCGGCGGGGTGGACGTGCAGATGGTGCGCCAGCCCGTCGGCGTGGTGGCCGCCATCACGCCCTTCAACTTCCCGATCATGATCCCGCTCTGGTTCCTGCCCTACGCCCTGGCGGCCGGGAATGCGGTGGTGCTGAAGCCGTCGGAGCTCGACCCTCTCCCCTCGGAGCTGCTGATGCGGATCGTGGACGGGATCGAGGAGCTGCCGCCCGGGATCGTGAACCTGGTGCACGGCGGCCAGGCTGCGGTCGAGTCGCTCTGCGACCACCCGGGCGTGGACGCGGTCTCCTTCGTCGGCTCCGCGCCCGTCGCCCGCCTGGTGGCCGAGCGCGCCATCCGCTCGGGAAAGCGGGTGCAGGCCCTGGGCGGCGCCAAGAACGCCATGGTCGTGATGCCGGACGCCGAGCCCGAGCTCACGACGAACGGGGTGCTCGGCTCGGCCTTCGGAGCGGCCGGGCAGCGCTGCCTGGCGGGCTCTGTGGCCGTGCTCGTGGGCAGCGACTCCGAGCAGGACGCATGGCGCGACCGCCTGGTTGCGGCCGCGAGCGAGCTGCGGGTCGGGGACGGCTCCGACCCGGACACCGACGTCTGCCCGCTGGTCACGCCGGCCGCGCGCGAGCGCGTGGAAGGCGAGATCGCCGGGGCCCTGGAAGAAGGCGCCGAGCCGGCGCTCGACGGCCGCGGCGATCCCGGTCCGGGCGGCACGCAGCTCGGGCCCACGATCCTGGACAGCGTCGATCCCGAGAGCCGGGCTGCGCGCGAGGAGCTCTTCGGCCCCTTGCTGACACTGATCCGCACACCCGACCTGGCCGCCGCGCTCGATTGGGTGAACGGCTCGCGCTACGGCAACGCAGCGTCGATCTTCACGAGCTCGGGCAGCTCGGCGCGAGAGTTCCGCTACCAGGTGCAGGCGGGCATGCTGGGTGTGAACATCGGCGTGGCCGCTCCGGTCGCCTGGTTCCCGTTCGCCGGCTGGAAGGAGTCGATGAACGGCGACCTGCACGCCAACGGCCTGGACGCGATCGACTTCTACACGCGCAAGAAGGTCGTCACCTCGCGTTGGGGCTGACTCGCGCTAGGAGAACGGGGCGAAGCCCTGCTCGCTCGCGCCCGCCAGGATCAGCCCCAGCGCGCTCTGAGGGTCGTCCACGGCCGCGGCCAGCTCGAGATCCGCGGGCGCGATCTTCCCCTCCGCCGCCAGCCGGTCGCGCAACCACTCCACGAGGCCGCCCCAATAGTGGGTCCCTACGAGCACCACCGGGAAGTCGGGGATCTTGTCGGTCTGCGCGAGCGTGAGCGCCTCGAACAGCTCGTCGAGGGTGCCGAAGCCGCCGGGCAGCGCCACAAAGCCGCACGCATAGCGCACGAACATCAGCTTGCGCGTGAAGAAGTAGTGGAACTCGAGCGAGAGGTCCACGTACGGGTTCAGGTGCTGCTCGAAGGGCAGCTCGATGTTCAGCCCGATCGACAGCGCGCCCGCGTCCTTCGCGCCGCGGTTCGCCGCCTCCATGCAGCCGGGGCCACCGCCGGTGATCACCGAGAAGCCCGCCTCGCCGAGCATCCTGCCGGTCTCGCGCGCGAGCTCGTATTCCGGGCTGCCCTCCGGCGTGCGTGCGGAGCCGAACACCGATACCGCCGGCGCCACGTCGGCCAGCGCCTCGAAGCCCGTCCGCAACTCGTGTTCGACGCGGGCGATCCGCTCCTCGTCGGAGCGCGTCGCGGCCACCGCCGGCGCGGGGGCGCCGATGATCTCCTCGTCGTGGGTCGCCGGGACCCGCTGGTCCACGGCTAGAGCGCCAGCGACAGCGGCTGCTCGAGCAGCTCGCGCACCCTCGCCAGGAACTGGGCGCCGTCGGCGCCGTAGAGGATGCGGTGGTCGCAGACCAGCGTCAGCGTCACCTGGTCCTGGGCCACCACGCGCCCGCGCTCGTCGACGGCCGGTCGCTTCTTCAGGGCGCCCACGGTCAGCAGCGCAGCCTGCGGCGGGTTGATGATCGCCGAGAAGCGGTCGATCCCGAACATCCCGAGGTTGGAGACGGTGAAGGTCCCGCCGCCCATCTCGGGCGGCGTGATCTTGCGGTCGCGCACCTTGCCGATCAACGTCCGCGCCGCCCGCGCGATCTCCCCGAGCGACTTCTGGTCGGCGTCGAAGATGGTGGGCACTACGAGGGTGTCCTCGGCCGCGACGGCCACGCCGACGTTGACCTTCGAGTAGAGCTCCCACTTGCCGTCGCGGTAGGCGCCGTTCACGCGCGGGTGCTCGCGCAGCGCCGCGGCGGCGGCCTTGACGACCATGTCGTTGAAGGACGGCGCCTGCTCGGCCACCTCCTTCAGCCGCTCCCGCAGCTCCACGGCGCGCGTCATGTCCACGTCGATCTGGAGAGCGAAATCGGGCGCGGTCGCCTTCGACTCCGCCATCCGACGGGAGACCGTCTGTTGCATCTTGCTGAGCTCATGGACCTCGGCCTCGCCCTTGGCGCCCGCCTCGGCGCGGCCGGCGGCGGGCGCGCCCTCTTCCTCCTCGCGCTCGGGCGCCTTCGCGCCGCCGTCCTTGGCCGCGGCCTCCACATCCGCCTTCACGATCCGACCACCCGGCCCGCTGCCCTCGAGCCGGGCCAGCTCCACGCCCAGCTCCTGGGCCATGCGCTTGGCCACGGGCGAGGCCTTCACGCGGCCGTTGCCGTCGGCCCCGGAGTCGCCCTTGCGGTCGGGCGCCTCCTCCTTCGCTTCCGCTCCGTTCTCGCCCTCGTCCTTCTCGGCGGTGGTGGTGGCCGTCTGGCGCTCGGACTCCTCGGCCTCGTCGGCGTCCTCGGCTTCCGCGCCGTCCTCGTCGCCTTCCGTCTCGGCCTCCGGCTCCCCTTCGGACTCGGCCTTCTCTTCGCCCTCGTCCGAGCCGCCCTTCTCCGGCGCCTCCCCCTCCTCGCCGATCCTGCAGATCACCTCGCCGAGCGGCAGCGTCTGCCCCTCCTCGGCCACGATCTCCACGAGCACGCCGTCGGCGTCGGACTCGTAGGTCATGTTGGCCTTGTCGGTCTCGATCTCGACGATCTC
>JBHELQ010000185.1:0-2425 GCA_046262995.1 Thermoleophilaceae bacterium
CCGGGCGTGCGAGATCGCCGCCTTGCTCGCCAACCGGCCCGCTCCCGACTCACGCCGCGCCCACGCCACCCCGTCCGAGACCAGCGCGAGGACATCCTCATACGAGCCCTCCGAATGCAGCGCCATCCCCATCGCGAAATACGCCATCGACCGCGCCGGCAACGACCGACGGCGCTGCTCCGTGCGCCCGCACCCGGCAACCACCTCATCGACCAGATCAGCCGGGAACACCTTCATCAGCAGCCCAACCGACACCAGATCCGGCAGACGACGCTCCGTCTCCGGCTTACGCCAACCCGCACGAGGCATGAGCCAAAACTACGCCCATGCAACTCTAACGCCGATTCTCGCGCAGCTGATTCGATCCCAGTTTGATCATTGGTACTCGTAGCGGAGGCGGCGGCCGGCCCACCAGGGGACTTCGGTGGTGGGGAGGTCGGCTTGGCGGAGGACGGGTGAGTAGGTGCGGCGGTCGAGTCGGATGACGATCTCGTCGGGGTGGTTGAGGATTTGTTCCTCCGGTGCTGAGGAAGCGGCGTTGCAGGGTGTCGGGGGTGGCGGTGGCGTAGCCGGGGAGTCGGCGGCGGAGCGCGGCGCAGAGGGTGTGGGCGAGCACGGACAGGACGACGTCGAGGTCGACGTTGAGGGGGACGGCGCCGGCGAGGGCGTCGAGGCCGAAGGAGCGGATCGATTCGGCGAGGCGCTGCTCGATGTTCATCCGGCGGGCGTAGGCCTCGATGATGGTCTTGGCGGGCCGGGTCAGGCCGTTGGTGATGATCAGGGTGGGTTCGTCGTGGCCGAGGCCGGCGACGGCGAGCTGCCGCAGCGTGCCGGGGTAGCTGCTGAGCTTCGCGGCGGGATCGTCGATGACCCGGACCCGGCGGGTTTTGCCGCCGGCGCGGGCGATCGTCATCGGGGTCCAGGCGCTGGCGGGCAGGGCGTGCAGGGCGGCGGTGAGCTTGGGGCTGCGGGCCCGCAGCGTGATGAATTCGATCTCGCGGTCGGCGAGCTCGGCGAGCTGGGCTTGGGTGGTGACCTTGCTGTCGAAGATCAGCAGTTTCGGGTCGTGCCCGGTGGTGGTGTTCCAGTGGTCGGCGAAAGCGAGGACTTCGTTGTTCTGGGTGGCCTTGGACAGGTCAGCGTTGGCGTAGAGCAGGGTGTGGCTGTCGGCGTCTTCGGCGAAGAACGTCAGCACGCTGCGGGTGCGTTGGCTTCGCCGTGGCACGTAGTGCTTTTCCAGGGCGACGTCGGTGCCCCAGTGCATCACGGCGTGGAAGTCCAGGTTGAGCGCGTCGCCGGTGGCCAGCCCGGCGGCCAGGCTGGCCTTGTCCAGCGCGGAGAGCAGCGCGGCCTGCTTGGTGTGGTCGAGCTTGTAGGAGTAGGTGGTCAGGGCGGTGGCCTTGGGCAGCGAGGTCAGGCCGGCGAACAGTGCCGCGCCGGGGTCGGTGGCGAGTTCCTCGACGTGGCTGACGCGGCGGGTGCCGGTGAGCTTCAACGCCAGCAGGCTGAGCACCGAGCTGAGCGCCGGGATGACGCTGGTGCCGGGATAGCCGGCGGCGCGGACCAGCCCGGGCAGGTCCAGAGCAACCAGGTCTGGGATCATCAGCAGCAGCCCGGCGAGCTTGGTGTCGGCCCGCTGCGGCCACTGGGCGAAGTCCAGCACGCCGGTTCGGGGTTGGGGCTCGCGTCGCGGCAGCCCGCGTTCGGCGTGCGGCCGGGGCCACAGTCGTGGGAAGCCTTCGGCGGCGAGGACCTCCGCGACCCCGGTCCGGTTCAGCGGGGTGGCTTCGGCGGCGAGGAGCTCGGCGATCTCGTAGTCCGACCGGCCGGCCCGGCGCAGCTCGATGATCCGGGCCCGGGCGGCGTCCTTGGCCGGGGCGCTCTTCGGGCCAGGCTTGGTGTCGGTGAAAAAGTCGGCCCGGCCGGCCCGGAAGTCCCGTGCCATCGTGGTGACGCTGGCCTCGGTGTAGCCGAACCGGGCGCCAGCCTCCGCTGCGCTCACCCCCTCGAGCAGGTAGGCGCGCAGGGCCTCGTACCGGCGCTGATCCGCGGTCGTCGGGACCGCGAAGAACTCGCCGCCCGGCCGGGCCGCGGGTGGGAGCGATATCGCTGTCTGTCTGATAGTTCTACTACAGCAGCCCAACGGGCGCAGGGTCAACCCGACACGCCTGCGCGAGGCCGCTGCGAACTACATCCCTGTGACTTCAAGGCGTGTGAGGGCACCGCCGGCGGCGGCTCAGGGAGCGGCTCGGACAACGCGAACACTGCCCGCGCCCGACCAGACAGTGAGACCGATCCCAGATGCCTCGGGAGAATGCCGGTAGGCACGACCAAAGCCCTTACGAGCCAGGCGAAACCTGAAACTGAAGGATCATCACCACGGCACGAGAACCGCCAAGAGCTTCGGCGCGAGAATCGGCGCTAA
>JBHELQ010000186.1:0-5564 GCA_046262995.1 Thermoleophilaceae bacterium
GCGCGGTCCCGGTGGCGGGCATCGCCGGCGACCAGCAGGCCGCGCTGTACGGGCAGGCGTGTTACGAGACGGGACTCGGCAAGAACACATACGGCACGGGCAGCTTCGTGCTCGAGAATGCCGGCACCTCGGCCCCCGAGCCCGGCGAGGGCCTTCTCACGACCGTCGCCTGGGGGGTCGGCGAGCGAGTCGACTACGCGCTGGAGGCGGCAATCTTCGTCACCGGCGCCGCCGTCCAGTGGCTGCGGGACGGGCTCGGGATCATCGAGCGCGCCGAGGAGACCGAGGGGCTGGCCGCCTCGCTCGAGTCGAACGACGGCGTCTATCTGGTGCCAGGCTTCACGGGCCTCGGCTCGCCTCACTGGGACCCCTACGCGCGCGGGACGATCGTCGGCCTGACGCGCGGCAGTGGGCGAGCGCAGCTCGCCCGAGCCGCACTGGAGTCGATCGCGTACCAGACCGTCGATGCCGTGCGGGCGATGGAGCGCGCCTCGGGCATCCGCCTGGAGGAGCTGAAGGCGGATGGCGGCGCCGTGGTGAACCGCTGGTTGATGCAGTTCCAGGCCGACGTGCTCGGCGTGCCGGTGGTGGTCCCGGAGGTGTCGGAGACGACGGCGCTCGGTGCCGCCTACCTGGCGGGCGTCGCGACCGGGCTCTGGACCGAGGCCGACGTGGGCACGATGTGGCGCGAGGCGGCGCGCTACGAGCCGAGGATGTCGGAGGACCGGAGGGAGTCCCTGCTCTCGGAGTGGGCGAGGGCGCTCGAGCGCGCCCGGGGCTGGGCACGCGACGCCTGACAGATGGATCGCGTCGCCGCCATCCGACAGGCCATCGAGGCGTTCGGCCGCCGGGACTTCGAGATGGCGCTCGAGCGCTTCGACCCCCAGGTCGAGTGGCATCCCGCCTCCGAGGACCCCGACGCGATGACCCGCTACGGGCACGCGGGCGTCGCCGAGCACTTCACTCAGTGGACCGCCGCCTTCGACGACCTCCAGGGAGAGGTCGAGGCCGCTCGGGAGCAGGGCGACGAGGTGGTGGTGCTGCTCCACTACTGGGGCCACGGCAGCGAGAGCGGAGTGGAGATCGACGACCGCGTATGGCAGGTGTTCACCTTCCGGGGCGAGCGCATCGTGCGCGTCGAGGAGTCGTATGAGCGCCCCAGTAACCATGGCGAGGAGTCCGGGTAGCTGGGGGCATGCCGATGAAGCCGCAGGTCTACAAGGACCCCCGACCGGCTGAGTACTTCACCCGCTTCCACGAGCGAGTCCGGCGAGGGCGGCCGGACTGGGTATATGAGCTCGTTCGGCTGCTCCTGACTCCGTACGTGGTGGTCCTCTTCCGCGCACGCTGCATCGACTCGGACAACGTCCCCGCGGACGGCCCGGCGATCATCGCGCCCAACCACTTCTCGTTCCTGGACCACTTCTTCGTGGCCGTCTACCTGCGCCGAAAGGTGCAGTTCATGGCCAAGTCGCAGCTCTTCAAGCGCCCGCTGCAGTTCATCTACACGCACGGCGGCGTCTTCCCCGTCCTGCGCGGGCGCAAGGACGAGGAGGCATTCATCACCGCGCGCACGATCCTCGGCCGCGGTGACCTGATCGTCATGTACGCGGAGGCGGGCCGCTCCCGCTCCGGCGAGCTCGGCAAGCCGCGCCACGGCGTCGGCCGACTCGCGCTCGAGACCGGCGTCCCGGTCGTCCCGACGGCCATCGCCGGCTCTGAGAAGGCCAGGGACTGGCGACGCCTGCAGCTGCCCAACGTGACGGTCCAGTACGGGAAGCCGATCCGCTTCGAGCGAGTCGAGAACCCGACGAAGGAGCAGGCCCAGGCGGCATCGGAGGCGATCTTCGAGGAGGTCCGGGCCATGCACTCCACGCTCAGGCGCGACGGCCGCCGGCGCGTCGTGCGTGCCGCCCGCGCCGCCCGCCGCGCCGCCGAGGCCGCGGGCCGCCGCCCCGCCGTCCGCTAGCCGGCGCTCACTTGTAGAGCGGGTCGAGCGTGCGCCAGTGCCCCATGTCGTGCCCCGGAATGATCAGCGCATCCGAAGTCTCGCGGGCGTAGAGCTGGATCTCGCGTAGCGAGCGGCGGAACAGGTGCGCGTCCTCCATCCGGTACGGGAGGTGACCGTCGCGCAGCGCGACCTGGTTGTAGATCGCATCTCCCGCCACCAGCGCGTCGCGGGCTCGCAGGCGCAGGACGACCGACAGGTGACCGAGCGTGTGTCCCGGCGTGAAGACCAGGCGAACGCTGCCGTCGCCGAACAGGTCGTAGGAACGGCCGAACGTGGCGTAGGCGTCGGAGTCGGGGCTGTCGAAGTCGAGGGTTCGCCAGTCGAAGGGGTGGTCGAACTGCCGCCGCAGATAGCCGTGGAGCGGCCCGTCGCTCGTGGCGGCGTCCCACTCCCTGGAGCTGACCAGGAAGGTGGCGCCGGGAAACTCCGACACGGCGCTCGCATGGTCTGTGTGCAGATGGGTCATCACGACGACCCCGACCTCGGCGGAGTCGAGCCCGCGCTCGCGCAGCTGGGCCGCCACGGCCTGCTCCGGCCGCATCTCGATGTCCCTGAACGAGCGCGAGCTCACCAGGCCCAGGTTCTCCCGCGGCGTGTCCGCCACCGAGGGGTGGAAGCCGGTGTCGATCAGGATCGCCCCGGCCCCGGGGTGCTCGACGCAGAAGGCCACGATGGGCACCTCGATCAGCTCCGAGCGCGAGACGCCCAGGCCGAGCGCCTTGCGCCACGCGAAGCGCCTCTCCTCGCGCAGGAACCACGCCCGCGGTCCCAGGTGGTGGCCGCTGAGCAGCGGGTGCAGGCGCACGGTGGCCCCCGGGCGCCCGCCCGGCAGCGGGAGCTCGGCGGGTCGGGGCTCGGCGGCGGTCGACATCGACCGACGGATTATCCGTCAGCCCGGGCTTTCGGATCGTCGCGCAGCGCCTCCCAGTAGCGGACCCACTCCCGCTCGTGGGCGATTCCGGATTCGAGCGCCAGCCAGGGCCCACGCGGGGCGTCGCCGCCGTCGAGGCGTCGCAGCGCCTCGTACTCGGCCAGCTTCGCCCGGTGAGCGTCGAGCTGCGCCCCGGCGAGCTCGGCGGCATCCGCGCCGAAGAACAGCTTCAGCAGGGCCAGGTCCCGGAGCTCCGAGAGCTCGCTGGTCGGGCTCGAGCGCCACTCGTCCAGCGCTTGCCGGCCGCTGCGCGTGAGCGAGTAGTGGCGCCGCCGGCGCCCGCTCCGCTCGCGCCGTTCCTTGAGGTAGCCGCCCTCCACGAGGCGCTGGGGCTCGGAGTAGAGCTGGGCATGCTGGAGCGACCAGAAGTTCCCGAGCGTCCCGCGCACTCCCTGCTTCAGCTCATAGGGGGTCGCCTCGCCCGCGAGCTCGAGCAGTCCGAGCACGATGTACGACGTCGGAGTGAGGCGCGTGGTCTGCAACGATCCAGAATAGACGGTATGATGTGCTCCGTCCTGAGAAGACCATTCTACGGGAGTGGAGAGATGGCTGACCAGAAGCTCGACCGCCTGACGTCCGATCCCGACCTGCGGGCGTCCCAGGCCGACCGCGAACAGGTCGTGGACCGTCTGCGCTTCCACGCCGGGGAGGGACGACTCGAGCTCGAGGAGCTCGAGCAGCGCATCGGCGCGGCGCTCGCGGCGCGGACGCACGGGGACCTGGCGGGGCTCCTGGGCGACCTGCCCCGCCGCGAGCAGCGTGGGAGCGCCGGGCGGGGGCGGAGGGTGCACCTGCAGGTGTTCGTGATGGTCCAGCTGCTCCTGGTCTGCATTTGGGCGCTGACCGGCATGGGGTACTTCTGGCCGGTCTGGCCGCTGCTCGGCTGGGGCATCGGGCTGGCGGCCGACTGGTCGCCGATGTGCCGCAGCACGCGCGCTCCAAGCCCGGGCTGACCCCGGAGGCCGCCGCGCCGGCCGCGGGTGGCGCCGCCGGGGCTCGAGCGAGGGCTAGGCTCCGCCGCGATGGGGTCGCAGATCTTCGCGCCGGGCCTGCTGGATGGCCAGGTGGCGATCGTGAGCGGCGGTGGAAGCGGGCTCGGTCGGGCCACCGCGCTCGAGCTCGCCGCCTGCGGGGCGACCGTCGTGGTCTGCGGACGGCGGACCGAGCCGCTCAAGGAGACCGCCGCGACAAGCGAGAAGGGCCGCGTCGAGGCCCTGCCCTGCGACATCCGCGAGGAGTCCCAGGTGGCCGGGCTGGTCGACGGCGTGCTCGAGCGACACGGGCGCGTCGACCTGCTCGTGAACAACGCGGGCGGCCAGTACCTGACGCCGGCCGAGGACATCAGCCCGAAGGGCTTTCGCACCGTGGTCCGCCTGAACGTCGAGGGCACCTGGCTCATGAGCCACGCCGTGGCGACCAGGGCGATGATCGCCGGCGGCAGGGGCGGAAAGATCGTGAACGTCACGCTCTCTCCCCACCACGGCATGCCCGGGATGGCCCACTCCTCGGCCGCGCGCGCCGCCGTCGAGAACCTGACCCGCGTGCTGTCGATCGAATGGGCGCGCTTCGGGATCAAGCTGACCGCTCTCGCCGCGGGGGCCTTCGACACCGAGGTGGTGCGCACGAAGTACCCGAAGGCGGTGGCGGAGGGAGCCGCCGGCTCGGTGCCGCTCGGACGAATGGGCCGCCCGGAGGAGATCGCGTGGATGGTCGCCTACCTGGCGTCGCCGGCCGGCGATTACCACTCGGGGTCGATCATCACGATCGACGGGGCGCGTGACAACTGGCTCGGGCCGTGGCCGCCCAGCGCGCTGGCCGACGAGTCCGGCCGGCCGCTGGCCGAGGAGCGCAGACGGCCGCCGGACGCCCCGCCGGCCTAGAAGTACATCCCTCCGAACTGCCCGCCGGTGCAGTTCAGGACCTGTCCGTGCACGTAGTTCGACCAGGGCGAGCAGAGGAAGAACACCGGGCCCGCCGCCTCCTCAGGCGTGGCCCCGCGTCCCAGCGGGATCAGCATCGACGCCATCTGGCGCTGCTGCTCGGGGATGCCGAGCTGGATCTCCTGGCCCTGCCGCTCGAACTTGCCGCCCTCTTCCTTCGAAGCTGTCAGGCGCGTCTCGACGAAGCCGAAGGCCACGGCGTTCACGTTCACCTTGAACTGGCCCCATTCCTTGGCGAGCGTCTTGGTCAGCCCCACGACGCCCGACTTGCCGGCCGAGTAGTTCGCCTGGCCGGCGTTGCCCATCGTGCCCGAGACCGAGGTGATGTTGACGATCTTGCGGAAGACCTCCTGGCCCTCCTCCTTCTCCTTCTTGGCGGGCTCGCGCAGGTGCGGGGCGGCCGCCCGCGCGATCCGGAAGGGGACCACCGTGTGGATGTCGAGCATGGCCTGGAACTGGTCGTCGGACATCTTGTGGAGCGTGCCGTCCCAGGTGTAGCCGGCGTTGTTCACGATGATGTCGAGCTGGCCGAACTCGTCGACGGCCTTCTGCACGAGCTCGTCGCAGACGCCCTCGTTGGTCAGGTCGCCGCCGAAGACGGTCGTCTCGCCCCCGATCTCGCTCGCCGCCTGCTCCGCGACGTCCGAGTCGAGGTCGTTGATGAGCACGCGCGCGCCCTGCT
>JBHELQ010000187.1:0-1293 GCA_046262995.1 Thermoleophilaceae bacterium
TCGGCGTTCAGGTCGTAGGTGGGCACGAACGGCAGCCCCTTGTTGGCGTTGAAGGTGATGAAGATCGCGATCAGCACGATCAGCACCGTCACCGTGCCGACCAGCACGGGGCTTGCGACCAGCGAGGCGGAGCCGGTTCGCTTGCTCACTTCTCACCACGTGGCCGACGGCGCTGGAGCACGCCGGCGGCGCTCATATGGCGACGCCGGCGACCTCGGCGCTCGAGCCGCTGCGGTGGATCCCCGTCCGAATGCTGCGCCAGTCGAGCTCGAGCCGCGCCTCCCGCAGGATCCACTGCCCCACGGTGTGGGGGAAGCTCCCGCTCGGGTCCGGCCGCCCCGCTCGCAGCTCCTTCACAGAGCTGTCGAAGAGCCACTCGAGGTGACGAAGCCGCGGGTTGCGCGCCAGCTCCGGGTAGGAGCTCGCCCGCCGGCGCCAGCGATCCCGGAGCCAGAAGCGGAGCGCCGAGGGGCTCTCGTAGCGCTCTGGGGCGAGCTCTCGGAGCATGAGCCCCACGGCGCATCCGCTTCCGTCGCGGGAGCGAAACAGGCGGCCCGGGACGAGCTCGTGCGCATGTGTCTCGAGCGCGCGCATCAGCGCCGCCAGCATCGCGTCCGACAGGCCGCGCAGCGTGCGCCGCAGGGTTGGCGTCCGCTCCGCGAGCACCTCTGGCTCGGTGGCCGAAGTTGAGGTGGTGCCGCCTTCGATCTTGCCGTCCACGTCTGCCCCCGTCTCTACCTACTCCTTGGTAGGTGAGGAGGCTACCTACCGCACGGTAGGTATGTCAAGAGGCTTCTGTGAGCCCGGTCGCGGACCTGCTAGGGAACGTCGCGCAGGTTGGTGATTCCGAGCTTGCGCGTCACGTAGGTGCCGCCCGCCAGCCCGGGCTGGTTCGGCCGTGTGACGGACCAGTTGCCGCCACTCGGGGTGCCGTCGGAGAGGAGCCCGGGGCCATAGCGCTCGTGGCCGTTGCGGAGCGGTCCCTTCATGTAGCCGCGCTGGCCGGTCTGGCAGTCGGCGTTGCCCTGGGCGTCGATCGCGGGCTCGTAGGGCCAGTCGTGCTGGCGGCCGAGCGGGGTGCCGCCGGAGTCGGTGGCGAAGCGCGGATCCTGGTCCGGCCGTATGTCCATCCGCCGCGCAGCGTTGACCACGCCGCTGGCGCTGTTCGCCTGGCTGTCATTCCCCGACTTGGCGCCGATGTTCTGCACGAGCCCCTGCTTGTCGGGTGCGATGTGCGACTGGTGCTCGCCGACGCCCATCCACCAGTAGTTCCAGTAGTTGCAGACGGTCTGG
>JBHELQ010000188.1:0-10948 GCA_046262995.1 Thermoleophilaceae bacterium
GCGCGGTCATCTTGGAGCTGCCCACCCGCCGCTCGCGGAACAGGATCGGCACCTCGGCGACCGTGAACCCGGCCTTCACGGCCTGGTAGGTCATCTCGATCTGGAAGGCGTACCCGTCCGCCGTCACGGCGTCGAGGTCGATTGCCTCGAGAACCTCGCGCCGGAAGCACTTGAAGCCGCCGGTCAGGTCGCGCACCGGGACTCCGAGCACCGTTCGGGCGTACCACGAGCCGCCGCGGCTCAGGGTCCTGCGGAGAGGTCCCCAGTCAGTTATGCCCCCGCCCGGCATGTAGCGCGATCCGAGCACCAGGTCCGCCGCCTCCGAGGCCGCGATCAGACGCGGAAGGTCGGCCGGGTCATGCGAGAAGTCGGAGTCCATCTCGAGCATCAGGCCTCCGCCACGCTCGAGCGCCACGCGGAAGCCGGCGAGGTACGCCCGCCCGAGACCCTGCTTGCGCTCCCGGTGGAGCACCTCGACGGGCTCGAGCTCCGCGGCCAGGCGGTCCGCGATCCGACCGGTGCCGTCGGGGGAGCTGTCGTCGACGACCAGGACCCGGTGGGGATGTCCGGTGCGCCCGAGCTCGGACAGCGCCGCGCGCACCACAGCCTCCAGGTTCTCCGCTTCGTTGTAGGTCGGCAGGACGAGCCAGGCCTCGCGCACGGGCGCGTACGCTAGCTGCGAGATGCCCGCCGACATGCGAAACGGCGAGATCGCCGAGGCCTTCGAGGAGCTCGCGAGCCTCTACGAGCTGGACGGCGCGGTCGTATATCGCGTGCTCGCCTACCGGAACGCGGCGAAGGCGATCCGCGAGGCGGGAGTGTCGGTGGCCGAGCTGTCGAGGCAGGGCCGTGCCGCCGAGCTGGCCGGCGTGGGCAAGACGATCGCGGAGAAGATCGAGGCCCTGCTCGAGACGGGCAGCATCCCCTCTGCCGACAAGCTCAAGCAGCGGATCCCTTCGGGACTGATCGAGGTCACCCGGGTTCCCGGCCTGGGCCCCAAGCGGGCGCGGGCCCTGCACGAGCGTCTCGGCGTCTGCTCGCTCGACGACCTGCGCCGGGTGGCCGAGGACGGCAGCCTCGAGGACGTGCCCGGCTTCGGCCCGAAGGCGCAGGAGAACGTGCTGGTGGCGCTGGCCGACGGTGACGGGGCGGCGAAGCCGCGCGTGCTGCTGTCCCAGGCGCTTTCGGTCGGGGAGGGCCTCGTGGAGTCGCTGAGCGATCATCCGGCGGCGATCCGGGTCGAGCTCGCCGGGAGCGCCCGGCGGATGACCGACACCTGCAAGGACCTCGACGTGGTCGCGGCCGCCGCGGATCCGGGTGCCCTGGTCGAGGCCTTCTGCTCGCTGGCCTCGATCGACGTCGTGCACTCCTCCGGCGAGGCGGGCGCGCGGGCGGTCACGCACTCGGGACTGCCCGTCGACCTGCGGATAGTCCCCGCGGAGAACTTCGGCAACCTGCTCCAGCACTTCACCGGATCGGCGAAGCACAACGAGTCGCTGCGGACCGACGCGGTCAGGCGCGGGCTGCACGTGTCGGAGTACGGAGTGGCAAGCGACGAGTCGGGACAGACGCATGCGTGCGCCGACGAGCAGGGTGTCTACGAGCTGCTCGGCATGGACTGGATCCCGCCCGAGCTGCGCGAGGACCGCGGAGAGCTCGAGGCCGCACGGGAGCAACAGCTGCCGGAGCTCGTGTCGCTCGCGGACATCCGAGGAGACCTCCACAGCCACACGATCGCCTCGGACGGCCGCAACACGGTCGGCGAGATGGCGGCTGCGGCGCGCGAGCGCGGCTACGAGTACCTGGCCATCACGGACCACTCGGCCACCCATGGCTTCGGCAACGACGTGCCTCCCGACGAGCTGCGCCGACAGATCGAGCGGGTCGCCCGCCTGAATGAGGAGCTCGACGGCTTCAGGCTGCTGGCGGGGACCGAGACGAACATCCTTCCGGACGGCAAGCCCGACTACGAGGACGGGCTGCTGGCCGAGCTCGACTGGGTCGTCGCCAGCGTGCACACCTCATTCCGGATGTCCGAGAAGGAGATGACCGGCCGCATGCTGCACGCTCTCGAGCACCCTTTGATCGACGCCATCGGCCATCCGACGGGCCGCATGCTCGGGCGCCGCGAGGGCTACGCGATCGATCTCGAGGCCGTGATCGAGGCCGCCGCCCGCACCGGGACCTTCCTCGAGATCAACGCCAATCCGAACCGCCGCGACCTGCCCGACCACTACGCGCGCCTGGCGGCGGAGTCCGGGGTGCCGATCGTGATCGACTCGGACGCCCACGGGGCCGACACGCTCGACAAGATGCGCTTCGGAGTCGCCACGGCCCGGCGCGGCTGGCTGACGGCAGCCGACGTCGCCAACACCCGGTCCTGGCCGGAGCTCGACCGGCTGCGCAAGCGGGGGCGCGCCTAGAGGGGGGCCACCTCGCGCGGGGAGCCGGGAATGGGCTCGATCTTGCGGGCCCAGGGCGTGCGCAGCAGGCGGGGAGCCCCGAACGGCGAGCTGCGATCGAAGTAGAAGCGCACCCCGTCGCGATCCTCGATGGCGGCCACGGCGGAGGCCTGCCTGCGCCACGTGAGCGCAACAAGGACCGCGTAGCCCGTGGCGATCGCGGGGACCTGCGGGACGAAGAAGCCCACCGCGCCGGCGATCACGGCCAGGACAGCCAAGGGCCAGAGCCGGTTGAAGAGCACGGACGCGGGCTCGACCTCCGGCATCGTGGTGGTGGCCCTGGCGCCGGCCAGCAGCCGCGCGATGCCCGGCGTCGCGGCCGGTCGCCGACCCAGCCAGAGGCCGGCGGCGGCCGCAGCCAGCCACCAGCCCAACGAGACGAGGATCAGCAGGGCGTCGTCGTTGCGGGCGGCGCCCACGACCGAGACGACCGCCAGCGCGGTGGCGGCGCCCCCGAACAGCAGCACCGCCACCCGCAGGAAGTCCACGAACCGCACTAGGCCTCCGCGAGTGCCACCAGCACGCGCGTGAAGCCCGCGACGCCGTCCACCGCCAGGTCGGCGCGCTCGACGATCGCCGACGGTCCCTCCTCGGAGCGCACCCCCACCTTCACCACGTCGTCGAGCCGGCCCTGCTCGCGCAGGGCGTCGAGCTCGTCGAAGGCATCGAGATCGGTCGCGTCGTCGCCGCCGAAGAGGGCCGCCCGGGGCCGCGTGCGGGCCACGAGCTCTTGAACGGCCTGGCCCTTGTCGATCGGGACCGGCGGGCGGACCTCGAGCACCTTTCGCCCCCAATGCGTGGCGAGCCCCTCGGCCTCGGCCTGCTGGGCGAGGCCTTCCAGGTACGTGCGGGCCGCGTCCTCGTCAGGGACACCGCGCCAATGAAAGGCGGAGATCGGACCCTTGTCCTCGATCCTCACGCGCATCAGTCGGAGCTCGGGCGTGTCGCGGCCTGCGGCGAAGCGGCGTACCCGCCCCTCCCAGCTCTTGAAGGCGGCCACGAGCCGCGGCCGGGACGAGCCCGGCTCCAGGAGCTCGGCGCCGTGCGAGCCCGCGTAGGAGATGCTCCCCACGCCGACCAGCCGCCTGGCTTCCGCCGCCGGGCGGCCGGAGATGCATGCGACGCAGGCGTAGCGTCGGCCCAGCCGCCCGAGGAGCTTCGATATCTCCTCCGGCACGTGGGCCTCCTCGGCGCGCCTCACGATCGGCGCGAGCGTGCCGTCGATGTCGCAGAAGACGGCGCCCTGCCGGGGGTTGGCGATCAACGGCTGAAGGCTCTCCGTGAGGAGCTCTGCCGTCGGCCCGGACACCCCACGTAGTATGCCCGCGATGACACCGCGGCTCGCGCGACTCGGCGTCATCGCCACGGCGGCCGGGGCTTTCAGCGGGCTGTTCGGAGTGGGCGGCGGCGCGATCATCGTGCCCCTCCTGATTCTCTGGCTCGCCTACGAGGAGAGGGAGGCGACGGGGACCTCGCTGACCGCCATCGTCGTGATCTCCGCCATGGCGGCCGGCGCCCAGGCACTGTACGGGCACGTGGACCCGCTCCAGGCCGCTCTGATCGGCGTCCCCGGCGTGGCGGGCGTGGTCGCCGGGACGGCCATCCAGCAGCGCATCCCCGCCCGGGCGGTCTCCGGGGGCTTCGCGGTCCTGCTCGTGGTCTCCGCCCTGGTGCTGATCTTCTAGATGAGCGCCGGCGACGTCGTGGGCGCGGTGGCGATCGGCTTTGCCGCCGGCATGTCGAGCGGGCTGGTGGGTGTGGGCGGCGGGATCCTGTTCGTGCCCGGCCTGGTGCTGTTCCTCGGCGCCTCGCAGCTCGACGCGGAGGCGACATCGCTGCTCGCCATCGTCGCGGTCGCGGCTGTGGGGGCGTGGCGTCAGAGCGGCTACGGGAACGTGCGACTCCGAGAGGGGCTCGTGATCGGAGCGCTCTCACCGCTCGGGGTCGCGGCGGGCACGGTCCTCTCCAACGCGGTCCCCGAGCGTGCGCTCGAGCTCGGCTTCGCGGCCGTGCAGCTCTTCTTCGCGTGGCGCCTGGCTCGGCGCGCGATCTGGCCCCCGGACTCCGCTGCGCACGCGTGAAGCTTCCCTCGTGCCTTCCGACGCGGTAGCTTGCGCAACGTGACGATCCTCGAGATAGAGACCGAGGAGCGTGACGGGCTCGTACGGCTGGCGCTGCACGGGGAGCTCGATCTGTCGACCGTCGGCAAGGTCCAGGAGGAGCTCCGCAGGGCGGAGTCGAGCGACGCCCCGACTGTCGTCCTCGACATGTCGAAGCTCACGTTCCTGGACTCGACGGGGCTTCGGGCCGTCGTCACGGCCGACGAGCGGCTGCGCGAGCAGGGCAGCCGTCTGGTGATCGTTCGCGGCCCGGAACCGGTGCACCGGGTGTTCACGATCACGCGGCTGGAGGAGCGCCTCGAGATGGTGGACGACGCCTCTCAGGCGTCCCCCAAGGAGTGACCCAAGCGGAGTTTCGTCCGCTACCGAAAGGGTGATAATTACCTCTAGCGGGACGTGGGGGGAGCCGCGACGGACCGGCGCTCCCTGGGCTTCGCGCACGGAGAGGGTCGAGGGACGAAGCCTGTCCGGTTGAGCCGGCGGGCTATCGGATCTCCCGCAGGGATGAGCTGCGAGGAGGTAGGGAATGGCAGTCGCTGTGCAAGAGGGGACGATCGCGCCGGAGTCCCCCGACGAGCGCCGGCATGAGGACGAACGACTGCTCGCGAAGTACCACCGCGATGGCGACGTCGCCTCGCGCGAGGAGCTCGTGATGCGCTTCGTCCCGCTGGCCCGCCAGCTCGCGAGCCGCTACCGGCACGCGGGCGAGCCGTTCGACGACCTCGTCCAGGTCGCGTGCATCGGGTTGCTCAAGGCCGTGGACCGCTTCGAGCCCGACCGCGGGCACGCGTTCACGAAGTACGCGGTGCCGACCATGTTGGGCGAGCTCAAGCGTCACTTCCGCGACAAGGGTTGGTCCGTGCACGTGCCACGCGCGACCCAGGAGCTGGTTCTGAAGGTCAGCGAGGCGCTGGGCACGCTGCCGGGCAAGCTCGGCCGCTCTCCGCGCCCGCGCGACATCGCCCAGGCGATCGGCGAGCCCCTCGAGGACGTGCTCGAGGCGATGGAGGCCGCGACGGCCTACGAGGCGACCTCCCTCGACCAGCCACGGCCCGGCGCCGACGCCGACGATGACGGTTGGAGCTGGGGCGACAGCGTGGCCGTGGATGAGCCCGGCTACGAGCTCGTGGAGATCAGCGAGACCCTGCGCGGGACGCTCGAGGCCCTGCCGCCGCGTGAACGGCTGATCCTCGATCTGCGTTTCGAGTACGACCTGACGCAGGCGGAGATCGCCAAGCGCGTCGGCGTCTCGCAGATGCACGTCTCCCGGCTGCTGCGCCGCTCTCTGGATCGGCTGGCGGCGGCCGGTTCGGCCGCGGCCTGAGCGGGTACGCCATCGCCATGTCCACCACCGATCTGATCATCAGGCCCGAGGTGGCCGCCTTCGTCCAACGCGGCGAGGAGGAGGGCTGCGCCAACCTCTCGGAGTTCGCCGAGCTCGTCCGGGCGCTCGAGCTGGAGGACGACGAGGTCGATGCACTCCAGTCCCAACTCGACGAGCTGAGCATCGACCTGACCGACGACTGCGGCCGCGACGGCGTGGAGCACACCCAGGTCCAGCCCGCGGCGGTGGCGAGCGCCACGACCGACGCGCTACAGCTGTTCCTCAACGAGCTGCACCGCTACCCGCTGCTGAGCGCCGAGGAGGAGGTCGAGCTCGCGAAGCGCATCGAGCAGGGCGACCTCGAAGCCAAGGAGCGGATGATCAACTCCAACCTCCGCCTGGTGGTGTCGATCGCCAAGAAGTACCAGGGCCAGGAGCTCGCGCTGCTCGACCTGATCCAGGAAGGGATCTTCGGACTGATCCGCGCCGCCGAGAAGTTCGACTGGCGCCGCGGCTACAAGTTCTCGACCTACGCGACATTCTGGATCCGCCAGGCGATCCAGCGCGGCTTGGCCAACCGGGCGCGCACGATCCGGATACCCGTGCACATCGGCCAGCGCGAGCGCAAGATCGCCCGGGCCGACCGGGAGCTGCATGCCCGACTCGGCCGGCAGCCGAGCGATGAGGAGATCGCGCGCGAGGCGGAGCTCTCACTCGAGGAGATCGAGGAGGTCCGAGCCGCGGCGCGCACGGTCACGAGCCTGGACCGCCCCGTCGGCGAGACGGAGGAGACGGCGCTGGGCGACCTGCTCGAGGGCGACGAGCCGCGTCCCGAGCAGGAGGTGGAGGTGAGCCTCGTGCAGGAGACGCTGCGGCGGACCGTCGACGAGCTGCCGGAGCCCGAACGCGATGTGATCCGCCTGCGCTACGGGATCGATGACGACGAGCCCAAGCCGCTGCGGGAGACCGGCAGGCGACTCGGCCTGTCCGCCGAGAGGGTGCGGCAGATCGAGGCGAAGGCGCTGAAGCAGCTCGCCACCCGGCGCGAGCTGGAGGCCCTCCAGGAGGCCGCCTGATGGCGCGCAGGATCCTGGCGCTGGTCGCCGAGCCGGTCTCGGGCGAGGCGCTGAAGAGCGCGGTCGGCGCCGAGCGCGCGGAGGCGGCCGAGGTGCTCGTGGTGGCGCCCGCGCTGTCGAGCCGAACACGGTTCATGTTCGCCGATCCGGATCCCGCGATCGACCACGCCTCCCAGGTGCAGGAGGAGACGGTCGAGCGGATGGAGGAAGAGGGCGTCGACGCCGCCGGCGACACAGGCGAGTCCGACCCTCTGCTGGCGCTCCAGGACGCGCTTGCGACCTTCCAGGCCGACGAGATCGTGCTCTTCACGCACGCGCGAGGAGAGCGCAACTGGCTCGAGGAGGGGGTCGTCGACGAGGCGAAGTCACGCTTCGACCTGCCGGTGCGCCACCTCGTGGTAGAGCCCGCCTAGCCGCGCGCCTGACCTCGCGCTAAGGTCGCGCCATGGAGGAGAACGGGGAGGCCCGGGGGGAGCAGCTCGCCGAGATCTCGAACGCGATCGTCGGCATTCTGCGGGAGTACTACGGGCGCGGGCCCACCAAGGCCAAGACCTACATCTTCGACGACTACGTCATGACGGTGCTGCAGGACATCCTGACGACGGTCGAGCGGACGCTCGTCGAGCGCGGGCAGGAGGATCTGGTGCGCAAGGTGCGGCTCACCTTTCAGGAGGCGGTCGCGGATCGCTTCACGAATGCCGTTGCGCAGGCCACCGGCCGGCAGGTGGTCTCCTACCACAGCCAGGTCACCTTCTCGCCCGACATGGGGTTCGAGGTCTTCGTGCTGGAGCCCGGGCCGGACCACGACGCCTGACCGAGCACTCAGGAGCTGCGTGAGCGTTCTGCGACGTCCGCCGGGACGGGTTCCGGAGGCAGCGCGACGTCCGGCGTTCGGGCGAGCCCTGCCGCCACGACGACGAAGTGCAGCCCCGGAGCGAAGCGCGCCGGCCTGCCGTCAGAGCCGGGGACGTATTGCTCGCGCTGCTCGAGCAAGGCGATCACCCGACGACATACGGCCGCCTGGGGTGCGTCGTCCCCGACCTCGCACGCGAGCCGTGCCAGGTCGAGCGTCTCGCTGGGCTCCACGCCGTTGAACATCTGTCCGATCGCGCTGACCAGGAAGGCGTAGACACGGTCGAGCAGCGGGTCGCGCGACAGCGACCCGGGACCTGGAGCCGGCCCGGCGTCGAGCGGCTCGTCGCCGTCCAGGAGCCGCTGGAGCTGCTTTCCGCATACGCCCCGGATCTGTTCCGGCGAGAGCCCCGCCTGGAGCGCGTAGCGCAGGCACATCGTGGCGGCGAACGCCGGCGTGCCGTAGGGAGCGTCGCTCCCGAACAGGATCTGACCCGGAGGCACGAGCGTCAACAGCGCGAGCAGGTCGCTGGCCGACCACCAGGAGGTGTCGAAGAACAGGTTGGGGTGGTCCGCGGCGCTGCGCCAGATCCAGGCCAGGTCGCAGATCCCGGCGTGCGCGAGGATCACGCGGGCGCCGGGGTAGCTCTCGCACAGCTCGAGGGCGTCGCGGCCCAAAGCCGGTATTCCGCGCCCCGCGTGGACCAGCACGGGCCGTCTCCGCTCGTCGGCGAGGGCGAACAGCTCGGAAAGCCCGGAATCGTGGAGGGTGAAGCCCTCCGCGCGGGGGTGAAGCTTGATCCCGGCGGCGCCCGTCTCCAGGCAGCGTTCGGCTTCGGCGGCCGCGTCCTGAGCGGGATCCACCCGGCAGAAGGCGGTCAGCCGCCCCTCCGAGGCGGCCGCCTCGGCCATCACAAGGTCGTTGGCCGGCGAGTAGCCGCCGGGCTCGTGCATGGCGAAGACGACGGCGCGCGCGTCCGCGGCCTCCAGGGCGCTCACCAGCTCGGCCGGCTGGCAGCGGTACCCGTCGGGATCGTTGCGCCCGATGTGCGTGTGGGCGTCGAACAGCTCGAGCCCGGGCACCTCCTCCCGCAGCCGCTCGAGCCAGGGGAGGATCGGGCCATCCGAGAACACCCGCGGAGCCTAGCCGTCGCTTGCGCGGGCGGGGGAGTCGTGCTTACAGTGGAGCTGGACCGCCCGTCCCGCACGATTGGAGAGCACCGATGCCCGAGGCCACGATCGACGCTGCGCTGACCGACCTGCGGACCAGCTTCGCCGGACGCCTGCTGACACCGGACGAGCCTGGCTACGACGACGCCCGCGCGGTCTTCAACGCGATGATCGACCGGCGCCCCTCGCTGATCGCCCAATGCACAGGGGCAGCAGACGTGATCGCCGCGGTCGCCCTGGCTCGCGAGCAGGGATTGGAGCTGTCGGTTCGCGGCGGCGGACACTCCGTAGCGGGCCATGCCGTCTGCGACGGTGGCCTGGTGGTCGACCTGACCCCGATGAAGGGCGTGCGCGTGGACCCCGAGAAGCGCACGGCATGGGTCCAGGCCGGTATGACGTGGGGCGAGGTCGATCGCGAGACGCAGGCCTTCGGCCTGGCCGTCACCGGCGGCCGCGTGCCCAGCACCGGCGTCGCCGGGCTGACGCTCGGGGGCGGCAGCGGCTGGATCGAGCGCAAGTGCGGGTTCACCGTCGACAGCCTGATCTCCGTGGAGCTCGTCACCGCGGACGGCCGCTTGGTGATCGCAAGCGAGGAGCGGGAGCCGGAGCTGTTCTGGGCTCTGCGCGGCGGTGGCGGGAACTTCGGCATCGTCACCGGCTTCGAGTTCCGGCTCCACGAGGTCGGGCCGGTGGTCTACGGGGGAATGCTGCTGTTCGGCATCGAGGCGGCGGTGGACCTGCTGAAGGCCTACCGCGGCTTCATGGAGGATGCCCCGGACGAGATCTGCGGCGCCGCGGCGGTGCTGTGCGCGCCGCCCGAGGAGTTCGTGCCCGCGGAGGTGCGCGGCAAGCCTGTCTTCGGCGTCATCGCCTGCTACGTCGGTCCCGTCGAGGCGGGAGAGCGCGCCTTCGCCCCCTTGCGCGAGTGGGATCCCGCGCTCGACCTGCTCGGCCCGATGCCCTACACGGCGGTGCAGCAGCTGATCGCGCCCGGAAACCCGCCGGGCATGAACCACTACTGGAAGGCCGGCTTCATCCAGGAGCTGACCGACGAGGCGATCGAGACGTTCGTGGCCCACGCGGCCGATGTCAGCTCCCCGCTCACGGCGAACATCATGCTCCCCATGGGCGGCGCGCTCGCGCGCGTCCCGGACGAGGCCACTCCGCTGGCCTACCGCGACGCCGGCTGGAACTACCACATCCTGTCGCAGTGGCCCGACCCGGCCGACGCCGAGCGGAACGTGGCCTGGACCCGCCGCTTCGATCAGGCGATGGGCGCATACGCGCACGAGGGCGTGTACGTGAACTTCGTGGCGGAGCCGCCGGAGAACGTGATCGAAGCCTCATTCGGGCCCGAGAAGTACGCGCGGCTGGTGGCGGTCAAGGACCGCTTCGACCCGGGCAACGTCTTCCACAACAACACCAACATCGCGCCCAGAGCCGGCCGCGCCGCGCCTGCCTCCTGAGGCTCAGGGGACGTCGCTCAGGTTCTTGATCCCGAGCTTGCGCGTCACGTAGGTGCTGCCTGCCAGGCCTGGGAGGTTGGAGCGGGAGATCATCCAGTTGCCCCCGCTCGGGGTGCCGTCGCCGAGCTCGCCGCGGCCGTAGCGGTCGAAGCTGTTGTGCAACGGGCCGAGCGGGTAGCCGCGCTGGCCGATCTGGCAGTCGGCGTTGCCCTGGGCGTCGATGGCGGGCTCGTACTCCATCTTCCAGTAACGCCCGAGCGGGGTGCCGCTGGCGTCGGTCGCGGTGCGCGGGTCCTGGTCGTGCGGGACGTCTACGGGCCGGGCGGAGTTGACGGACCCGCTGGCGCTGTTCGCCTGGCTGTCATTCCCCGACTTGGCGCCGATGTTCTGCACGAGCCCCTGCTTGTCGGGTGCGATGTGCGACTGGTGCTCGCCGACGCCCATCCACCAGTAGTTCCAGTAGTTGCAGACGGTCTGG
>JBHELQ010000189.1:0-1105 GCA_046262995.1 Thermoleophilaceae bacterium
CGTTCAGCTCGTCGTGGACCGGGAAGCTGAAGACGATCTCCGGGTCGCGCGGGTTGTCGGCGAGCAGATAGACGCGGCCCGAGACGGGCGTGGAGCTGGTGCGGGCCGGTTCGGACATCAACCGGTTGAGGCTAGCCAGTCCGCGGGCGGCAGCCGCCCGCCCGCCCGCGGTCCGTGGGCCGGGACGGCTCTAGGCCGACGTGAGAACGAGCTTCGTCGGCGGGTCCGCCATGGCGTCCCCTGCGTCGTCGAAGCCGACCACGGCACTGGTCACCGCGGACGGATCGAGGCGGCCCGCCGCGACCAGGTCGAGCACGTCCGGAATGAGCGCGCGCGCGTGCACCCGGCCCGTGTGCAGCGTGCAGCAGCGGGTGTACATCTCGAGCATCGGGAGCGGCGTGACGGGCTCGAAGTAGACCGCGACGCTCGTGCAGATCCCGTCCCGGGCGGTGGAGCGGATCGTGGCGTGCAGACCTGCGTGGTCGCCACTCGCGTCGACCGTGATCGGGAAACGTCCGAGCCTCTTGGGCCAGGCCGGCGCTCCGTCGTCGCCCGGCGGGATCGTCAGCGGCTCCGCTCCCAGGGCAGCCGCTCGCTCCAGCCGGCCCTCGTCAAAGTCGGCGTATGCGATGCGGCCCGCGCCCAGCGCCTTCGCGCTCGCAACCGCGAACAGACCGACGCTGCGCGCCAGGCCACCCGTGACCAGCACATCCGCGCCGGGGTCGGCTGCGAGCGGGCCGGCCACCGTCCGGAACCCATCGGGCACGTTGTCGGCCGCGCTGGCGACCGCGACCGGGTCCACCCCTTCGGGGAGGGGCACGAGCATGGCGTCGGCGAAGGGGACGCGGACCAGGTCGGCCAGCGTTCCGCCCCAGTCGCCGCCCAGCGGCCGCATCCCATAGGCCGAGCCGGCCGGGACCGACGTGCAGCTGCCGGTGCGACCGGCGGTACATGCGGCGCATGTCCCGCAGCAGATCTGGAAAGAGACGACCACGGTGTCGCCTGGCGCCACGGCCTTGACCGACTCGCCGACGTCCACCACCTCGGCGACGCACTCGTGGCCGAGCGGGAACGGCTCGCTGACGGGCACAAGGCCGGTCAGCCA
>JBHELQ010000190.1:0-10095 GCA_046262995.1 Thermoleophilaceae bacterium
GAGGTTCGGGCGCTTGTGGCGGAGCGGGAGCGCTGTGGCTATCGCTCAGTCGGTGAGCTTGCCGCGCGGTCGGGCGCCGGTAGCGAGACGCTTGGGCGGCTCGCTTGGGCGGGCGCCTGCGACGAGCTGGTCGATGGGCCCCCGAAGGAGCGGCGGCGGCGGGCGCTGTGGCTGCTCGGCGCCGCCGTTCCCGGGGTGCCCGTGCCGTCCGGTGTTCAGCTGGCCCTGCCGGTCGAGCCGGGCGGGGCGCCGGAGCTGCGGAAGCTCGACCCGTGGGAGGGGATGCTCGCCGACTACGGGTCCACGGGGGTCACGCTGCGCGAGCATCCGCTCGAGCTGATGCGACCAGGGCTGCCGGGGGACCTGCTCTCGAGTCGTGAGCTCGAGGCGGCCCGTCACGGATCACGCGTGCGGGTGGCCGGGCTCGTGGTGGCCCGCCAGCGGCCTGCTACCGCGAATGGGATGACCTTCATGCTGCTCGAGGACGAGTTCGGCACGCTCAACCTGATCGTCTCCCCGCCGGTGCACGACCGCTGCCGCACGGCGGTGCGGGCGGAGCCGCTCGTCATGGCCGAGGGGCGCCTGGAGCGGCGCGAGGGAACGGTCAACGTGGTGGTCGACCGCGTGGCGCGGCTGGAGCGCCCCGACTTGCCGCAGGCCGAGGTGCGGCACATCGAGCCGCGTCGCATCTGGTCGAACGACGACTCTGTCGAGGCGGACCTGCGAGCCGTGGCGCCCGCGGCCCACAGCTTCGGGCGCCGCGGCCGCTAACTGTTCTGTGGACGGTTTTGGGGTCTATAGACCCCCGAACGGTCCACAGTTCGGACTCCGCCCGCTGCGTCCGCGCTAGCTTGCTCATCGTGCCTGGCCGCATCCTCGTCGGTACCTCCAGCTGGGCCGATCCCGGTTTCGTCAAGGAGTGGTATCCGCGGGGGCTCGAGGCCCGCGAGCGCCTCCCGTGGTACGCGGAGCACTTCCGGGCGGTGGAGCTGAACTCGAGCTTCTATGCCGTGCCGGAGAAGTCGACCGTGCGCCGCTGGGCGGACGTCACCCCAGAGGGATTCGTATTCGACGTGAAGGTGCATCGCGCCCTGTCCAGGCACGCGGCGCCGCTCGAGTCGCTGCCCCCGGACCTGCGCGACGGGGTCGAGACGAACGAGCGCGGCCGGGTGCTCCTGACCCCGGGCCTGGAACGCGAGCTCGCAATGCGCCTCGTGGAGGAGGTCTCGCCACTCCGCGAAGACGGCAAGCTCGGATGCTTCCTGGTGCAGCTCACGCCGGCCTTCGCGCCACGCCGGCACGAGCTCGACGAGCTCGAGGGGCTGGTCGAGGCGCTGTCACCCCAACCCGTCGCGATCGAGCTGCGACACCGCGGCTGGGTACGCGACGAGCGGGCTGGGCAGACCCTCGGCTGGTTCTCGGATCACGGCGTGGCGTACGTGTGCGTCGACGCCCCGCCAGGCGACCACGTGCCGATCATGCCGCCGCTCGACGCGGTCACCCGCGACGACCTGGCCTACGTCCGCGCACACGGTCGAAACGAGCACGGCTACCTGACCGGCAAGTCCGTCGCCGAGCGCTTCGCCTGGAAGTACTCGGACGACGAGCTGAAGGACATCGCGGGCCGGGCGCACGGGCTCGCCGAGCAGGCGGGGCAGGTCCACGTGATGTTCAACAACAACCGCGGCGACGACGCGCCCACCGCCGCGCAGCGCTTCCAGTCGCTGTTGGGACAGGACCCGGCCCCTCCGGCGCAGCTGCGGCTCGACTAGCTGCGCCGGAGCTCGAACCAGACGCGGGTGCTGTCCCCGTCGCGCCTGACGCCCCAACGGTCCGCCAGGCGCTCGACCAGGAACAGGCCCCAGCCGGAGTCGTCGCTCACCGTGTGGTCGTGGTCGCGCGGATCGAAGCCCGGCCCTTCGTCGGTCACCTCGACCCAGACGCCGCTCTCCCCGACGAGCGCCCGGAGGCCGACCGTGTTCGCCGAGGCGTGCCGGACGCTGTTCGCGATCAACTCGGTGACCAGCAGGCGGAGCGTCTCGAGCAGCGGCTTGTCCAGGTCTGCGCGCAGGCGCATCAGGGCCGCCCGACCCTCGCTCGCCGCCTCGGGGCCGGCAGGCAGCCTGAGCGTCATGCCATCGGCCAAGGCGGCCTCCATCATCCGCCGGCGCCTGGTCACGCCAAAGGGGCCGCGCTTCCTGTCGGCATCGACGATCCAGCTCGGTGACCCGGTGGGGCTGATGTCCGCGCTCCCATCTCGTGTGACCTGCCCGTCGCGCACGGGCCGGCGATTTTTTGTACCCGGGCCTCGGAGACCCCCAACATCCGAAACCCTTCGCCCGCTCTTGGCCCGGGCTGTCCCCCAAGCCGGTTACACGGCGGAGCCGCTCACCCTCAGCACAACCACGGCGATGTCGTCCGTGGGGCTGCCGTCCTGCGCCCCCAATGCCGCCTCCTCGACCCGGGCGGCTATCGCATCCGCCTTCAGCCCGGCGCAGGAGGCCACGACCTCCGCGAGCTGCTCCTCGCCGAGCATCCCGCCCTCTCCCCGGGCCTCGGTCACGCCGTCGGTGTAGAAGACGAGGGCGTCTCCGGCTGTCAGCTCGTCGGCGCAATCCTCAAGCGAGGGGTCCGGGACCACGCCGAGCAGGGTCCCGAACACGCCGAACGAGCTGACCTCGCCGTCCTGGCGGAGGAGCAGCGGCAGCGGGTGGCCGCCGCTCGCGAAGCCGATGCGGGTGCTGCCGTTCGCGCGCTCCAGGTACGCGTACGCCACCGTGCAGAAGCGGCGATCCGTGCGCTGGCGGAGCAGCGCCTCGTTAAGGATCCGCAGGCTGCGGCTCGGGAGCCGCTCGCGCATGGCGGCGGCGCGCAGCGTGTAGCGGGCGAGAGCCGTGACCGCCGCCGCGTCCGGCCCCTTGCCGCAGACGTCGCCGACCACCACCGTCCAGCCGCGCCTCCCGGTCTGGAACAGGTCGTAGAAGTCGCCGCCGACCTCGGTGCCCTCGCCCGCGGCGCGGAAGCGGGCGGCGGTGTCGAGCCCCGGGATGTGGGGAAGCTCGGCCGGCAGCAGGCTCTCCTGGAGGGTGCGCGCTATGTAGGCGCGCTCGCTGTACAGGCGGGCGTTCTCGATCGCGGTGGCGCAGCGGCGGGCGAGCTCCTCCACGAGTACCAGGTCGTGCTCGTCGAAGCGGCGCCCGGACGGGCCGCTCACGAAGGTGAGCGCCCCGATCGTCTCGCCGCGAGAGAGCATCGGCACGACCATCGCGGACCGGAAGCCGAACGCCCGGAGCATCTCCAGGTGCTGGTCGTCGACTGCGGCGTCACGGAGCAGCTCGTCGGGGACCTCCTGATAGAGCTCCGGCTCCCCGGCGCGCATCACGTGCCCGACTCCCGTCGGATCGTCGGGCTGCGGCGGGTAGTTCTCCTGGAACTCCTCCGCCCGCTTCAGCTGTTCGGGATCGGCATGCGCCAGCGCGACACGTTCGATCCCGCCGTCGTCTGTTCGCAAGTCGACGGCGCACCAGTCCGCCACCTCGGGCACGGCCAGCCAGGCCACCTGCTGGAGCGTCTGGTCCGGGTCCAGCGTCGCAGCCAGCAGCCGGCTGCTCTCCGACAGGAAGCGCTCCTGGAGCTCGGCGCGCTTGTGCTCGGTGATGTCCTCGAACACGTTGATCGCCATGGCCACGGCGCCATGCTCGTCGCGGACAGGCGTCGCCTTCACGACGGACCAGCGCTCCTCGCCGGTGGCCTTGGAGCGGAACCGCGCCAGCGCCTCCGGGGCCTCCTCGCCCTTGAGCGCGCGGCGGCCGGGAAGCCGCTCGAGCGGGAAGGGGCGGCCCTCCTCGTCGAACAGCTCGAAGCGGCCCAGGATCTCCTCGAGCTGCGCCTCGAGGATCTCCTCCGTGGAGCCGTATCCGAGTGTGCGCGTGGCTGCCTCGTTGGCGAATATGACCCGCCCGTCGGGCGCCTGGGCGGTCACCCCGTCGGCGACGCCGCCCAGAATCGCCTCGAGCTGCTCGCGGGCGTGCACCGCGCCCACCCGGGCCGCCTGCTCCAGCCCCAGGATCCGCTCGCGCTCGCGCTCCCCATGGAGCCGGTCCGTGATGTCCCTGACGTAGCCGGTGTACATCGGCGGGTCGTGGCCGGCGATCCGGGTGATGGCAAGCTCCACCGGGAAGGTGGCGCCGTCGCTCCGCATGCCGGTCAGCTCCAGGCGCTGGCCGAGGATCCTGGGCTCGCCGCCCTCGGCCAGACGGCGGAGGGCCTCCCGGTGGCGGTCCCTGAACTCGGGCGGGATCACGAGCTCGGCCATCTCGCGTCCAACCGCCTCGGCCTCGCGGTAGCCGAAGGTCCGCTCGGCGGCGGGGTTCATCTCGACGACGGTGCCGTCCCTGTCGATCGTGATCACGCAGTCGAGTGCCGCCTCGAGGATCGCGCTCTTGCGGCCCTCGCTCGCCCGCAGGGCCTCCTGTGCCCGGTGGCTCTCCACGAATTCCCCGATCTGGGCGCCGAGGGCCGCCATCAGGTCGAGCATGTCCGCGTCCGGCTCGAGCACGTCGGGGTCGAAGAACTCGATCACTCCGACTACGACGCCGGCCGCCACCACGGGGAAGGCGATGGCGGCGCGCAGCCCCTCCTCGGCGGCAACGGCACCGCGCGGGAAGTTCTGCTCGGCCAGCACGTCCGGGATCCACAGCGGCATGGCCTGCTCGAAGACCCGCCCGGGAACTCCTATGCCGGGGCGCAGCTCGAGCTGGCGGCTCGCCTCGGCGAAATGCGGCACCTGCACGCCGGGGGCCGACCAGGTCTCGACGCAGCGCAGGGCGCCGGAGCCGCGCGACTCCCAGAGGCCGCCGACCTCGAAGCCGAGCGGGCCGCCGATGGCCTCGAGCAACCGGGGCGCGGCGGGGTCCAGCGCCTCCGCGTCCGCCAGCACCCTGGCGACGCCGTACTGGACGCGAAGCCGCGTGGAGTCGCGCTCCCGGCGTTCCCTCAGGTAGGAGATCACCACCGTCAGCGAACCGCCCACCGCCACCACCAGCACGCGCGAGAGGTGGTTCGCGGACCCGAAGAAGTCGTCCGCCACACCCAGGAACAGCGCCAGTCCGAGCGCGTACAGCGCGACTACCGCGGTGGCGCGTGGACTCGCGCCTCCGGCTGCGACCAGCGGGCCGGCCACGAGCAGTCCGATGAGGACGGCCGAGCCCTCGGTCGCGGCATCCACGGCGGCGATCGCGGTGATGACGCCGAGGGCGAGTAGGAGCCAGTTCCTACCCTGACCGAGCCGAGCGACCAAACCAGGTGCGAGCTTAGCGCCGAAAAGCGGTACAAGGGCCGTGTGACGGTCGCGGAGCGCGATCCGGAGGGAGTGGTACGGGTGAGGGCCCCGAACCCCTCGCCGCTCACGCTCGACGGGACGAACACCTATGCGGTCGGGCGCTGGGTGGTGGATCCGGGCCCGGAGGACGACACGCACCTGGACGCCGTCCGTGACGCGGCCGGAGGAAGCGTGGAGGCGGTGGTCCTGACGCATGGCCACCCCGACCACGCGGACGGGGCGGAGCGGCTCGGCGCGCCGGTCCTGCGCCCGGCGGACGGCGAGCAGGTCGGCCCCTTCCGCGCGCTCGCGACCCCCGGCCACTCGCCCGACAGCGTCTGCCTGCTGCTCGGCGGGATCTGCTTCACGGGCGACACGGTGCTTGGGGAGGGAAGCGTGTTCATCCCGCCGGGCGAAGGCTCCCTGGGCGCGTACCTCGAATCCCTCCGGCGGCTGCGATCGCTCGAGCTCGAGCTGCTCTGTCCCGGACACGGGCCCTACGTCCGCGATCCCAACGCCAAGCTCGACGAGTACATCGCGCACCGGCTCGACCGCGAAGGGCGCCTGCTGGCGGCGATCGAGGACGGTCGGCGCACGGAGGACGAGCTGCTCGACGCGGCCTGGGCGGACGTGCCCGCCGAGCTGAGGGCCGCCGCGGGACTGACACTGCGGGCGCACCTCGAGAAGCTCGAGGCGGAGGGGCGGCTACCGCCAGAACTGGATCCGGATCTGCTCCGGGGCGGTGGCGGGCCGGGCGAGCGGGGGCTCTAGCCTTACCGCCGTGATCTCGACCAACCAGTTCAAGAACGGGGCTCACATCGACGTGGACGGGACAATCTTCAAGATCCTCGAGTTCCAGCACGTGAAGCCCGGCAAGGGCGGGGCCTTCGTGCGCACCAAGCTTCGGCGCGTCGAAGACAGCGCGGTGCTGGACAAGAGGTTCCGGGCCGGAGAGAAGTTTCGTCCGGTGCGTACCGAGGCGCGCCGGATGCAATTCCTCTACTCGGACGGGACGGACGCCCACTTCATGGACGTGCAGAGCTACGAGCAGCTCACGCTCCCAGAGCAGCAGGTGAGCGATCCCCTGCGCTGGGTCGCCCCGAACGCCGAGGTCGAGGTGCTCTACGTCGACGATCGCCCCACGGACGTGCAGGTCCCGAGCGCGGTCGAGCTGGCCGTTGCGGAGACGGACCCCGGGGTCAAGGGCGACACCGCGTCCGGCGGCGGGGACAAGCCCGCCACCCTCGAGTCCGGCGTCACCGTGCGCGTGCCGCTGTTCGTGAACGCGGGCGATCGCGTGCGCGTGGACACCCGCTCCGGCGCGTACGTCTCGCGCGCCTAGTCCGGTGCGCCGCTCGGACCAGCGGCGTGCCGCCGTGGTGACCCTCTACCAGGAGGACGTGACGGGCGGCGCGGCGGAGCCGCAGGGGACCGACTTCACCCGAGAGCTGGTCGTCGGGGTCCGAGGGGAGCGGGACGCCCTCGACACGCTGATCGAGCGGCATTCGGTGGGCTGGGCGCTCGACCGGATCGCTCCGCTCGAGCGCAGCATCCTGCGGGTGGCCCTGTTCGAGCTGCTCCATCGGCCCGACGTGCCGGCCGAGGTGGCGATCGACGAGGCGATCGAGGCGGCCAAGGAGCTCTGCTCGGTGGAGGCGCCGGGTTTCGTCAACGGCATCCTCGGCGCCGTCGTGCGAGAGGGCGAGGTGGCGTCGCGATGAACGAGCGGCTCGACGAGCTCGTGGCCGAGCTGGCGACGACCGCCGAACGCCTCCGGGACGGCTCACTGGACGGCGACCAGGCCGCCCAGCTCGTCGAGCACTGCGCGGAGCTCGCGGCCCGCGTGGGCTCAGAGCTCGACGCCGAGGCCCGCGCCGCTTCCGAGCAGGCAGAGACCGGTGAGGGACAGGAGCGCCTCCTGTGAGCGTCGGGCAGGCGCTCTACCCGGTTGAGCTGCAGGAGCGGGTCGACGCCTACCTTCGCGACCTGCCGCTCACCACCGTGCCGGGCACCGGCGGCCTGCAGGAGGCGATGCGCTACTCGCTGCTGGCCGGCGGCAAGCGAATTCGGCCGGTGCTCTGCCTCGCGACGGCCGAGGCGCTGGGCCGTGACCACGCGGACGTCCTCCCGCTGGCGGCCGCGGTCGAGATGATTCACACCTACTCCCTGATCCACGACGACCTTCCGGCGATGGACGATGACGCCCTGCGCCGCGGACAGCCGACGTGTCACGTCGCCTACGGCGAGGACGTCGCGATCCTCGCCGGGGATGGCCTGTTCGCCGAGGCCGTGCGGCTGGCGCTCGACCAGCAGGCCGGCGAGCCGGGGAACGTGCTGGCTGCCGTCTCCGAGCTGGTGGCCGCCGCCGGGCTGGGGGGCATGGTCGGCGGGCAGTACCTCGACGTGAAGGTCGACTCCGCCGGCCCCGGCGCCCAAGCCCCGGATCCCGCCGCGCTGCGGCACCTGCACGAGCTCAAGACGGGCGCGCTGATCGGGGCCTCGGTCGGCTCGGTGCTGCAACTCGCCGGCCTGAGCGGACCTGCCACAATCCCGTATCGCCGCTTCGCGGCGGAGCTCGGCGTGGTGTTCCAGATCGTCGATGACATCTTGGATGTGACGGGCGACGAGGCGGCGCTCGGGAAGCCGCGCGGCACGGACCAGCGTCACGGCAAGACCACCTACGTGAGCGTCTTCGGCCTCGACCGCGCCCGCGAGCTCGCGCGCGAGTCGCACGGCAAGGCGAAGCAGGCCCTTGCCGAGGCCGAGGGCAGTACCGACAAGCTGGGCCGGATCGCGGACCACGTGCTTACGCGCCAGGCGTGACGCCGCTGCTCGACAAGGTGCAGGGGCCGGATGACCTGAAGGGACTCGACGACGCGCAGCTCCAGCGGGTCGCCCAGGAACTGCGCGAGCTGATCATCGACACGATCGGCGAGATCGGCGGCCACTTCGGGGCCAATCTCGGCGCCTGCGAGATCGCCGTGGCGCTGCATTCGCTGCTCGACTCCCCGCAGGACAAGATCCTCTGGGACGTCGGCCACCAGGCCTACCCGCACAAGGTGCTCACCGGGCGCCGCGACCAGTTGCACACGATCCGCAAGTACGGCGGGCTGGCGCCCTTCTGCTCGATCTTCGAGTCCGAGCACGACATCATGGGCGCCGGGCACGCGTCGACCTCAGTCTCGTACGCGGTGGGCATCAAGGAGGCGATGCGCAAGGGCACCGCACCCGACGGTCGGGTGGTCGCCGTGATCGGCGACGGCGCCCTGACCGGCGGGGTCGCCTTCGAGGCGCTCCACAACGCCGGTGGCATGGAGTTGCCGATCGTCATCGTCGTGAACGACAACGGCATGTCGATCGCGCCCAACGTCGGCGCGCTCTCGCGCCTGTTCACGCGCGTCCGGCTGAACCCGAAGCTGCACCACGCGCGCGAGGAGCTCGAGGAGACGCTGACCAAGCTGCCGGCCGGGATCGGCGAGCGGATCGAGCGGCTCGGCCCGATCCTGAAGGAGTCGCTGAAGGCCTACTGGGCGCCGGGCCTGTTCTTCGAGGAGCTGAACCTGGCCTACGTCGGAGTGGTCGACGGACACGACGTCGGGGAGCTGCGCGAGGCGATCGGGGAGGCGCTGGAGGCCAACCGCCCCGTCGTTGTCCACTGCAAGACGGTCAAGGGCAAGGGCTTTGCGCCCGCCGAGGAGGGCGGCCTGGAGGGCATGGAGAAGTGGCATGCCGCGAAGGCGGGGTCGATCCTGAACCGCGCGCCCGCGCCCGCCAAGGCGGCGGACTCCCCCAAGCCCGTTGCGAAGCCGCAGTACACGAGCGTGTTCGGCAAGGCCCTGGTAGCCGAGGCGCGCCGCGACGAGCGCGTGGTCGGCATCACCGCCGCGATGAACTCCGGCACCGGCCTGAACATCCTGGAGAAGGAGCTACCGGATCGCTACTACGACGTCGGCATCGCCGAGCAGCACGCGATCCTGTTCGCCGCCGGGCTGGCGCTCGAGGGCGCCAAGCCGGTCGCCGCCATCTACTCGACCTTCCTGCAGCGGGCCTACGACCAGATCGTCCACGACGTCTGCCTGCAGAAGCTGAACGTCGTCTTCGCGATGGACCGCGCCGGTCTCGTCGGCGACGACGGGCCCACGCACCACGGAGCGTTCGACATCTCCTACCAGCGCTGTCTCCCGAACATCGTGCTGATGGCGCCGCGCGACGAGGCGATGCTGGTGCACATGCTGCACACGGCGATTGCATACGACGACGGTCCCGTGTCGCTCCGCTATCCCCGCGGCGAGGGCGAGGGTGTGCCCCGCCCACGGCGGCCGCGCGAGCTCGAGATCGGCCGCGGCGAGCTCCTGCGAGAGGGCGACAGGGTCGCCTTCCTGGGCTACGGCCACGGCGTTGTGGTGGCCTCCGGGGCGGCTGAGCTGCTGGCGGAGGAGCACGGGGTGGAGGCGACGGTTGCCGATGCCTGCTTCGCGAAGCCGCTCGACGCCGAGCTGATCGGGTCGCTCGCGGCCGAGCACGAGCTCGTCGTCACGGTCGAGGAGAACGTGCTCATGGGCGGCTTCGGATCCGCCGTCCTCGAGCACCTCTCGGACCGCGACCTCATGGGGCGCACGCGCGTGCTGCGCTTCGGCCTCCCCGACGCCTACGTGACCCACGGCAAGCCGGCCCTCCTTCGCGAGGAGGTCGGGCTTACGCCGCAGGCGGTGGCGCAGCGGGTGGCCGAGGCCGTGCTCGAGCCGAGCGGCGCGTTCGCCTAGCCGTCGGGCCTA
>JBHELQ010000191.1:0-3614 GCA_046262995.1 Thermoleophilaceae bacterium
GCCTCGCGCGTGCTCGTGCCGGACGCGATTCCGGCGGCGCGGCTGCGCCGCTACGGCGCCCGCCGGCGCAAGCTCGTCCGCTACCCGGGCCTGAAGGAGGAGTACTACCTGGCCGACTTCCAGCCCGACGAGTCCGTGCTCGGCGAGCTGGGCGTCGAGTCCGGTCGCCCGCTCTGCGTGGTGCGGACGCCGCCCTCCTACGCGCTCTACCTCGGAGGCTCGGAGAACGCGCTGCTGCCGCCGCTGCTCGAGCGGCTGGCGGGCGAGCTCGAGGCTCAGGTGGTGGCGCTGGCGCGCACGCCCGAGCAGCGCCGGGCGATCGCCGCCCTGGGTCTCGAGCGCGTGCGCGTGCCCGAGCGGGCGGTGGACGGCCGCAGCCTGGTGGCGCTGGCCGACGCCCTGGTCTCGGCCGGCGGCACGATGAACCGCGAGGCGGCGGTCCTCGGGACGCCGGTGTGGTCGATCTTCGAAGGGCGCCTCGGGGCCGTCGACGAGCTGCTGATCGAGCAGGGCCGGCTACGGCTCCTGAACGACCCCGCCGAGCTGACGGTCGAGCCCAAGCCGGCCGGCGCCTGGGAGCGCCGGGTCAGGCGCGACCCCGCCGAGCTGCTGGCGCTCGCGGTGCCCCCTGTCGGGACGGCCGCCGGCGCCCATCCGGTCGACGCGAGCCGGCCGGGCTAACGAAGTCCCGCGGTGACCGTCCGCTCCACGGTGTCCTGGCGCTCGTCCTCGGTCTCCGGGGGCATCCCCTCGGAGGCCTCGACCTCCCGCAGGAAGCGTCCGAGGCCGACCGCCTTGAGGTGCCGCGCCTTCAGTATCTCGAGCGTGTAGACCATCCAGGCGGACGCCGCGAGCACGGCCAGGCCCACCCCGGCGCCGATCAGGCTGTTCCGCAGCTCCCAGTCGCCCCCCGGGCGCGGCGGGACGAAGCGCAGCAGGATCGCGTAGCTGCAGAGCATGAGCGCCCAGAGATGGAGGTAGGCCGCGGTCCGGCGCTGGGAGAACCCGATGCGCATGAAGCGGTGGTAGAAGTGGTTGTGGTCGGCCGCCCACGGCGGTCGCCGGTACTTGAGCCGCTTCAGGACGACGAACGACGTGTCAAGGATCGGCACCGCCATGACGAGCAGCGGACCGGCCAACGCGATCGTGGCGGCGGTCTTCAGCACGCCCTCGATCGACATCGTTGCCAGCAGGAAGCCCAGCGCCAGGGCGCCCGAGTCGCCCATGAAGATCTTGGCGGGGTGGTAGTTGTGGCGCAGGAAGGCGAGCGTCGCGCCGCAGACGATCGCCGCCAGGGCCGCCGCGTCTGTGCGGCCGAAGGAGGCGGCGAGCAGGGCGAACGAGCCGGCCGCGATCGCGACGATTCCCGCAGCCAGCGCGTCCATCCCGTCGATCAGGTTCACGAGGTTGGCGAGGGCCGCGATCCAGAGGATCGTCAGCGGGTAGGCGATCCAGCCCAGGTCGTGGTTGCCCAGCACGGGGAGGCTGAAGTGGTCGATGCGCAGGTCCCAGCCGGCCACCGGGATCAGCGCGATGGCGCAGACGGCCGCGAGCTTGACGCTGGGGCGCATGCCGCGGACGTCGTCGAACAGCCCGACCAGGGCAACGGCGCCGGTGCCGACCAGGATGCCCAGATACGGGCCGTCGCCGTCCACGAACAGCGCCGCCGGGATCAGGATGCCGAGCACGATGGCGGCCCCGCCGATCCGCGGCACCGGGCGGGTGTGCACGCGCGGCCGGTCGCCGCCGTGGTCCACGCCCCCGATGCGAGGAGCGACTCGCGCGGCCAGCGGAGTGAGGACCAGCACGATCAGCGCCGCGAGCAGAAAGCCCCAGGGCGCCGATCCGTCCTCCACGAGCGCGCGGAGGGAGTCCCCGAAGGACATGCCCCCGTTATACCGCAGCCCAAGGCCGTAACCCGCCCCTTCCGCCTTCGCGCGCAGGACCCGAAAGCCCCCCGGAAACGGCGACCCCGGCTGCTAGCATCGCGCGGCCGTGTGCGCAGCGGTGTCATCGGCGGCCACGGTCGCTTTCGAGGAGCGAATCGCCACGCGGCAGGCAAGGCTCGGGATCGTGGGCCTTGGCTACGCCGGCCTCCCGCTGGCGATGTTGTTCGCCGAGGTCGGCTTCAAGGTCACGGGCATCGACCTGAGCGACGACCGGGTCCGGGCCGTCAACGAGAAGCGGTCCTACCTCGTGGACGTGCCGGCCAGCCGCTACGGCGGTGTCGAGGGGCGGCTCGGCGCCAGCTCCGAGTACTCCAGCGTCGCGGACCTGGACGCGTTGACGATCTGCGTCCCGACCCCGTTGTCGAAGACCCGCACTCCGGACATCTCCTACGTGGTCGCGGCCGCCGAGTCGGTGGCGGAGCACCTGCGGCCGGGACAGCTGGTCGTGCTCCAGTCCACGACCTACCCCGGCACCACCGAGGAGATCGTGCTGCCGATCCTCGAGCGTGGCGGCCGTAAGGTCGGTCAGGACTTCTTCCTGGGCTACGCGCCGGAGCGTGTCGATCCCGGCAACAAGGACTGGACGATCCGCAAGACCCCCAAGCTCGTCGCCGGGGTGACCGACGAGTGCCTCCTGCGCACCGAGGCGCTCTACCGGCCGATCGTCGACACGGTCGTGCCGCTGTCGAGCCCGATGGTCGCGGAGACGGCGAAGCTGCACGAGAACACCTTCCGCGCGGTGAACATCGCGCTGGCGAACGAGTTGGCGCTGATGTGCGACCGGCTCGGGATCTCCGTCTGGGAGGTGATTGAGGCGGCCAGCACCAAGCCGTTCGCCTTCCTCCCCCACTATCCGGGCCCCGGGCTCGGCGGCGACTGCATTCCGGTCGTTCCCCACTTCCTGGCGTGGCGCCTGCGCGAGTACGGCTACTCGGCCCAGCTGATCGATGCGGCGCACGAGGTCAACGCCCAGATGCCGCTGTACGTGGTGCAGAAGATCGCCGACGCCCTGAACGACTCCGGCAAGCCGATCAAGGACTCGCGGCTGCTGCTGCTCGGGATGGCCTACAAGGCCGACGTCCACGACATGCGCGAGTCGCCCAGCCTCGAGGTCATGCGCCAGCTGCTCACGCGCGGGGCGGACGTGCGCTACTGCGATCCGTGGGTGGACGAGGTGGAGCTGGAGGGAGCCCGACACGAGAGCGTGGCCTGGGGGGAGGAAGCCGCGGCCTGGGCGGACTGCGTGGTCGTGCTGACGCCGCACCGCCAGTTCCGCGACAGCGCCGTCTGGCACCACGCCGCGCTGGTGGTGGATACCCGCAACATCGTCCCCCCGGGGCCCCACGTCCACTCGATCTAGCCCGTGCGGCTCCTGATCCTCGGAGCCGGCTACGTCGGCGCCGCGCTCGCGGAGCTGGCGCTGGACGAGGGGCACCAGTTGACGCTGGCCGACAACTGGTACGCGACCGAGCGCTCGCAGCTTGCAGGCCTCGAGGAGCGGGGCGCGCGGATCGAGACCGCGGACCTGCGCGACCCCGAGGCGCTGCGGACACTCCTGGGCGAGGGTCCCGAGCGCGTCTACCTGCTGGCCGCCCAGGCCAGCCGGCCGCTGTCCGAGTCGGACCCGGACTACACCGAGCAGACGAACCTGACCGGCGCCAGGCG
>JBHELQ010000192.1:0-5959 GCA_046262995.1 Thermoleophilaceae bacterium
CCCCCGGCGTCGAAGCGCTCGTGGACCAGGGCCGTGGTGGCGTAGATCGCGGAGCGCAGCAGCACCGCGAGCCCGCCCACGTGGTGGAGCGGCAGCGGGCACAGCCAGCGATCGGCGGGGTCGACCCCCAGGTTCTGCGCCGATGCCTGCGCGCTCGCGGCGTGGTTCGCGTAGCTCAGGCGTACCGGCTTCGGCTCGCCCATGCTCCCCGAGGTGTGGATGACCGTGTGGGTGGCCTGCGGGTCCACCCGGTCCCGCAGCGGCACGTCGGCCTCTGGGCCCTCGAGCGGAGCCTCGACCACCAGCCGCGCGTCCACGCGGGCGGGCGCCCGAGGGTCGAGCGGCACGAGCGCCGCTCCCAACCGCGGCAGAGCGTGCAGTAGCTCCACGAACACCATGCCCGGCGGCAGGGTCGTGGCGACGCGGTCGTCCTCCCCCACGCCGAGCGCCGCCAGCCGGCGCGCCGTGCGCGCCGAGGCCGCCGCGAGCTCGGCGTAGCCGACCGAGCGGCCCTCCGCGACGATCGCGGGATGCTCGGGGCGAGCCCGGGCTGCAGAGGTGAGCCACTCGTCCAGGGGCCGTATCGTACGAAGGCGGAATGGCCACCACCGAGCGCGACGCCTGGGCCGCCGAGCAGGCCGGGCGGCAGATACGCCCGGCCGCCGACTGGCGCCCGGCGGCCGAGTACGGCGACATCCGCTACGAGATCGCCGACGGGATCGCCAAGATCACGATCGCCCGCCCGGAGCTGCGCAACGCCTTCCGGCCGCAGACGCTGATCGAGCTCTCGGATGCCCTCGAGCGCGCGCGCGAGGACACCTCCGTCGGGGTGGTCGTGCTCACCGGCGAGGGCCCGCTCGCGTTCTGCTCGGGCGGCGACCAGCGGGTGCGCGGCGACTCCGGCTACATGGGCGACGACGAGGCCGGGCGCCGCGGCGTCGGCCGCTTCCACGTGACCGACCTGCACGTGCAGATGCGGCGGCTGCCGAAGCCGTTGGTCGCGATGGTGGCGGGCTACGCGATCGGCGGCGGCCATGTGCTGCACGTGGTCTGCGACCTGACGATCGCCGCCGACAACGCGCGCTTCGGCCAGACAGGGCCGAAGGTGGGCAGCTTCGACGGCGGCTTCGGCGCCGGGCTGCTGGGCCGCCAGGTGGGACAGAAGCGCGCCAAGGAGATCTGGTTCCTGTGCCGCCAGTACGACGCCGGCCAGGCCCTGGAGATGGGCCTGGCCAACGCCGTGGTCCCGCTCGAGGAGCTCGAGGAGGAGACGGTGCGCTGGTGCCGCGAGATGCTGTCGATGTCGCCCTTCGCGCTGCGGCTCCTGAAGGCCAGCTTCAACGCCGCGGAGGACGGGCTCGCGGGCATACAGCAGCTGGCCCACGACGCCAACCTGCTCTTCTACGGCAGCGAGGAGGCGCAGGAGGGCCGCGACGCCTACAAGGAGAAGCGCCGGCCCGAGTTCGAGCGGTTCCCCAAGCGCCCGTGAGCGCGGCGGGGGCTGTGGGCGCCCGCGGCGGCACCGCCCGGCTGTGGCTCATGGCCGCACGGCCCCGCACGCTGCCGGCGGCGGTGGCCCCCGTGCTCGTGGGAACCGCGCTGGCGGGCTCCGAGGACGTTTTCCGGCCGCTCGCCTTCGTGGCGGCGCTGATCGGCAGCGTCTTCATCCAGATCGGCACCAACCTTGCCAACGACTACTCCGACGCCCGCCGCGGCGCGGACACGGAGGACCGGCTCGGTCCGGTGCGGGTGACCGCCGGCGGCCTGATGCCCCCGCGCCAGGTTCTGGTCGGCACCTACGTCGCCTTCGGCATGGCGGTCGCCGCGGGCCTGTACCTGGCGGCGGTGGCCGGCTGGGAGCTGCTGCTGGTCGGGATCGCCTCGATCCTCGCGGGGGTCCTGTACACCGGCGGGCCGCGGCCCTATGGCTATGCGGGCCTGGGAGAGCTGTTCGTCTTCCTGTTCTTCGGCGTCGTGGCCGTGGTCGGGTCGTACTACGTGCAGACAGAGGACCTGCGCTGGGAGGCGTTCGCCCTCGCCGCGCCGGTGGGCCTGCTGGCCGCGGCGATCCTCGTCGTCAACAACGTGCGCGACATCGACACCGACCGCCGGGCCGGCAAGCGCACGCTGGCGGTCAGGCTGGGTCGCGGGCGCGGCCGGCACCTGTATGCGGCGATGCTGGCGTTGGCGTTCGTTGCGCCGATCGCGACCTGGCTCGCCGGCGGCCTGTCCGCCTGGCTCCTGATCGCGCTCGCGGCCGTGCCGCTCGCGCCACCGCTCGCCCGCACCGTCCTCACGCGAACGGACGGACCGGCGCTGAACGGCGCCCTCGCCGGGACGGGAAGGCTGCTCGCCGTGTTCTCGTTGCTGCTCTCGACGGGCGTGCTGCTGTCGTGAGGCGGTCGCTGCTCCTGCTGCGGATTCCGCTACGGGAGCCCTTCGTCACCTCCCACGGGGTGATGGCCGCGCGGGAGCTCGTGCTGCTGCGCCTCGAGGACGAGGACGGCACGGTCGGCTACGGCGAGGGCGCGCCGCTCGAGAGCTACGACGGCGTCACCGCCTGGGCGGTGGCGCAGGCGCTTCGGAACGGTGGCGGCGAACGCCCGCCACAGGCCGACGCGGCAGAGGAGATGGCGCGGCTCGACCTGGAGGCAAGACGCGCCGGGCTGCCGCTGGGGGAGCCGGGCGCGGACGCGATCGCCGTGAACCGCACGCTGCCCGCCGGCCCACCGGAGGAAACGGCGCGCGCTGCCAAGGAGGCATTGAGACAGGGCTACTCCTGCTTCAAGGTCAAGGTCGGGCTGCCGGACGACATCGAGCGTGTGGCGGCCGTGCGCGAGGCGATCGGCTCGTGGCCCGCCCTGCGCCTGGACGCCAACGGCGCCTGGGGACCGGACGAGGCCGTGCGCCGCATCTCCGCCCTCGAGCCCTACGACCTCCAGCTGGTCGAGCAGCCATGCCGCACGATCGAGGAGCTGACGCAGGTACGGCCGTCCGTCGGCGTGCCCGTAGCCGCCGACGAGTCCGTCGCGACGCCCGAGGACGTGCGCGCCGCCGCCGAGTCGCGCGCCTGCGACGTCGTGAACGTGAAGCTGGCGGCGAGCGGCGGCTTCTCGGCGGCCCGCCGCGCGCTGCGCGCCGCTGACGAGCATGGGCTGCGCGCATTCCTGTCGAGCACGCTCGATGGCCCATGGGGCATCGCCGCGGCGTTGCAGCTGGCGGCCAGCGAGCGGATCTCCCTGGCGTGCGGGCTCGGCACGCTGGAGCTGTTCGCTGCGCGCATCGCCCACGCGCTCCCCTCCCCCGAGGCCGGGCTCATGGCCGTGCCGCAGGGGCCCGGGTTGGGCGTCTCGGTCGACGACGAGGCGCTAGGAGAGGTGACGGTCGAGGAACTCCGCTAGCAGCGCCGCGACTCTCTCGGGGCGCTGGAGCTGGGGTGCGTGCCCGGCGTGCTCGACCAACTCGGCGCGCCCCAGCGGCGTGAGCTCCGCGAGCCGGCGGGCCGCGGCGGCGTAGCGCTCGTCGCGCGCCCCGGCGATTGCGAGCACGGGAAGCTGGTCGAGCTCGGTGAGTCGCCGCCAGACGGGCTCGAGCGCACCCTGCCCCGCGCTCCGAAGCAGCGAGGCGAGCTCACGCGGATCGTGGCTCAGGCGCCCCACCCGCTGCGCCTCCACGAGCGAGTCAGCCTGGTCCGCGAACAGGGGCTCACGCTCCCAGAGCGCCACCACGTCCTCGATCGATGCGCCCTCCATCCAGGCGGCAAGCCGCTCGTCCGCGCCGAGGCGCGCGGCGCGGGCGGCAGCTTCCTCGATCCCCGCCGACGCACCCACGGTGACCAGGCCGGCGAAGAGCGAGGGCTCGCGAGCGGCCGCGTGCAGCGCCAACCGTCCGCCGAGCGAGTACCCGCAGACGACCGCGCCGCGCGCGGCGGAGGCGATCTCACGAAGGCGCCCCTCGAAGTCGTGCTCGCGGTGGTCGAGCAGAGCGCTCGGATAGCGTTCGCCGAGGAGGTCGGCGACCGGCGCCCAGGCGCTTCCCCGCTGCATGAAGCCGGGCACGAACACCACGCGGATGGCCATCGCAGCGAGATGATCCCGATCAACCGGACCTACGCGCCGCTCCAGGCGTTCGTCGAGGAGCTGGGACGCTGCGGCGTCCGAAGGGCCGTGACCTGTCCGGGCTCGCGCAACGCGCCGCTGATCCTGGCGCTCACGGGGCAGGACGGGATCGAGTGCACGTCGGTGATCGACGAGCGCTCCGCCGGCTTCGTCGCGCTCGGAATGGCCAAGGCGAGCGGGCGGCCGGTTGCGATCACCTGCACCTCGGGCACCGCGGCCGCCAACCTGCACCCGGCGGTCGCAGAGGCCTTCGAGGCGCGCGTGCCGCTGCTCGTCCTGACCGCGGACCGCCCGCCCGAGCTGCGCGACGTCGGCGCCGGGCAGGCGATCGACCAGCTCGAGCTGTACGGCAGCCACGCCAAGTGGTTCGTGGAGGTCGGAAATCACGAGCCCGGTCGGCAGACGGCCGTGCACTTCCGGCAGCTCGCCTGTCGCGCGTACTGGACCGCGGACGGCGGGCGGCCCGGGCCCGTGCACCTGAACTTCCCTCTGCGGGAGCCGCTCGCACCCGTCTCCGAGCCGCTCGAGGAGGAGGAGTGGGCAGGCCGGGAGGGCGGGCGGCCGTGGGTGGACCTGCGCGAGCACTCGAGTGCGCCGCACGCGGGCGACATACAGGATCTGGCCGACCGCGCCGCGGCCGCCCCGCGGGGCGCGATCGTCTGCGGCCCGAGCGGCGAGGAGCTCGCGGCTCCGGTGACCCGGCTCGCGGCCCAAGCCGGCTGGCCGGTGCTGGCGGAGCCTGGGTCCGGCCTGCGCTGCGGGCCGCACGATCGCTCGCACGTGGTGGCCCACTACGACCTGCTGCTGCGCGCCGAGCGGTTCGCGCAGGACCACTCGCCGCAGCTCGTCCTGCGCCTGGGTGACACGCCCACGAGCGCGCCGCTCCGGGCGTGGCTGGCCGCGGTGCCGCAGGTGGTCGTGGACCCGCAGGGGTCCTGGCACGACCCGACCCGCGCGGCCGCGGCCGTGCTCGCGTCGGCGGCGGCCCCGACAGCCGACGCGCTGGCGACAGCCCTCGAGATGCGCGCGCCCGCGGCCAATCCGGATTGGCTCGGCTCCTGGCGGCGGGCGGACCAACTCGTCCCCGATGCCCTTGCGGCGGCGCCCGACCCCTTCGAGCCGAAGACGTTGGCCGCCCTCGAGGCCGTGCTGCCCGACGACGCCCAGCTGTGGCTCAGCTCGTCGATGCCCGTCCGGGACGTGGAGGCGTTCTTCCCAACCTCGGCGAAGCGGCTTCGCTTCCTGGCGAACCGGGGCGCCAACGGGATCGACGGCGTGGTCTCCTCGGCGGCCGGCGCCGCCCTGGCGAGCGGGCGCCGCACCTACCTGCTCACCGGCGAGCTCGCCCTCCTGCACGACCTCGGCGGGCTGTTGACCGCGGCGCGCGCGGGCGTCGAGCTCACGATCGTCTGCCTGAACAACGGCGGCGGCGGCATCTTCGACTTCCTGCCGGTGGCCGAGCACTCCGCGCGCGACGCGTACGAGCGGCACATCGCCACGCCGTCCGGTGTGGAGCTGAGCCGGGTCGCGGACCTGGCCGGCATCGCCCACCGGCAGGCCGCCACCCCGGACGAGGTGCGCGCGGCGGCCCGCGAGCCAGGTCTGGTCGAGGTCAAGACCGATCGCCCCCGCAACGTCGCCCTCCACCGGGAGGTGACGCAGGCCGTGACGTCCGCGCTGGATGCGCCCTAGGCGCGCTCAGGCGAGCAGCGGCAGCAGGGCCTGCAGCTTCACCTCCGTCTCGGCCAGCTCCTCGGCCGGCACGGAGTCGCGCACGATCCCGCAGCCGGCGTAGAGGTGGGCGACCCTGTCCCGCAGCAGCGCGCAGCGCAACCCGACGC
>JBHELQ010000193.1:0-6371 GCA_046262995.1 Thermoleophilaceae bacterium
AGGCGCTCCATGTAGCGCGGGATGAAGGCCGCCCGGAGATAGGACTCGACGGTGACGCGGCCGGTGAACTTGGGCCGGCGAATGGGGCGCGGTCGTGACGAGGCAGAGCGATCCATGACGGGCAACGATAGGCCGACCGAAAACCCGCTGCATGCTGGGAATTTTCGTCCATTTGCACTAGTCACCGTCAAGGGCCCCCGGAAGCGGTCGATAACACTCACGTGCGCGCGCGAAGGAAGGCCATCCAGGAAGTCGAGGAGCTCCGGCAGGAGCTGGCGACGGCCCGCGGCAGGATCGCGGAGCTCGAGCGCCAGCTGACCGCCAGCCATGGCCGCGATCCGGTCACGGGCCTCCCGAGGCCGAAGTCCTTCGCGAGGCGGGTCGAGCACGAGATCGAGCGCTCCCGCCGGTATGGGCACAAGCTCTCCGTCGCGGTCATGGACATCGACGGCTTCCGCACCATCAACGCGAGCCGCGGCCTGGGCGACGAGCTGCTCGCGGCGGTCGGCAAGGCGCTCTCGGACGAGACTCGCACCACCGACTTCGTCGCCAGGACCGGGGGCGAGTTCCTCATCGGCCTTCCCGACACCGACGCCGCCGAGGCAGTCAGGGCGTTCGAGCGCGTCCTGCTCGCACTTGAGGAGCTTCGGGTGGGACCGGTCGAGTGCGTCTCCGCATCCGTCGGTGTCGCCGAGTGGTCGCGTGGGCTCACGCTCGACGACCTGCTCGAGACGGCAGCGGCCCGGATGCGCGCCGCCAAGGCCGCTGGTGGCGGGCGCGCCGAGGCTCGTGGCGACGCCGCCGACAGAGGGGCCGAGTGGACAGGTCACGAGGAGGCCGTGGTGGGGCTGGCCGAGGCGCTTTCAGAGCGCGATCGCTACACGGGGGCGCATTCGGGGGAGGTCCTCCACCTCGTGGAGAAGGTTGCCCGCGGACTGGCGCTGGACGAGCGGGAGATTCAGCGCATCCGCTACGCCGCGCTGCTCCACGACATCGGCAAGGTCGCGATACCGGACGACATCCTCAAGAACCCCAAGAAGCTCGACGAGCACGAGTTCGAGGTCATGAAGACGCACACGATCGTCGGCGAGCGCATCCTCCGGGCGATCCCCGGACTCGGACCGGTGGCCCGCATCGTCCGCCACGAGCACGAGCGCTTCGACGGCACCGGCTACCCCGACGGCCTCCGGGGCGAGCAGATCCCGATGGGGTCCCGCATCATCCTCGCCTGCGACGCCTACCAGGCCATGACCACCGACCGGCCCTACCGCAAGGCGATGGAGCACGCCGAGGCCGTCCGCGAGCTGGGCAAGTACGCCGGCACGCAGTTCGACCCGCAGGTGACCGAGGTCCTGATCGGCACCCTCTACGGCCAGCGCCAGACAGGCGGGGACGGGGGGCCGGCTGCGGTCGGCGGGTCGGATCCCGTCGCGGCCTGAAGCGGTTCCCCCGAGGCGCTCGCGGCGGGCCGGTCGCCGAGCGCTGCAATTGCCTATGCAGTGTGACGGCCATCACATAAGCCGCTCACGAACGCCCTAGCCTGCGAGCGGTAAATCGATCGGCTTAGCCGAGCCGGCGCCTTCCATGGCGTCGGGCGGGGGACCCACTGGCCGCGACATCGCGGCGGGGGCGAATCCGCGGGTGATCCCGCGGTAGCGCTTTTAGAAGCGCGAGCCCGTCAGCTAACTCCGTAGGCACGGGCCGGAAGGGGTGTACGTCGCGTGAAGATGCGCTTGAACGCGCGCGACGGCCGGCTGCGTGCGGCCGTCGTAGCAGCGTGCTTGATGACCACTGGAACCGCCTATGCGGCCTCGACGCCGCCCGCCCAGGAGTCCGCGGATAGCGGCGTGACAATGTCCGGCGCCGGGGCGGTCCGCAAGGTCCGCTTCGGCCAGCGGATCGAGCTTCGCGGCCGGGCGTCCGCCGCGCAAGACGTCCGTCTCGAGCAGGCTCCCGCCGGCGGTGGCTGGCGGCCCGTGGCGACCGACCGGGCCGCCGCGGACGGCTCGTACAGGTTCCCCGTGCGCGCGCGTGTGTCGGGTGCGTACCGCGCCGTGGCCGGGAGCCACGCCTCGCTTGCGCATCGCCTGAAGGTCGTCGCGCGCCTCTCCGGCAAGGCGAGCCGCAACGTCAAGATCGGCCGCTCGGTGCGCGTCCGGGGCGTCCTGAAGCCGGGCCTGCGCGGGCGCAGCGTCCGCCTTCAGCTCCGCACGCGCGGCGGCTGGAAGACGGTCGACCGGGCTCGGACCGGCCGAGGCGGGCGCTTCCGCGCGGCATGGCGAGCCTCGCGGGCAGGCGGCTATCGCCTGCGCGTGAGGTTCCAGGGCGATCGACGGAACGTCGCGGTCAGCCGGGTGCTGCGTGGCCGGGCCTACGTCTACCGGCCGGCAGGCGCGTCGTGGTACGGACTGGGCGGCCGCACGGCGTGCGGCTACACGATGAACGGGTCGATCAAGGGCGTGGCGCACCGCTCGCTGCCCTGCGGCACCCGCGTGCGCTTCTGGTACCGCGGGCACACGGTCGTGGCGAAGGTGATCGACCGCGGGCCGTTTGTGGGCGGTCGGGCGTGGGACCTCACGCCGGCGACGAAGCGGGCGCTCGGCTTCGGCTCGACCGGGACGGTGTGGTCGACGCACTAGGTCGCCGCTAACCGCCGTCGCGCAGCCGGACCAGCCCGCGCCGATCGGCGAAGGCTAGTCTCGGCCTATCGGGGCCCGATGCCTATGGCTGGTTGTCCTGGCCGCACTGACTTGTTCAGGGTGCGGCTCGAACACCACGCCCGCCAAGCAGTCGAAGTCTCAGAAGGAAACTCGGCTCGGCACCGCCCCGATAAAACCGCCTGCCCGTCCGCGACACCCGAAAGCACCGCCCACGGCGGGCCAAGCTGCAGAGGTTCGTCCTCCGATCAAGTCGTGGCCAATTCCCTATCCGGCTAGACGCAAGCAGGAAATGGCCGCCTACTCACGGCGCCACTACGGCCGGTCGACGTATCGCCTGAGCAATCCGAAGGTGATCGTCGAGCACTACACCGAAACCACCACCGCTCAAGTCGCCTACAACACCTTCGCGGCGGACACTCCGGACACGGAGCTCCACGAGCTGCCCAACGTCTGCGCGCACTTCCTCGTCGACAAGGACGGGACGATCTACGAACCCGTCCCGCTCTCCCTCATGTGCCGGCACACCGTCGGCCTCAACTACACGGCCGTCGGGATCGAGAACGTGGGCACAAGCGATACCGAGATCCTGGGCAACCCGCGTCAGCTCGGAGCATCCCTACGGCTGACCCGTTGGCTTCGCTGCAAGTTCGGGATCGAGGTCTCGAACGTCATCGGCCACAACGAGAGCCTGTCGTCGCCCTATCACCACGAATTGATCCCGGCGCTTCGGAGTCAGACCCACGGGGACTGGACAAGGCCGCACATGGACGTCTACCGGAGCCGGTTGCGAGCCCTTCGCTGCTAGAGGCCTCGCCCAGAATCACACTGGCGCCGACGGGGGCAACTGTCTTAGCATCGCTCCATGTCCGGCGCTCTCCGCTGCTGCTGCGCACTCGCTCTCGTCGCGTCTGCCCTGCTCCCGGTTGCCGGCTGCGGTGGTTCAGACAAGAGCGCCAATGAGCTGAAGCGCGAGAACGAGATCAAGCAGGCGCGCCAGCAGGGTGCGCAAGCGGAGAAGCTTCGCCAGCTTCAGCGTGAGCTGCGCCAGCAAAAGGGGAATTCAGGGTCCGGCCAAGGCGGGTCGACTGGGTCCACCGGCAACAACGGGCCAGTGGCCTTCAAGGGCTGCGATCCCAACGTCTCGGTGAACGCGGCCTCGACTACCTGCCCGTTCGGTGAGAACGTCTTTTACGAGTATTGGAAGAGCGGCAGAGCGGGCAGCATCACGGTCTACAGCCCGAGCACTCGGCAGACTTACCTCGCGAGCTGTACCCAGACCGGCGGTGAGGTTCTATGCGCGACCGCCCAGGGCGCCGGCGTCAGGTTCTCGTCAGCTTCTGTGGACGCGTACACCCAGGGCCAGGCCGACCGGTATGCCGCTACCCACGACCTCGGCCCCTGACGTAGACGCACTGGGCCCAAACACGGTCATCTGATGCCGAGAGTTCTTCGCCTGCACGCAGTTCTGCTTCAAGGGGCCCCGACCCGGGAGCTGGTTGTCGGCCGGGCGGTTCCGAGCGTAACGCGCGACATCGCCTCGACGAGCTCGTCTGGCGATGGCTTCGTCAGGTAGCCCTCGGTCGTCTGGATCGAGACATGGCCGAGCAGCGCCTGGGCAGCGTGCAGGCCGGCGAGCCGGGTGACGCGGTCGGCGAACGCGTGGCGGAGCTGGTGAGGGTGAACGTCGGTACCTATGCCGGCGCGCCGACCGATGCGGCGCACCGCGCGCCAGATCGTCTTCCGGTCGCAGGGTCGCTCGGGATGCTCGACCGGGATGAGTGCGCGGTCTCCCTGAACCCAGCGGGTCGCCGGCAGCACGTAGTGGTCGCCCTCGGTCGTCTCCCGGATCTCGCGCACGATCGGCTCCAGGTCGACCATCACAGGGACCCAGCGCTCGCGGCTGCCCTTCGCCATCTCCGCCGAGATCAGGATCCAGCCGGCACGCGCGCAGTGCAGGCCTTGCAGGAGGCGCAGCTCGCTGCAGCGCAGCCCGGCGCAAGCTCCCAGGTAGGCGATCCGCCGTTCCGTACGGCCGGTCGCCGCCGCGAGGAAAGCCCGGGTCTCATCCAGGGTCAGCCGCCGGACCCGCGGCGCCCGCCCGCGCGGCGCGCGGATTTGGCGAGCGGGGTTGTCCGCCCGCAGCCCCTCCTCCACCATCCAGTCGTAGAAGGAGACCAGCATGGAGCGCTTGCGCCGCTGGGTGTTCGGGTGGCTCCAACGCCGGAGCGTGGCCTTCACGTCTTGGCGGGTTGTCTGCCCCGGGTCGGCGCTCTCCGAGTCCTCGGCGTGCTTTCGGACCGTTCTCCGGTACTCGGCCGCGGAGCGGTTGGTCGTCAGGCGACCGAGAGCGCGCATGTCGTCGAGGTAGAGCTGGGTGGCGCTCTCGAAGCTGAGGGCGCCGGGAGGGGAGGGCGCCCCCGTCGTCACGTAAGCCCAAGGTGCTGGAGACCTCGGCTCGCCCCCACCCGAACTCGACTATGAGACCGAGCTATCCAGGGCGCAGCCTTGACTAGCTCCGCGAAGCAGTGGACGTGCCGTCGTGCCCTCGTAGCGCCCACACGTGGAGCGTTTCTGGCGCCACGTCAGCGCCATTCGGCCACACGACGGTGCCAAGCTCGTCATCGAGCCGCACGCGACTGAAGTACTCGGGATCGCGCAGTGGGGCGAACACGCCGCGCCACTCCCAATCGGATGCGTCGATCTCGCCTGCCCGCCCGCCCTCAAGGCTGCTAGGGCCGCCGGTTTCAGTCCCAGTTGGTCGTGGGTTTGGTGGTAGCATGTGGTCACATGAGATCCCGAATCGGTATTCGCGAGCTCCGTGACACTCTCACCGCCACCATCCGCCGCGTCCGCAACGGCGAAACCCTCGAGGTGACGCACGACGGTGTACCCGTCGCAGTCATCGCACCGGTCCGCGGCGACCGCATCCAGCAGCTCGTGGCCGGAGGCGACGTGACGGCGCCCGCTCCACTCAAGAAGGCAATTCGACGCTTTCCGGTGACCGGGGAAGTCACCGCCGCCGAGGCGATCGAGGACGACCGCGCTGAGCGCTGACGGGAATCTGTTTTACGTCGACTCGTCGGCGCTTGTGAAGCTTGTGATCGAGGAGACCGAGAGCACCGAGCTTGAGAATCACTTGGCCGAGGAGGCGGTGCTCGCCACGAGCCGAATCGCGCTTGTCGAGGTCCCGCGGGCGACCAGGATCGCCAACCCGTCGGATGAGGTCGAGCAGGAGACGCGAAGGCTGCTGGAGGCCTGTCTCCTGGTCGACGTAAGTGATCGCGTGCTTAGGGATGCCGCCGCACTTGCCTCGGGCAAGGTCAGGACGCTCGACGCAGTCCATCTCGCTACGGCGCTGTACATCGACGCCGACGAGCTTGTCGCTTACGACCGCCGCCTGCTTGACGCGGCCGAGGCGGAAGGGCTGAGCATCGCCTCGCCAGGGTCAGGCTGAGCTCGAAGGCTCACTTGGACGTGGGTTTGGGGGCGGGGGCTACGACGAGCGTTCTCCTAGAGCAGGGGCAGTCGTCCTAGCAGGGGAGCATCTGGAGCGTCAGGCGGAGAGAACCTGACGGAACCACAGAAGGGCGGCTTCGCCGTCCTTCCGTGTGATCTCGTCGACGGTTCGGCTATGGCGGATGCCGTTGCGCAGCTCGGCGAGCTGTCCGAACCTCGAGGCGAGCGCTTCCTTACTCCCGAACTGCGACTCGA
>JBHELQ010000194.1:0-10171 GCA_046262995.1 Thermoleophilaceae bacterium
CGGGCGAGGATGAACACCTCGTAGTCCATCGACAGGCCGTACAGGAAGGCAAACACCATCAGCGGGATCCACGACGAGATCGATCCCGTGGGGTCGATTCCCCAGATCTGGCTGGAGCCGTGGCCGCTCTGCCAGACGAGCGTCATGACCCCCCAGGCGGCCGCGACCGACACGATGTTCAGCACCACCGCCTTGGCCGGCAGCAGCACAGAGCGGAATGCCCGTGCGAGCAGCAGGAAGGTGAGCACGGCGATCAGGGCGATCATCAGCGGGAACGAGCCATACACGGCGTCGATGAAGTCGGCGTTGACCGGTCCCGTGCCCCCTACCCGGGCGTCGGGGGACGCCGAGTGCCCGGCGTCGTGGACGGCCTGGATCGTGTCGCGGCCGGCCGAGGACTCGTCGCCCTCGTGGGGTACCGCGGTCACCACCGCCTGCCCCGCCCGGCGCCAGTCCGGCCCGGCCGGGGCGGCCGCACCGTGGACGCCCTCAACGCGACCCTGCTCGGAGGCCACCTTCGCGGCATCGGCCGCCGGGACCAGGGTCTCGACCGGCACGATCGCGCCCTTGCCGATCCCCGAGCTCTTGAGATCGTCCAGGCCGCGCTTGGCCGCTCCCGCCTTGGCGATCGTGTCGGGGTCTGCGTCACCGAGATGCAGGTTCGTCGCGGGAACCGCGAGCAGCGCTAGCAGCGCCATTGCGACCAGGGCCGCGAGTCCCCTGCGGCGAACGATGGCCTCGGACCAGCGCTGCCAGAAGCCGTGGCTGCGGTCCCTCCGCCGGATGCGTCGCCGGTCGAGGCGCGGACCAACGGTGGCGAGGATGACCGGGAGCAGGGTGATCGCCGAGAGCGTCGCCACGAGCGGTATCAGCAGTCCCCCGTAGCCCATGCTGCGCAGGAACGGAAGCGGCAGCGCGATCAGCGCGAGCAGGCCGACCGCCACGGTGGTGCCGGAGAAGACGACCGCCCGTCCGGCGGTGCCCATCGCGGCGGTCACGGCCTCGTCTCCCCGGAGGCCCTTCTCCCGCTCCTCGCGCCAGCGGACCACGATCAGCAGCGCATAGTCGATCGAGATCCCGAGTCCGATCAGCGCGACCAGGAACTGGACTACCGGTGAGACGTCGGTGATCGCGGTGAGCCCCCAGAGCAGGAGGAAGGAGACGAGGATGGAGCAGATCGCCATGCCGATCGGCACGAGCGCCAGCGCCGACCCGAAGACGAAGACCAGAACCAGCAGCGCGCCGACACCTCCGATCAGCGCCTCCAGAAAGACGCCCGGCCCGTCGTTGCCGGCGCCGGAGGAGTCGGACAGGGCGTCGAAGCCGCTCAACCGCACCGGCGCGCCGGCCACGCTCGAGCCCCTGAGGGCGTGGCGCAGGCGACGCTCGGCGTTCACGTTGCCCCCGAAGGCGTCGTCGCTGCGCCTGGGGAACACGTAGACGAACGTGGTCCGCCCATCCTTCGATGCGAAGGCGCGGTCGCCGGTGGACCCGAAACCGGCGATGCGCGAGCCCGGGACGGCCTTCCGGGCGGTCCGCTCGACCCCGCGCAGCCCCGCGCGCACCCCCGGCGAGCTGATGGTCTTGCCCTTCGGCAGCGACACCACCGGCACGAACGGCGGGCTCTCGCCGCCGTTGCCGTAGATGCGGATGATCTGCTGGCTCGTCTCCCAGCCCTCGCGGCCGGGGACGCTGAAGCGCTGGTTGAGCGCCTTCGAGGCCGGTCCGGCGGCGACGATGCCGACCAGCGTCAGAAGGATCCAGCCCGCGGCAATGAGCCGCTTATGGGCGAGGACGCGGCGGGTGAGCTGCTGCATCATGGCGGGGCGGTCTCCGGGGTCGGGGGCCAGGGTCCCTGGCGGCAGGGACCCCAGTGATTTATCAGGTCGGGTTCAGCTGCTCGCCGCGGAGCCCGCCTGGGCCATGATGCGCCCCACGTTCTCGGGCGCGAAGAACTCGGGCGCCGGGAGCGTCCCGGCCATGACGCTGACGAAGCCCCGCATCGCCTCCTCGCTCGTCGCAACGGCGCCCATGAGCTGTTGCAGCTCGGGTGCGGGGGGCTCGATCCTCGCGAAGTCGCAGGTGAGCTCGAACATGGCGAGCGCGTCCTGGTCGCGGCTCTGCTGATAGTCGGTCATCGCCTCGTCGTACTCGCGGCTCCCGGAGAAGGCATCGTCCAGGGCTCCGGACAGCAGCTCGGCGTCGCGGAAGGCATCGCTGATGCCCCAGGCCGTGATCGGATCCTTGTGGTAGCCCGCGTCGCCGACGAGCGCCCAGCCCGGCCCGTGGGGCTTTCGGAAGAAGTTCGGCAGGTCGCCCGTGCCGACGAAGCGTGTCTCGCGCTTTGCGTCACGCATGCGCTCGGCGAACTCGGGCGCGAGCTCCAGCGACCTCATGTAGTTGCCCTCCACGTCCTTGCGGTTCGCGTCGAATTGCGCCCGCGGCCACCCCATGACCACGACCGTGAGGTCGTCGTGGGTCGGCAGCACGCCCCAGCCGCGCCCGTTCTCCGAGCGAATCCAGAACTCGACACCCTCGGTCGCCAGCCCGCTCCAGTAGGCGTAGTAGGAGGCCTCGAGGGTCGGCTTCTGGTTGTACTCATCCGGCTGAACCGCCTTCGCCACCTGCGAGTGCTTGCCGTCAGCGCCGATGACGATGCGCCCCAGTTCCGTCACGGGGTCACCGCCCTTGCTGTGACCCCGGATTCCGGTCGCCTTCCCGTCCTCGAACACGACCTCGTCGACGGTGAACTTCTCGCGAAGCTCGGCCCCCGCCTCGACTGCGGCGTCCACGAGGAGCTTGTCGAGCACCGTGCGGCGCGGGCAGAAGGCATCCGAGATGCCTTCCTCCGCCGATGCCGGAGAGCCGGAGATGCGGATCGGGCCAAAGTCGTACGAGTAGTTCCTGATTGGCGGACAGCCGGTCGCTTCGAGCCGCTCGAGTAGTCCCCAGCGGTTCAGGGCCGCCACCCCGGGAGGGTGGATGAGATGAGTCGACATCGTGTCGCTCGGGAAGTCCGCCTTGTCCACCAGCAGCACCCGGTGGCCGTTGCGCGCGAGCAACATGGCGGTCGGGGAACCGCCGCAGCGCGCCCCCACCACGATCGCGTCGTACCCCGTGCCCATGCGAGCTCCCCCATCGTTCGCAAGCTAGGCGGCAAGCATCTCACCGGCGTGGCTGGCCGCAAAGGGCGACCCGGGTTCGGACACTCCCTAAGGTCTTGTGCTGATCCCCCGCGAAAGGCCAACCCCACGATGGACCAGCGCAAGCTCGCCTCCCTGAACGTCTCCGAGATCGGCCTCGGCTGCATGGGCATGTCCGCCTTCTACGGGACGACCGACGAGGGCGAGGCGCTCGCCACGATCGACCGCGCCCTGGAGCTCGGCTGCAACTTCCTCGACACGGCGGAGGCCTACGGGCCGTTCAAGAACGAGGAGCTCGTGGGCAAGGCGATCGCCGGCCGCCGCGACCAGTTCGTGCTCGCGACCAAGTTCGCCACCCGCTACGAGCGCGACGAGAACGGCGAGCTCAAGCGCATCCTCGACGGCTCGCGCGACAACGTGCGGCGTGCGATCGAGGGCTCGCTCGAGCGCCTGGGCACCGACCACGTCGACCTCTACTACCTGCACCGGGTCGACCCGGACACGCCGATCGAGGAGACCGTCGGCGCCATGGGCGAGCTGGTCCAGGAGGGCAAGGTCCGGCATCTGGGCCTGAGCGAAGCGGCGCCCGCCACCCTTCGCCGCGGCCACGATGAGCATCCGATCACGGCGCTGCAGACCGAGTACTCGCTCTGGGAGCGCGGCGTGGAGGAGGAGATCCTCCCGACCTGCCGCGAGCTCGGCATCGGCTTCGTCGCCTACTCGCCGCTCGGGCGCGGCTTCCTGTCGGGCCGATTCAAGTCACCCGAGGACCTGGACGAGGGTGACTTCCGCCGCAACGGGCCACGCTTCCAGGGGGACGCCCTGGAGCACAACCTGCGCCTGGTCGCGAAGGTCGAGGAGATCGCGAACGAGAAGGGCTGCACACCGGGCCAGCTCGCGCTCGCCTGGGTGCTGGCCCAGGGCCAGGACGTCGTCCCGATCCCCGGCACGAAGCGCCGCAAGTACCTGGAGGAGAACGTGGCGGCGGCCGAGGTCGAGCTGACGAGTGACGACCTGGCGCGCATCGACGCCGAGATCCCCGCCGCGGCGGGCGACCGCTACGACCGCGGCGGGATGACGGCGATCAACCGCTGACGCGAGCCTCCGCGACAGCGACCTGGAGCATCAGGAGTCGTGCAGCCAGGGCGCGTACGAGATGCCGATGATCGCGCCCTCGTCCGAGAACAGCCTGGCGACCGTCTGGCCCCAGGGCATCTCGCGCGCGTGGTGCACCAGCTCGAAGCCCTTGCCCTCGAGCTCCTCGGCCGCCGCCTGCACGGCCTGCGCATCCTCGACCTCGAACTCCAGGCTCACCTGAGGGATCGTCCGGTCTGACGGCCACTCGCTCTGGCCGAAGCAGGCCTCGGCGGCCTCCGACAGCGGCCAGACCCCGAAGTGCTTGCAGCCGTCGATGTCCTCGCTCGAGTAGTAGTCGTCGCCCTCGTGGGGTTTCAGCGGCAGGCCCAGCGCGTCCAGGAACAGCTTGCGGCTCTCCGGTGGATCGGCCGCGACCACCGCGACGCCGGATACAAAGACAACGTTCATCGGCTGACTCCCCTGGCTCGTTGACGGACCCACTATGAATGCATCACCCGCGAATTCGAATAAGGAGAGTGCCGTGGCCGCGCCGTACACGCTGAAGAGGCTCAGCGAGCTGGAGGACTCCGCCGCCAGGTTCGGGGTCGGCGAGCACCAGGAGGCTCGCTTCGCGAAGGACGACCTGGAAGCGAAGGACACCGCCATGAGCTATCACCGGGTTCGCCCGAGCAAGCGCCAGGGCTTTGCTCACAGGCACGACGACGCGGAGGAGATCTACGTGGTGGTCGCGGGCTCCGGGCGCGTCAAGCTCGACGACGACATCGTGGAGCTGGAGCCGCTCGACGCGCTTCGTGTGGACTCCGGGGTGACGCGCCAGTTCGAGGCGGGGTCCGACGGTCTCGACCTGCTCGCCTTCGGACAGCGCCGCGACGGCGACGGGGAGGTGGTTCCGGACTGGTGGACCGACTGAGCCTAGGCCCGCTGGCGAAGGAGGGCCCGCGCCCGGCGCGCCATCCCCTTCCACGGATCGCCCTCGGCGTCGATCCGCTTGCCCAGGTTGGCGACCGTCCAGCGATCCGGCCTGAGCTTGGCGTCGGAGAGCTCCTCCCAGCGCAACGGCACCGCCACCGGAGCCTTCGCCTTGCTGCGCACCGTGTAGGGCGTAACCGCGTGCTGGGCGTAGGCGTTGCGGTTCACGTCCACGTAGATCTTCTGGCCGCGGTTCGCCTTCAGGTACTCGAGCGTCAGCCGGCGGGGGTCGTCCTCGACCATGCCCTCGGCGATCGAGCGAGCGAAGCGGTGCACGTCGGTGAAGCTCGGGCCGCGCCGCAGCGGGCACACCACGTGGATGCCGCGTGAGCCCGTGACCATCGCGTAGGGCACGAGCCCGGCATCCCGCAGGCGCTCGCCCGCCTCGCGCGCCGCGGCCCGCACGTCGGCGAAGCCGCCGCCCGATGGGTCGAAGTCGACGATCAGGCGGTCCGGCGCGCGCGGCTGGTCCGCGTGCGAGAGCCACGCGTGGAGCGTGATCACGTTCTGACCGGCCAGGTACACGAGCGTCGCCGCGTCCCGCGCCAGCACGTGCGTCACCGTGCCGCCGCGCTTCGCCACCGTCCCGCGGGCGATCCAGTCCGGAAAGTGGCCGGGGATTGCCTTCATGAAGTGGCCGTGGCCCTCGATCCCGCCCGGGAACGCCTGCAGCGCCAGCGGCCTGCCCGACGCGTAGGGCAGCATCAGCGGCGCAACCCGCTCGTAGTGCTCGGCCAGGTCGCGCTTCGTGACCTTCGCGCGCGGGAAGAGCAGCTTGTCCGGGTGGGTCAGCTCGACGGTCCGGCGGCCGACCCTCAGGCGCTCGCTCACTCCTCGCGCACCACCTCGCGCGGCGACTTGTCGAAGCGCAGGCCAAGGAAGCGCGGATGGCGCAGCCGCCCGTGGCGGGTCCACTCGCTGAAGCCGATCTCGGCCACCAGGCGCGGCTCGACCCAGGTGACGCCCCGCTCGCGGATCGATTCGTCCTCCGCGAAGGGCGATGTCTGCCGCTCGATCCTCCGCAGCTTCGCGCCGAGCTCCCGCAGCGTGGACTGGTCGAAGCCGGTGCCGACCTTGCCCGCATAGCGCAGCTCGCTGTCCGCGTAATAGCCCATGAGCAGCGCTCCCAGCTCGATGCGCGAGCCATACGGCTGCGTGTAACCGCCGATCACCAGCTCCTGCCCGCGCTCGCACTTGAACTTGAGCCAGTCGCGCGAGCGCTTGGCGGTGTAGGGACTGTCCGCCCGCTTGGCGATCAGCCCCTCCCAGCGCTTGCGGCAGGCCTCCTCGAAGTACGCCTCGCCATGCTCGTTGCGGTGCTGGGTCAGGCGGACCGGCCCCTTGAAGTCCAGCGCGCCTCGAAGCAGCCGCTTGCGCGCGCGCAGCGGCAGCCCGCGCACGTCGTTGCCGTCGAGCCAGATCAGGTCGAACGCGTAAAGGAAGACCGACACGTCCCGCTGGTGGCGCTGCGCCAGCCTGGCGAAGCTCGTCTGGGCGCCCGCGAAGGCCACCACCTCGCCGTCGACTGCGAATCGCTCGCACGGCTCCGCCGTAAGCGCATCGGCCAGCTCGGGGTAGCGCGCGTTCAGCGACAGGTCGTTGCGGGACAGCATTCGCAGCTGCTTGCCCGAGCGGATCGCGATGCAACGGATGCCGTCGAGCTTGCGCTCGTAGATCCAGTCCGGGTCGGAGAAGCGCTCGCCGGTGAGCACGGCCTTCATCGCGTCGGCCCGTTGCGGCGGGCCGGCCCGCCGCACGAGGGCGCGCTCCTCCTGGCTCAGCCCCTCGAGCGGCGGGCTCACGCCCGCAGTGTCTCAGCCGCGCTTCAGCGAGATCAGGTCCAGCTTCTCCTTGGGGCCCTTCAGCGTGCGCTCGGCGACCGGCCCGATTCCCTTGGCGTAGTACTTCACGGAGACCACGCCGGGCTCGAGCCGCGTCGTTTCCCGCGTCAGTAGCGTCTGGGAGAAGGAGCGGTAGGGCGTCCTGATGCTGGCGTTGAGCCTGACCACCGCGAATACGTCCTCGGCGTGGTCTTTCAGGTACTCCTGCCTGTGGCTCTCGCCGGGACGCGGGCTCGCGGGCATGAAAATGCCTCCCCGGCCGTGGTTCACGCCGGTGCGCCAGGTGCCCTCCCTGGTAGTGACCTTGCCCTTGCTGTCCAGCTCGGCCGTGTCCTCGCCCAGGTACCAGACCCGGCCCTGCTTGTCCTGCGCGTAGTAGTCGAGCGTGCGCTCGCTGAGACGGCCGGTGGTGTACACGCGGTCGTCCACCACCACGGACCGCACGCCGCCGATGACCTTCGTCCGAGGGGTCACTTTCTCCACGTCACGCGTCGGCTTGCCCTTGTCGTCCCTGCCGACGTACACGTAGGTGGTGCCCGGCTTGAGCGGGAACCACGGGTTGTCGACCTTGCTCGTGAAGTTGGCCGGGTCGATGCCGCTGACGGACCTTGCCGGTTTGCTCGATCCCCCTCCGCAACCCGCCGCGGCAGGCAGGGCGAGCGTCAATGCCACCAGCACCAGCGTTTTCCTGAAGCTCACCTTGCTCATCCTGCCTCCTCTTCCGATTGGATGGTGCGGAGCGTAGGAAGGGTGCTCTGAGAACTCGCTGAGAGGAGTGCGCTCAGCTCGCCGGCAGCGCGAAGGAGAACTCGCTGCCGCGCCCCTCCTGGCTGGCGGCCCAGATCCTGCCGCCGTGGGCGTCCACGATCGTCCTGCATATGGCCAGCCCGAGCCCGCTGCCGCCGTCGCCGCGCCGGCGCGAGGAGTCGACGCGGTAGAAACGCTCGAAGACGTGGCTCAGATCAGCGGCCGGGATGCCCATGCCCTGATCGGTGACCGTCACCCCTGCCTCCGCGCCGTCGTGCCAGATCGCGACCCGCACCTCGGTCCCCGCCGGGCTGTACTTGATCGCGTTCTCCACCAGGTTGCTCAACACCTGGCGCAGGCGGTCGCGGTCCCCCTGGACGACCTCGCCGTCGCCCTCCAGCTCGAGTCGCACCTCCCTCGTGCTCGCGATCTCGCTGAGCCCGGCGACCGCTTCCTCGGCCGCCGGCCGCAGCTCCACGGGCCGCGAGAGCAGGTCGAGCCTTCCCTCGTCGGCGCGCGCGAGGGTGAGCAGGTTCTCAACGATGCGCGTCATGCGCTGGACCTCTTCGCGGGCGCTCTGGAGCACTGCCGCGGCCTCCGGCTGCAGCTCGTCGTAGCCGAGCGCGACGTCGAGCTCCGACTGCATCGTCGCGAGCGGCGTGCGCAGCTCGTGCGACGCGTCCGCCACGAGCTGTCGCTTCTCCTCGACGCCGCGGCTCAGCCGATCGAGCATCCGGTTCAGGGTCTGCCCCAGGCGTGAGATCTCGTCGGAGGCGCGCGGGACCTCCACCCGCTCGTCAAGCCTGTCCATCTCGATCCGATCGGCCTGCGTGGTCATCTCAGCGACGGGGCGCAGCGCCTTCCTGGACAGCCACCAGCCGCCGGCGGCTGTCAGCGCCAGCGCCGCGGGCCCGGCCAGCAGCAGCAGCACCACCAGGCGATGGATCGCGGCGTTGATCCCGTCGATCGAGCTGGCGACGACGAGCGCCTGGCGCCGGCGGCGGTCCCTGGCGGACCGGGCGACGATGCGGAACGGCTCGTGCTTCAGCGGAGTCCGAACGGTCCGAACCACCTCGTGTCCGGCGAGAGCTGAGCGAACGTCGCGGCGGGAGAGCAGCGGCGTCGTCGGGGTATCGGTTCCATAGCGCGCTGACACCCGGCCGCCCGGGGCGATCAGCTGCGCGCCGGACTTGCCCTCGGGAACGGCGCGCAGGATTGTGGCGCTCACGTCGAAGAACTCCGGACGCCCCTCTAGGCGGTAGTCGTGGGCGATCTGAGCGGCGCTGGAGCGCAGCGAGCGGTCGACGTCCGCGATCCGGTCCGCGCGCAGGCGGAGGACGACGAAGGCGCCCAGGCCGGCGATGACCAACGCGAGCAGGCCGACGTACCACGCGGTCAGCCGCAGCCGGATCGGCAGTCTCATCCCGGCTCCAGGCTGTACCCGACTCCCCGCACCGTGCGGATCAGCTCGCGCCCGAACGGGCGCTCGAGCTTCCTGCGCAGGTAGCCCACGTACACGTCGACGACATTGGTCGAGCCGTAGTGGTTCTGGTCCCAGACGTGCTCGAGCAAGCGCGTCCTCGAGACCACCTCGTCGGGGTGGCGCATCAGGTATTCGAGCAGCGAGAACTCGCGCGGCGACAGGTCGACCTGCTGCCCGTCCCGCGTCACCGTGTGCGTCGCGGGGTCGAGCGCGACGTCGTCGACCCTCAGCACGCTCGGGCGGTCGCTCGGCTGCCGCCGGACGAGGGCTCGCAGCCGCGCGAGCAGCTCGCGGAAGGCGAACGGCTTGACCAGGTAGTCGTCGGCGCCCACGTCCAGGCCCTGGACCCGGTCCTCCACCTGGTCGCGCGCCGTCAGCATCAGCACCGGCGGCCAGCGGTCCTCCTTGCGCAGCGTGCGGCAGACCTCGAACCCGTCAGGCCCGGGGATCATCACGTCGAGGACCACGGCGTCGTAGTCGTAGACGCGGGCATTCAGCAGCGCCTGGTCGCCGTCGCCGGCCACGTCCACGGCATAGCCCTCGCCGCGCAGGCCCCGCGCGATCGCCTGGGCCATCTTCGGCTCGTCTTCCACCAGCAGTAGGCGCACCACCGCTGAGTATGCGCCCGCTTGCCTAAGAGATCGATGAAAGCCGGCCTGCAATCCGGCGTGGAGGAGTGCGAACATACGTTCGTTCTCGATGGAGCCGACGATCCTGCACGCCGACGTCGACGCCTTCTTCGCGTCGGTCGCGCAGCGGGACGACCCTCGCCTCAGGGGCCGGCCGGTGATCGTCGGCCCCGGCGTGGTGATGGCCGCCAGCTACGAGGCCCGCGCCCACGGCGTGCGCAGCGGGATGGGCGGGGCGCAGGCCCGGCGGCTGTGCCCCCA
>JBHELQ010000195.1:0-15440 GCA_046262995.1 Thermoleophilaceae bacterium
GACGGTGACGACGACGGCGATGGCCAGGGGGAGGGCGGCGAAGAGGAGTCGGGCGGCGAGGAGGGCTCCGGCGACGAGGACGGGGGGAGCGACGAGGAGGCCGAGGCTCAGGACCAGGACGAAGACCAGTCAGACGACGACCGCGACCAGGGCGATGACGGGTCAGGCTCGGGCGACGGCGAGCTGGAGCAGGCAAAGGACGCCGTGACGGAGGCTCAGGACGCGCTGGACAAGGCCAAGGATGCGCTCGAGGAGAAGGACGACTAGGTGGCGCGGAACCCGTTCCAGGTCGAGGTGCTGACGCCCGAGGGGCAGGTCTTCTCGGACGAGGTCGAGATGGTCTCGACGCGCACCACCACGGGCTCGATCGGGGTCCTGGCCAACCACGCGCCGCTGATGGCGATCCTCGAGCCGACCGAGCTGCGGCTCTACAAGTCGGACTCCGACGTGGTCAGGTTCGCGCAGGGCGAGGGCTACCTCCAGGTGGTCGAGAACTCGGCGCTGGTGCTGGTCGAGGAGGCCCACGCGCCGGACGACATCGACCGCTCGGCGTTCGAGTCCCGCCTGAAGGAGGCGCAGTCGGCGGCCGAGCGCGCCGAGGAGGACTCAGAGGAGCACTCCCGCGCGGAGCGCGAGATCAGGCGCTACGAGGCCTTCCTCGAGGTCGGCCAGAGCTCCTGATCTCGTTCTGTGGACGCTTTTGGGGTCTATAGGCCCCAAAACAGTCCACAGAAGCGCTAGGCGGGCGGAGTGCGGGCGTCGCCGTAGGGCTCGTCCCGCTCCCGGACTGCCTGCTTGAAGCCCGCCTCCTGGGCGCGGCGCTGGAAGGCGTAGCCCTCGGGCGTGTGGCGCGCGATCCCGTCGAAGAAGACCCCGAGGGTCTGGCTCGCCTGCAGTCCCTGCGCGTACAGCGCCTGGTTCACGAGCAGCTTCATCATCACGAGCTGGTTCACGGGCGTCAGCGCGATCCGCTGGACCAGCTCCTCGAAGCGCTCATCGAGCTCGTCCGCCCGTGGAGCGTCGATGGCCAGGCCCCACTCGAGCGCCCGTGCCCCCGAGATCAGGTCGCCCGTGAAGAGGAGATGCTTGGCGCGCTCCGGCCCAAGCCGCCAGGCCCACATCGCCGTCGTCGGCACGCCCCAGACGCGCGCGGGCGGGTAGCCGATGCGGGCATCGTCGGCGATCACGAGCAGGTCCGAGCAGAGGGCCATGTCCGTGCCCCCCGCGACACAGAACCCGTGCACCTTGCAGATGACGGGCTTGTCCGAGTGGAAGAGGCTCATGAAGCCGCGCGCGTTGCGGCTCATGCCCTGCCAGTCGAGGACCGGGTCCCACGGCTCCTCAGGGTCGTGGTTCGGCATCCCGCCCTCCGCGAACTCGCCCAGGTCGTAGCCTCCGCAGAAGCCCTTCCCGCGGCCCGAGAGGGCGATCACGTGGACCTCGGGATCCAGGTTCGCCTGCTCGACGCAGTCGGCGAGCTCGCGCGGCGTCTCCAGCGTCAGCGCGTTCCCGCGCTCGGGCCGGTCGAGCGTGATCCGGGCGATCCGCCCGTCGACCTCATAGGCGACGTCGCTCACGCCGCCAGCGCCCGCTCCAGCACCGCCTCCTCGTCGATCCCGGCCGGCAGGGTGCCGAAGGCGCGGCCACCGTCACCCAGGCGGCCGGCACAGAAGGCGTCGGCCACGGCGGCGGGCGCGTGCCGGACGAGCATGCTGGCCTGGAGGGCCACGGCCAGGCCCTCGACCACGCGGCGGGCGAGCCACTGGGGATCTCCACCCCCGGCAAGGACGTCCGAGGCCTCCTGCAGCCGGTCCAGGTGGGAGTCGAGCAAGCCGTTGGCGCCCCGGGCGAGCTCGCACTCGGCGAGGAAGGCCGGCGGGCCCTCCGGCTCCTTGACCATGGCCCGCAGCACATCGAGCGCCGCGACGTTGCCGGAGCCTTCCCAGATCGAGTTGAGCGGGGCGTCGCGGTACAGACGCGGCATGCCCGACTCCTCGACGTAGCCGTTCCCTCCCAGGCACTCGAGCGCCTCGTTCGCATGCTGCGGCGCGCGCTTGCAGACCCAGTACTTCATGACCGCGGTCGCGAAGCGGCGGAAGGGGCCGTCGTCCTGGTCATAGGCGCGCGCGACGCGCATCGCCGCCGCGGTGGCCGCCTCGGACTCGACTGCGAGGTCGGTCAGGACGTTGCGCATCAGCGGCTGCTCTGCGAGCCGCCTGCCGAACGCCATCCGGTGGCGGGCGTGATGCAGCGCCTGGGCCAGGCCCTGGCGCATCCCGGCGGCCGAGCCGAGCAGGCAGTCGAGCCGGGTGTGGTTGACCATCCGGATGATCGCCGGCACGCCGCGGCCCTCCTCGCCCACGAGCATGCCGCGCACGCCCTGGAACTCCACCTCGGAGGAGGGGAGCGAGCGGGTGCCGAGCTTGTCCTTCAGGCGCTGGATCCGGAAGCCCGGGTCGCGTCCCTCGATCAGGAAGCACGACAGGCCGCCCGGCGCCTGGGCGAGCGTCAGGAAGACGTCACAGGGCGGATAGGAGCAGAACCACTTGTGCCCCGTCAGCTCGTAGGAGCCGTCGCCCGCGGGCTCGGCGCGAGTGGTGCCCGCACGCACGTCGGAGCCGCCCTGCTTCTCTGTCATCGCCATGCCGGCCAGCGCGCCGTCGGCGTACGACGGCCTGACGAGCCGCGGCTCCCACTCCTCGGCCAGCTCCGGCGCCCGGCGCAGGGCGGGAATCGCCGAGTAGGTCATCGAGACCGGGCACATCACGCCGGCGTCGACCTGCCCCCACACGAACATCAGCGCGCCGCGGACGACGTGGGCGCCCGGCTGGGGGTCGCGCCAGGGAAGCGAGTGGATCTCGCGCTCGATCGCCTGGCGCAGGATCCAGTGCCAGGAGGGGTCGAGCTCGACCTCGTCCACGCGGTTCCCGTAGCGGTCGTGCGTGCGCAGCACCGGCTCGTTGCGCTCGCAGCGCTCGGCGTGCTCGAGCGCCTCGGGCGAGCCCGCGAGCTCGCCGGCGTCGCGCAGCCGATCGACCCCCCAGCCGCCGCCCTCGCGCTCGATCGCCTCGCGCAGCGGCAGGTCCGCCTCGAACACGTTGTAGGGGGTGATCGGCGGCGGCTGGTTCAGGACCTCGTGGGACTCGCGGCTGGTGATGACGCTCATGCGGTTGACCTTTCGACTTGCTCTGGGCTGATGGCTTGACTGGAAGGCCTCGGCAGCGCGTCGAGGCAGAACTGCACGAGGGCGGCGACCAGCGCCTCGTTGCGCCGCCTGCCGCCGCCGTTCGCGGCGGACAGGGGGCCGACGAGCGCCTCGCCGAGGGCCCCCACGAGTGCGGCGGCGACGGTCTGCGGGTCGTGCGCCCGCAGCTCGCCGGCCGCTATGCCGTCCTCGAGAACGCGGGCGAAGGCGTCGCGGTAGCCGCGGCGCAGGCGCAGGCGCTCGGACTCCACGGCCGGGTCCACCGGCTCGGCGATCTGCGCGTAGGCGAGCGTCGCGCCGGCCAGCGCGCGGCGGCAGAACGCCTCCACCGCAGCGGCGATCCGCTCGGCCGCCGGGCGCTCGTCGGCCGCGGACACCTCGAGCACCACGCGCAGCTCGCGCTCGGAGGCGCGCCGGAAGACCTCGGCGAACAGCCCGGCCTTGGAGGGGAAGTACCGATAGACCGTGCCGACCGCCACTCCGGCCCTGGTCGCCACGGCCTGCACGCTCGCCGAGGCGAAGCCGCCCGCGGCGACCTGCGTCAGCGCCGCTGTCACGATCCGCTCGCGGGTGGCCGCCTTGCGGGCCTCGGTCTGGGGCGTCGGGCGATAGGGCATGGCGGCTCTGAAGAAGTGAACCACTATTCATCCCTTGGCGCAAGGCGGCGGCTCGCGCCCTGCGGTCTTCCCCGGCCACTATCCTCGGCCGCGGATGGATGAACGCGCTCTCACCGAGCGCCTGGTCACCTACGACACGTCCAGCCTCGAGGGGATGCAGAGCGCGGCCGGCTTTGTCAAGGGCTGGCTCGAGGCCCGTGACATCGAGGTGACCGGCAAGATGCACAACGGGCGGCCGGTGCTCGCCGCCGCCGTCGGCGCCGCCAGCGGCCCGACGATCGTGCTGCACGCCCACCTGGACGTGGTCCCCGGCCGGCCCGAGCAGTTCACGCCCAGGGTCGAGGGCGACCGCCTCTACGGACGCGGCGCATACGACATGAAGGGCGGGCTCGCGGCCATGATGTGCGCCGCCCGCGACCTGGCCGGCCAGGATCGCGTGCGCGTGCGCTTCGTCTGCGTGGCGGACGAGGAGTCCGAGGACGTCGAGCTGCGCGGCACCGACCACCTCGTCGAGCAGGGCTACACGGGCGACTTCGCCATCACCGGCGAGCCCACCGATCTCCACATCGGGGTGCAGGCAAAGGGCGTACTGGCCATGCGGATCGAGGTGTCGGGCCGCTCGGCGCACGGCTCCACGCCGTGGGTCGGCGACAACGCCGTCCTGAAGGCGATCGACGTCTTCCGCCAGATCGAGAGCCTTCCATTCGCGCGCGAGTCCTCGGACCTGTTCGACCGCCCCTCGATCAACCTCGGCCGGATCCTCGGCGGAGACGTGCTGAACCGCGTGCCTGACCGCTGCGCGATCGACGTCGACGTGCGCTACCTGCCCGGCCAGGATGCCGAGCAGATCCTGGATTCGGTCGGCTCGCTCGCGGATTCGCGTGTCACGCGGGTCTTCCACCGTGAGCCGGTGAACGTGCCGCGCGAGAACCCGTTCGTGCAGATCCTGGGCCAGGCGATATCGCACCTTGCGACGATCGAGGAGCGCATCTCGATCGGGCGCCACGGCGCCTCGGACGTGATCTCCTTCCTCGAGGCAGGCATCCCGGCCGTCGAGTTCGGCCCGGTCGGGGACGGCCATCACGGCCCGGAGGAGTGGGTCTCGATCGAGTCGCTCGAGCAGTACCGGCGGATCCTCGTCGAGTTCGTATCGCTGCTCCCCGAGCAGCTCGCGGGCGGCCAGGGCGGACAGCCACCCGGGGACGAGCCCCACCTGCGGATCGCATGAGCCCGTTCGAAGACTCAGGTCCCGGCATCCTCAAGCGCCTGCTGATCGGCGCCGGGCTCGTGATCTTCGCGTCCGCCGGAGCCACCTCGGTGGCGGCGTTCCACGAGGTCGACCGCGTGGTGAACGCCCTCAAGGTCCAGCCCGAGCTGAAGCTCGGCACGGAGCTCGCCCGCACGGATCCCGGCAAGCCGCAGACCGTGATGCTGCTCGGCTCGGACAGGCGCCCGAAGACGAATGCGGAAGGGGCCGCCGGGGCCCGCTCGGACACGATCATCCTGGTCCGGCTCGACCCCTCGAGGGACGCGACCGCCCTCATGTCCCTGCCGCGCGACCTCAAGGTGCAGATCCCCGGGCACGGCGTCGAGAAGATCAACGCGGCATACGAGTACGGCGGCCCCAGGCTCACCCTCAAGACCGTCAAGCAGCTGACCGGCCTGTCGATCAACCACGTGATCAACGTGGACTTCAAGGGCTTCTGGGCCGCGGTGAACGCCCTTGGCTGCGTCTATGCCGACATCGATCGGCGCTACTTCAACAACGCCCCGGGCTTCGCCTACATCAACGTCGAGCCGGGCTACCAGAGGATGTGCGGCCGGCACGCCCTCCAGTACGTGCGCTTCCGCCACGAGGACACGGACCTCGTGCGCTCCGCCCGCCAGCAGGACTTCCTGCGCCAGGCGAAGCAGCAGGTGGGCGTCATGAAGCTGATCAACGAGCGCGGCCGGTTGGTCAAGATCTTCGGTCGCTACACGAGCTCGGACATCCGCTCCCGCGCCGAGGTTCTCCGGCTGCTGAAGCTGGCGGTGTTCTCGGTGGGCCGGCCGATTCGCGAAGTGCACTTCGAGGGCTCGATCGGCCCGAGCTTCGTGACCACCACGTCCGCCAAGGTGCAGAAGCTCGTGCAGCAGTTCCTCGGTGTGCGGCAGTCGCGCGGCCCTCGCGGCGAGCTGAAGCCGAAGGGGCGCCACAGGAAGAAGCGCCACGAGGACCTGGGGCTGGAGAAGGCCGACGTCGCGGGCAAGGACCAGGGTGTCCAGGCCGTACGGCAGGGGGCGGGCGGTTCGCTGCCCGTCTACTACCCCACGGTCCGCACCAGAGGCTCGCTGTTCGCCGGACCGCCGCGGGTCTACAGGCTGCGCGGGCTCGACGGCAAGATGTACGGCGCCTACCGGATGGTCATCAAGCGCGGGCTCGTGGGTGAGTACTACGGCCTGCAGGGAACGACCTGGAAGGACCCGCCGATCACCGCGCAGGCCTCCGAGAAGCGCCGCATACGCGGCCGGAACTACGAGCTGCACTACGACGGCGACCGCGTGCGGCTGATCGCGTGGCGGACCAAGAAGGCGGTCTACTGGGTGTCGAACACCCTGCTGCTCACGCTGTCCGAGCGCCAGATGATCGCGATCGCCCGGTCGGCGCGGCGCCTGTAGGTAGCCTGCCCGCCCCGTGCCGGAGAAGGAACCCATCGGAGTCGTCGGCGTGGGCTGGGTCGGCCTGGTCACGGCGGCCTGCTTCGCGGAGCTCGGCCACGAGGTCTGGGCGCGCGACATCGTGGAGGAGAAGGTCGCGGCGCTCCAGCGGGGCGAGATCCCGATCCACGAGCCCGGGCTGCGGGAGCTCGTCCGAGGCAACATGGAGCGCCTGCACTTCACGACCTCGATGGCGGACGTCGCGGAGCACGCGGAGCTGCTCTTCTGCTGCGTGGATACGCCGCCGATGTACTCGGGCGACGCCGACCTCTCGCGCGTCCAGACCGTCGTCCGCGAGCTCGGCGAGTCGAACCGCCACGCGCTCGTGATGAAGAGCACGGTTCCGGTCGGCACGGGCCGTTCGATCGCGCGCGAGCGTCCAGGGCTCGGCTACGTCTCGAATCCGGAATTCCTGAAGGAGGGCAGCGCGGTCGAGGACTTCATGCACCCCGACCGGTTGGTGGTCGGAGCGGACGGAGACTCCGATCGCTTCGCCGAGCGCGTGCAGGCGCTGTACGAGCCCGTCGACGCGCCGGTTATCCGCACCGACGTCGCGAGCGCCGAGATGATCAAGCTGGCGTCCAACGCCTTCCTCGCCACCAAGATCTCTTTCATCAACGAGATCGCCAACGTCTCCGAGGGGGTCGGCGCGGACGTGGGCGAGGTGGCGCGGGGAATGGGCCTCGACGATCGCATCGGCTCGCAGTTCCTGCGCGCGGGGGTGGGCTACGGCGGATCCTGCTTCCCGAAGGACGTCCAGGCGCTGAAGCAGCTGGCGGGCAACACGGGCTACCACTTCCAGCTGCTGACCGCCGTGATCGAGGTCAACGAGCTCCAGAAGCGGCGGACGATCGGAAAGCTCCAGAAGCACCTGGGCTCGCTGGTCGGGAAGAAGGTGGCGCTGCTCGGGGTGGCGTTCAAGCCCAACACCGACGACGTTCGCGAGGCGACCAGCCTAGTCCTGGCCGGTCGGCTCCAGGGCGAGGGCGCGACGGTACGGGTGTACGACCCCGTGGCGTCGGACCACGCAGGCGAGATCCTGGGAGAGGCCCAGATCTGCGACTCGGCGCTCGAGGCGCTCGACGACGCCGAAGCGGCCGTGCTCGTCACCGAGTGGCCCGAGTTCCGCGAGCTCGACTGGGCGGGCGAGGTAAAGCGCCGGATGCGAACCCCGATCGTCGTCGACGGCCGCAATTTCCTGGACCGGGAGGCGCTCGTGGCGGCCGGCTTCACGTACGAGGGCATCGGCCGGTGAGCTGAGAGTGCGCGCGCTCGTCCTCGCGGGGGGGATCGGCACCCGCCTGCGCCCGCTGACCCAGACCACGCCCAAGCCGGTCATGCCGCTGGCGGGGCGACCCTTCCTCTCCTTCATGCTCGACTGGCTTCGCCGCCACGGAGTGGAGGAGGTCGTCCTCTCCTGCGGCTTCCTGTCCGACGCGGTGCGCAGGGTGCTCGGCGACATCTACGAGGGCATGCGCCTCCGCTACGTGGTCGAGCCGGAGCCCCTGGGCACGGCCGGCCCGGTGCGGCTGGCGCACGACGAGGGCCTCGGGGCAGAGCGCCTGCTGGTGCTGAACGGGGACGTGCTGACGGACATGGACCTGACGGACGAGCTGGCGCAGCACGAGCGCACGAACGCGCGTGCAACGCTCGCCCTCGTGGCCGTCGAGGACATCTCGAGCTACGGAGTCGTGCCCACCGCCGAGGACGGCCAGGTCGAGGCCTTCCTCGAGAAGACCGACGCCCCGGCGCCCACCAACCGCGTCAACGCGGGGGCCTATGTCCTCGAGCCCGAGGTGATCGAGCGGATTCCCCAGGGCCGCGCCGTCTCCTTCGAGCGCGAGATCTTCCCGACCCTCGTCGGGGACGGTCTCTACGGCTGGAACGCCGACGGTTACTGGATCGACATCGGGACCCCCGAGCGCTATCTCGAGGCGACCTACGACCTTCTCGGAGGGCGCGTCGAGAGCGGCCTCCCACCACGGGACGAGACCGGCTCCCTCGTGTACGAGGGGTCCCTCGTGAGCGGGGCCCGCATCGGGCCGCAGGCGGTACTGGGCAGGCACTGCTCGGTGGGGACGGACGCCACGGTGGAGCGCTCGGTGCTGCACGACCGCGTGATGGTGGGCGCCGACTCCACGATCCGGGAGAGCGTGCTTGCGGAGGGCGCCCGCGTGGGAGAGCGGGCCGAGCTCGGGCCGCGAGCGGTCGTCGGCAGCCGCGCCGTGGTCGGGAGCGGGGCTGTGCTCGGCGAGGACGCCCGCGTCGATCCCGGGGCCAGCATCGGGGACGGCGCCCGCGTGCCCGCGGGCACGCGCGTCGAGGCATGAGCGACGTCCTCTCGCGCGCCGCGATCGAGGCCGCCGATCCGGGGGGCATGCTCGGGGACGTCCTCGCCCAGCCGCTTCAGCTCGGCGATGCGCTGTGGCGCGTCGAGTCTGCGGCGATCCCGCGCATCGACCTGCCGGGAGGGCTCGTGGTCTGCGGCATGGGCGGCTCGGCGATCGGCGGCGACCTGGCGGCCGCGGCCATCGGCGACCGCGCCACTCGCCCGCTGCGGACGGTGCGCGGCTATGCCCTCGAGTCCTGGGCGACGGGAGACGCCCTCGTGCTGTGCGCCAGCTACTCGGGCGAAACGGAGGAGACGCTCGCGTGCTTCGAGGCCGCCGGGGCGGCGGGCGCTCCGCGGGTCGCGCTCACAACCGGCGGGCGACTGGCCGAGGCGGCGCGGGCCGAGGACGTGCCCGTCATCGGGGTCCCCTCTGGCATGCAGCCGCGGGCTGCCGTCCTCTACATGACGCTCGCGGCGCTCGAGTGCGCCGCCACGTGCGGGGCCGCGCCCGCCCTGCACACGGAGATCGACGCCGCGGGGCCGCAACTCACCGAGCTCGCGGCGGAATGGGGCCCGGACTCGCCGCCGGAGTCGGAGGCCAAGCGGCTGGCCCTCTCCCTCCGGGGCAGCGTTCCGGTCGTCTACGGCGCGGGTCCCACCACGGCGCCCGCCCGGCGCTGGAAGACGCAGCTGAACGAGAACGCGAAGCTGCCCGCCTTCTTCGCCGCGCTGCCCGAGGCCGACCACAACGAGATCTGCGCGTGGGAGCGGGGCCGGGCGCTCGCTCCGCTCTCCGCAGTCTTCCTCGACGACCCGGACCATCACCCCCGCATTCGGCGAGGCGTCGAATTGACGGCGGAGGAAGCCGCGGCGAGCGGCGCCGAGGTGGCTCGCGTGGCCGGTCGCGGGGAGACGCTCGTCGAGCGCGTGCTCTCGCTCGTCCTCCTCGGCGATCTGGTCAGCGTGTACATGGCCGTGCTCGACGGAGTCGACCCGACGCCGGTGCGCGCGATCGAGCGCTTCAAGGCCTCCTTCGGCTGATCGCTCCGAGGGCTAGGATCGGCCCGTGTCCACGGCGACGGACGGCCTGACCGCCAGCCTCGAGAAGATGCGGCGGGAGGAGCTCCCGCAGGTCGCCATGCAGACCTTCGCGGAGCACTACCGGCGGCTCACCGAGGGTGAGCGCGGCATGCTCCCCGAGTCCGAGCTCGTGCCGGTGGACGAGCTGCCGGGGATGGAGGACCTGCCCGAGGAGGACGCGGACGCTGCCCAGGCCCTCGACCGCGCGGTAGTGATCAGGCTGAACGGCGGGCTCGGGACGAGCATGGGCATGACCGGGCCCAAATCGCTGGTCGAGGCGAAGGACGGCCTGACCTTCCTCGACATCGCCGCCCGGCAGGTGCTTGGGCTGCGCGAGCGCCACGGGGCCCGTCTCCCGCTCGTGCTGATGAACAGCTTCCGCACCCGGGGCGACACGCTGGCCGCGCTCGAGCGCTATCCCGAGCTGCCGGTGGACGTCCCGCTCGACTTCCTTCAGGGAAAGGTCCCAAAGGTCCGGGCCGACGACCTGCAGCCCGTGAGCTGGGACGCCGACCCCGAGCTCGAATGGGCGCCGCCGGGCCACGGCGACGTGTACACCTCGCTCGTCGCCTCGGGCATGCTGGAGGCGCTGCTCGAGCGCGGCTATCAGCACGCCCTCGTGTCGAACATCGACAACGTCGGGTCGGTGCTCGAGCCGCGCATACTCGCCTGGTTCGCGCGCAAGGGCGTCCCCTTCCTGATGGAGGTCACAGCCCGAACGGACGCGGATCGCAAGGGCGGACACCTGGCCAGGCGAGGGGAGGGCGGCGGGCTCGTGCTGCGGGAGATCGCGCAGACGCCCGAGGAGGACCGGGACGCCTTTCAGGACGTGGCCCGTCACCGCTTCTTCAACACGAACACCCTCTGGATCGACCTGCGACAGCTCGGACAGGCCCTCGAGCGGCAGGGTGGCCTGCTGGGCCTGCCGCTGATCGTGAACCGCAAGCACGTCGACCCCTCTGACGCGTCCTCTCCGGAGGTGCTCCAGCTCGAGAGCGCGATGGGGGCGGCGATCGGCGTCTTCGACGGCGCGGCCGCGCTGCGGGTGCCGCGCACCCGCTTCGCGCCGGTGAAGACGACCAACGACCTGCTCGTACTCCGCTCCGACGCGTACCGGCTGACGGCCGAGGCCTGCGTGGAGCTCGCAGCCGAGCGGGGCGGTCGCCCTCCCTTCGTCGACCTCGACCCCGACCACTTCAAGCTGCTGGGCGGCTTCGAGGCCCGCTTCCCGTCCGGCCCGCCCTCACTGGCGGCGTGCGAGCGGCTGACGGTCGCCGGCGACGTCGCCTTCGGCGCCGGGGTGCTGGTCCGCGGCTCGGTCAGTGTCGAGCACGCGGGGGAGGGGCAGCTGCGGATCGACGACGGAGCGGTGCTCGAGGGCTAGCCGCCCGGCGGGCTCAGGGCCGCACCCCCGAGCTCGCCTCCTCCAGGCGCTCGCGCCGGCGTTCCTCGGCCTCCGAGCGCGACAGCATGCGCACGAAGGTGGCCGCCAGCACCAGGACGAACGTCAACGACTGCTCCACCATCATGATCGCGCCGCCCACGTTCTGGTCCGTCACGGCCGAGAGCCCCCAGATGCGCGGCACGTGCTCGTAGTAGCCGTAGATCGCGGAGGACGACCACGTCAGGTAGAGCCCGAGCGCCGCAAGGCCGAACTTCGCGGCGCCGATGTAGGCCAGCGGCCAGAGGCCGGTCAGGCGGCGGCGCATCGGCACCGGCTGGATTAGCGGCCACCAGACCGCCACCCCCGCCACGAAGAACAGCGCGTGCTCCAGCAGGTGCACCCCCGGGTTCTCGAGCGCGGCGTCGTAGAGCGCCGGCACGTGCCACGCGTACATGACGACGAGCCAGATCCCGAGGCCGGTGAGCGGGTGGGCGAAGGGGCCGAGCGCCAGCTCGACCCCCCGCAGGCGTCTCGTGAGCGGTCGCAGGATGACCCGCGAGAGGCTCAGCAGGAGCAGCAGCGGAGCGACGTCGCCGAGCAGGACGTGCTGGAGCATGTGGGCGGAGAACAGGTAGTCCTCCCCGAGCCCGTCGATCGGGGAGGCGAGGGCGGCCAGGAGCGCCGTAACGGCACCGGCGAAGGCGAGCGCCTGGAGCGGTCCCGCCCCGCGCCCCCCAAGCTCCGTCGCGCCCGACCAGGGCTCGCCGGCGGCCCCGCCGCCGCCCGCGCCCGAGCGCCCCTTCTCCGCTTCCTCACGGCGCGCGATCCGGAAGCGCCAGACGTACAGGAACGCCAGTAGAGCGATCGGCGCCAGGACGGCGGGATCGGCAAGCCAGTCGATGCGCGGTGAGACCGCCGCCCGCAGCACGTTCAGCCGCTCACGGCTTCGTAACCGGGCACGCGCGGGATTGTGTCAGCGGTGCGTCCCCGGTCACAGCGGGGAAGGCAGGCTTGGGCCGTGCGTGCCGCCAGCCTGATCTCCCTGCTCGCTCCGCCGCTCTGCTGGGCCTGCGGCTCCCCGGCCCGCACGGACGAGCCGCTCTGCCGCCGCTGCCGTGCCGCGGTCCGCCCGGCCCCGCCCGGGTGGATCGAGCTCGGCGGCCTCCCGGTGCTGAGCGCGAGCCTCTACGAGGGCCCGGCGCGCGCGTTGGTGGCGGCGCTCAAGTACCGCGCCGCCGCCGCCGTCGCCGAGGCGATGGCTGCCCGCATCGCCGCCCGGGCCGACCTGCCCGCCGCGGCCCGGCTCGTCCCGGTCCCACTGCGGCCGGCCGCCCTGCGTCGCAGGGGCTACAACCAGGCGGCGTGGCTGGCGTCCGCGCTGTCGGGACGCAGCGGGCTGGTCGTGGTGGACTGCCTGGAGCGAAGCGGGGGCCCGGGCGTCGCGCAGGTGGGTCGCGGGCGCAAGGAGCGAATGACGGGTCCGGCGGGCCGCATCCGGGTCCGGCCGGGGCGAGCTCCGCCCGGACAGGCGGTGCTCGTCGACGACGTCGTCACGACCGGCGCGACCCTGCTCGCCTGCCAGCGGGCGCTTCGCGAAGCGGGTGCGAGCGACGTGCGAGCCGTCGCTTTCGCGCGCACTCCGGGCAGGTGAGAACGGTGCTCGAACAGCCGGCCAAAGCCCTGGCGTTCCGTAGGCCGCCGCTCTACCATCCGAGAGCACTGCCACAGCGATTCGGGAGGACCGCATGCGCATCGAGATCAAGGGGCGCAACGTGCCGGTCGGGGACGAGCTCAGGAAGCGAGTCGAGAAGAAGTTCGGCAAGGTCGCGAGGCAGGTGTCCGAACTGGCCGAGATGGAGGTCGAGCTCATGGAGGAGCGCAACCCGGCCATCCGCGAGGGGCAGGTGGCCGAGGCGACGCTGCACCTCAAGGGGGTTACCTTGCGCGCGCGCGAGCGCTCCACGGACATGTCGCATTCGATCAACCTCGTGGCGGAGGACCTGTCGCGGCAGGTCAAGCGCCATCGGGACAAGCGCCGGCGGCGGCGCGAGGCCAAGGCTGCGCAACCCCGCATGGCGTAGCGAGGGTCTCCCCGGCCGTTGCTACTCTCGCCGGGATGTCCATACTTGAGCGCGCCCTGCGCGTTGGCGAGGGCAAGAAGTACAAGCAGTTCGAGCGCAGCGTCGCCAGGATCAACGATTTCGAGCCCGAGCTTGAGCTCGAGTCCGACTCCGAGCTGCGCGAGCGCTACGAGGGCCTGCGCCGGCGCCACCTGAGCGGCGAGCCGCTCGAGGAGCTCCTGTTCGAGTCCTTCGCGGTCACCCGTGAGGCCGCCAAGCGAACCCTCGGCCAGCGCCACTTCGACGTGCAGCTGATCGGCGGCATGGTCCTCCACGAGGGCGACATCGCCGAGATGAGGACCGGCGAGGGCAAGACGCTCACGGCGACCCTGCCCATCGTCCTGAACGCGCTCGCCTCCCGCGACGAGAACGGCCGGCCCACTCAGGGCAAGGGCATCCACCTGGTCACGGTGAACGACTACCTCGCCCGCCGCGACGCCTACTGGATGAAGCCGATCTACGACCTGCTCGGCGTGACGGTCGGGATCATCCAGTCCGAGCAGAACGACATCGACAAGCAGGAGGCCTACTCCCGCGACGTCGTCTACGGCACCAACTCGGAGTTCGGCTTCGACTACCTGCGCGACAACTTGGCCGTCGAGATCGAGCAGAAGTCACAGCGCGGGCACGGATACGCGATCGTGGACGAGGTCGACAACATCCTGATCGACGAGGCAAGGACGCCGCTGATCATCTCCGGCCAGCCGGAGCAGGCCGCGGACCTCTATTACAAGTTCGCCGACCTGGCGAAGATCATGGAGCCGGGCAAGAAGCCCGACGGCCTGGAGGCCAAGTCGAAGGAGTACGTCGCCGACTTCGACTTCGAGCCGGACGAGAAGCACAAGACGGTCGCCGTCACCGAGCGGGGCGTGGAGAAGGCCGAGAAGTTCCTCGGCATCGACAACATGTACAAGGCCGAGTACGGCAACCTCGTGAACCACCTGCAGCAGGCGCTGAAGGCCGAGGCGCTCTACAAGCGCGACGTCGACTACGCCGTGATCGACGGCGAGGCCAAGATCATCGACGAGTTCACCGGTCGCATCCTCGAGGGCCGCCGCTGGTCCGAGGGTCTGCACCAGGCCGTCGAGGCCAAGGAGGGCGTGGCGATCCAGGAGGAGAACCAGACGGTCGCCACGATCACCTACCAGAACTACTTCCGCAAGTACGACAAGCTCGCCGGCATGACCGGCACGGCGATCACCGAGGCCACGGAGTTCATGAAGATCTACGAGCTCCAGGTGGTGGAGATCCCCACCAACGAGGAGATGGTCCGGGCCGACAAGAACGACCAGATCTACAAGACCAAGGACGGCAAGTGGCGCGCTGTGATCAACGAGATCGAGTGGCGTCATACGAAGGGCCAGCCGGTCCTCGTAGGCACGATCTCGGTGGAGGTCTCGGAGCTCGTCTCGGAGCGCCTGACCAAGCGCGGGATCCCGCACACGGTGCTGAACGCGAAGCCCGAGCACGCCGAGCACGAGGGCCAGATCATCGCCGAGGCAGGGCGCCCGGGCGCGGTCACGATTGCCACCAACATGGCCGGACGCGGCGTCGACATCAAGCTCGGCGGCAACGAGGAGCACCTGACCCAGCAGGGGCTTCTGAAGAAGGGCCTGAAGCTCGGCACACCGGAATGGGACAGCGCCTGGGACGAGACGTTGAAGCAGATCGAGGCGGAGGTGCTGGAGTCGCGCCAGCACGTCAAGGACGCCGGCGGGCTGTTCATCCTCGGCACCGAGCGTCACGAGTCCCGCCGGATCGACAATCAGCTTCGCGGCCGCTCCGGCCGCCAGGGCGATCCCGGCGAGTCGCGCTTCTACCTCTCGGCGGAGGACGACCTGGTCCGGCTGTTCGCCGGCGACCGCATCTACCGCATCCTCGATCGCCTGGGCCCGATCTCGAAGGAGGGCGAGGAGGAGCCGATCGAGGCCAAGATGCTCTCGAAGCAGATCGAGAACGCCCAGAAGAAGGTCGAGGAGCAGAACTTCCTGATCCGCAAGCGTGT
>JBHELQ010000196.1:0-9760 GCA_046262995.1 Thermoleophilaceae bacterium
TAGACGCCGGGCGCGTCGGGCAGGGTCTTGCGCTGGTCGGCTACGGCCTCCTTCGGCATCCCGACCGAGGATAGGCCCCGGCAGGGGCGGGTCTCAGGCCAGGACGCGCGAGACGTGCTCGGCGACGCAGGCCGGCTTCTCCGAGCCCTCGACCTCGACCGTGAAGCGCTGCACGACCTGCCACCAGCCCTCGCCGACCTCATCCACTGAGACGACCTCGGTGCTCGCGCGCACTCGCGAGCCGCTGGGCACCGGCGCCGGGAGGCGGATCTTGTTCCAGCCGTAGTTCACGCCCAGCTTGAAGCCGGATGACTGGAGCAGCTCGTGCCGGAAGTGGCCGTTGATCAGGCACAGCGTCAGATCGCCGTGAGCGATCGTCTGGCCGAAGGGACTCTCCTGCTCGGCGCGCTCGACGTCCACGTGGATCCACTGGTGGTCGCCCGAGACCTCGGCGTAGTCGTTGATCAGCTCCTGGGTCACCTCGCGCCACTCGCCCGGGCCGATCGTCTTGCCGACCAGCTGCTTGAACTCCTCGATGCCTTCGACGCTCACGGTTGCCATGGCGGCAGCCTACCTCCTGACCGCAAGCCGGTCCCCGTCGGCGGCGGTGACCTCCCAGGCGTGGCCGGGCCGGTCGCCCTCGGCTCCGAGGATCAGCCGGTCACCCTCCAGCGACCATGAGCCGGTCGACTCCTCCGGGACGTCCACGGGGCCGGGCGAGCGCTCCGAGTAGCTCCCGTCGGGCCGGAGCTCGAAGGACGTGCGGCCGCGCGAGGGCGGGAAATCGTGCGTCGGCGGGCGGAACACCATCTCCGTCTCCGTGTCCTCCTCGTGCGAGTGGACCCAGCGCCCGTGGAGCAGCTCCCGGCGGTATCCGGCCACTCCCGCAGGATCTCAGGCGCGGGCGAGCTTCTTGCGCGGGCCGGCGAGCGCCGCGTTCATGCGCGCGGACTGACCCGTGGTGAACATGACCATCGCGGCGTCGTCGACGTAGTCCATGTAGTTCATGAACATGTCGCCGTCCGGACCGTTGTGGCAGGTGATGTGCGGGAACCTCGGCTTTCCGAAGTTCGCCTGCTGCGCCGCCGGCGTGTCGGCCACGAAGTCGTTGCCGCTGCAGTCGTTGCGGTCGCCCCAGATATGGCGCAGGTTGAGGAAGTGCCCGACCTCGTGTGTCGCGGTGCGGCCCTTGTTGTAGGGCGCCTTGGCGGTGCCCTGGGTGCCGAAGGCCGTGTACAGGATCACCACCCCGTCGGTGGCCGCCGGTCCACCCGGGAACTGGGCGTAGCCGAGCAGGCCGTCGCCCAGGTTGCAGACCCAGAAGTTCAGGTAGCGGTCGGTCGGCCACGGGTTGACACCGCCCCTCCGCTTCGACTTGACGCCGTTGTCGGGCCGGAACGATGCCGCCGTGGTGGCCGTGCGGGTGATTCCCGAGGTCCGCTTGCCGGTCGGGTCCTTCGTGGCGAGCGCGAACTGGATCTTGGTGTCCGTGGCGAGTGACTTCCACGCCCCTGGAAGCTTGCGCTTGTCCGTGTTCTTGGCCCGGAAGTCTCGATTCAGGGCCTCTATCTGGCTCTTAACCTGCGTGTCCGAGATGTTCTCCTCGTCGGTCCGGTGGACGACGTGGACGACAACCGGGATCGTGATGAGCCGCTCCGCGGTCCGCATCGCCTGGCCGCCCGCCATCAGTCGCCGTGTCTCGTCCTCCACCTCGAGCCGGCGGGCCCTGTAGCCCGGCTGCGTCTCCACGAGCAACTCGTGGACGATCATGTGCGCGCACGTACGGCGCCTGGGTGTCTTCGCAGGGCTCATCCGTCCCACTCCTCTCCTCGCCGCCTTCGCGGCATCCCGACGGCTGTCGGCACGAGCGTAACGGCCCAGCCCACCCCGATGAAAGGACCCTCACTACTCCACGAGCCTCACCTCGAGCTCGGCGGGCCCCATCTCGCCGGCGCCGCCGAGGAGGCCGAGGATGCGGGCCACGTAGGCGCGGGTCTCGGCGAACGGGGGAACGCACATGCATCCGGCGATCGCCCCGGCGCCGGCGTTGTAGGCGGCGAGCGCGAGCGGCACCGAGCCGAAGCGGCGCAGGAGGTCATGCATGAGGTGGGCCTGCGCGTCGATCGCCGCCGCGGGGTCGTACGGATCCGCCAGCCCGTACCCGCGCGCGGTCCCGGGCATGAACTGGGCGATGCCGAGCGCGCCGGCCGGGCTGCGGGCGAACGGATTGAAGCCCGACTCGGCGTAGAGCTGGGCCGAGAGCAGCGCGGCGCCCACGTTCCAGCGCTGCGCCGCCCGGCCGATCTGAGTCTGAAAGCGCGTCGGCACGAACGACGGGATGGCACTGCGGCCGTCGCCGCCATAGCCGAGCGATGCGGACCCCGCGTTGTGGATATAGCCGAAGTGCCAGGCCTCCCAGGCGTAGCGCTTGATGAAGCCGAAGCGCCCGGAGTTCGCCGCGAGCCAGCCGTAGGCGACTTCCGGACCCAGGTCGAGCTCCGTGCCGTTGCGGTGCAGGCTGTGACCGGGCGGGGCGACCCACTTGGGGTCCGGATGCGCCGCAAACAGGCGCGCCTGCTCGGCGTCGGAGCGGTAGCCGCTGATGACGATCAGCCGCAGGCGGGCCCCGCGCCAAGCTGCGGCTGCCATCCGGTCGAACGCACGCGCGACGTCGGGTCGCATGGGCTTCCCCTGGCGGTAGGCGAGCCGGCCGTGGTAGCCGCTGCCGGGGTCGGACAGCAAGGAGCTCGTATCAGGCGCCAGCTCTGCCGTGGCCCGTGCCCTGATCGTCAGTGCTCGCGTGCCGCCCTTGCCGGCGTGAATGCGGACCCGCTGGCGGTCGACGACCGCGACGCTGACGCGCGTGGGAGCGAACGAGCCGTCGGGGAAGCGGACCCGTGCCGGGTCGAGGCGCACGTCGTTGCGGGCCGCCGCCCGCGCGGCTACCCGCCGGGCCAGCTCGAGGTAGGCCGCGCGAGACAGGTGGCGCGGGTTCGGGGTGCCACCCGGCAGCTCAGGCGGCTCGAATAGGCGCGGGTAGGCAGCGCGCATCGCCGCCGCCGCCGAGACCGCCGCCAGGTCGGCCGCGCGCTGGCGCCTGCCCTTGGCTCCGACCGCCTGGCCGAAGGCGGCGAGCACGAAGAAGCCGGCGACCAGGGTCGCGACCACGCCGAGCAGCAGCAGGCTGGCCTGGCCCCGCTCCGGGCCGCCTGGACGCCTCACCGCGGTGGCCTGCAGCGGTCTGCGAGCTCGGCGACGGCGTATCCGAGCGCCCCGCGAGGCGCCCGGCCCGCCAGCGCGAGCTGCGCGCCCATGCGCGAGTCGGGAAGCCGGAGCTGCGCGCGGCCGGACCAGGGCTCCTCCTCGGGTGCCCGGTTCAAGACCACGAGCGGCTCCGGCCCGGCGCGCGCCAGGCATGTCGCGGTCACCGCCGCGAGCGCCGGCTCCAGCCGGGGTCCGGCGACGAGCAGGAGGTGGTCCGCGACCGCGAGCGGGACTCCCCCGACCTCCGTGCTTCCCGCGTCGATCACGAGCGGTGCGTGGTAGCGGGCGGTGTCGGCGAGGGTGAGCGGCTCGGCGCCCTCCACCAGGCAGAGGCGTCCGACCGCGCGTGTCTTCGTGCCGGGGACGTCCGCCAGAACGCGAGCCAGGCGGGCGGCCGACGGCAAAGCGAGCGGGATGCCCCCGCCGGAACCGGCCGACGCCACCGCTGCCGCACCAGCCGGGTCCCTGACGGCGAGCTCGGAGGCGAGCGCGCGCGCCACGACAGTCGCGCCACAGCCGCGGGCGAGGCCGAACACGCAGACCACGGGTCGCAGGGCGGAGTCGGCCTGCGAGGGCTCCCCGGGGAGCTCGGCCGGCGATGCAGGCTCGAGCAGCCAGGTCCCGGCCCGGGCGAGGGCGGCCGCGAGCAGGCCTCGGCCCTGTGCCGCGGCCTGCGTCACCGGAGCTCGACGTCCGCCCGTCCCATGACGGCGAGCCTGCGGCTGACGAACCGGAGCGGCGACGGCGGCTGCAGCCGCACCCGGACCCGCCCGCCTCGCACGGACACCCGCGCCCGGGCCCGCGACCAGCCCGGCAGGGCCCGGCGCACGGCACCCGGCCCGTCGCGGCCCGCGGCGAGGGCCAGCGCCCCCGCCTCCGCGGCGCTGCCGGCGAGAACCCCGGCATAGCCGACGGCGAGCAGTTGCAGCACCACGAGCCCGGCCAGCACGACCACCGGCACCGCGCCCAGCAGCTCGACCGAGGCCTGGCCGGCTTCCGGGCGGCGGCTCACGGCCGCCTCCCGAGGGAGGCGCGCGCGGAGATCGGGACCGGCGCCTGCCAGCGGCGCATGAGGAGAGGCAGGCGCACGGTGACCTTCACGCCGCGTTCCCCTCGACGCACCTGCAGCCCGCGCTCGAGGGGGTGCGGCAGCGCACTGCGCGCGGCGCGCAGCGGGCTGCGCTCGACCAGGTCCGCCCTGGCGGCCACGCGTGCGGCGTTGGAGCACAGCCACGCCGTCTGGCCGATCAGCGCGAGCTGCCAGGCGAACAGACCGGCGAGCAGCAGGAAGGGCATCGCGCCGAGCAGCTCGACCGAGGCCTGTCCGCTCTGGGATCCCGGGCGGGTGAAGCGGGCCATGGCCTCACGCTCCCGCGCAGCGCGTCACGCGACAACGCGACCGGCCCGCGGCCGCGTTACGAGAGCGTCAAAAGGCGGTTACCCGTAGCTGCGGTAGCGCGTCCAGACCCAGAAGACGCCGTACGAGCAGAGCCCGAGCAGCGCAAGCCAGGCGAGCACCCCGATGCCGCCCTCGTCGAACAGGCGGTTGGTGGCGGTGAAGGTCAGGAAGGCGACGCCGACGGACCCGTAGAGGACGAGGCGCTCCGGCGCTCCGAGGGACTCGAGGTCGAAGCGGTGCTCGCGGTAGAGCCGGTAGCCGAGTAGCGCGATCGCCACGAAGAACGCGATCGTGAGCGCCGTCAGGGCGATGTTCAGGGCCCCGCCGCCACCCGGCAACGCGAACAGGGCCAGCGCGAGCAGCGCAACGATGCCGAACTTGGCGGCCGTCCTCATGCGCCGAAGGCTAGGCGACCCCAGGGCGCTACCCGATCGCCCCTGCGCCGACGAGCGCGAGCACCAGTGCGCCGAGCGCCACCCGGTAGACGACGAACACGGCCGTCGTGTGCCTGACGAGGAAGCGCAGCAGGAAGGCGATCGAGGCGTAGCCCGTCACGAAAGCGATCAGGGTCGCGAGCAGCAGAGCGGCCGGGCCTCCGGTGTCGCCGTCGCCCAGGTCCCGGAGCTCGAACAGCCCGCTCAGGACGACCGCCGGCACCGAGAGGAGGAACGAGAAGCGCGCGGCCGCCTCCCGGTCGAAGCCCAGGAACAGGCCGGCGCTGATCGTGGCGCCGGAGCGGGAGACGCCCGGGATCAGGGCGAGCGCCTGGGCGAGGCCGACGATCAGGCCGTCGCGCGTCTCCACCTCCTCGATCCGCCGGCGGTGGGCGCCGAGCCGGTCCCCCGCCAACAGCACGAACCCGAACACGATCAGCGCCGAGCCGATCAGGTAGAGGTCGCGGGCTCCGCTCTCGATCTGGTCCTTGAAGGCGACGCCGAAGACGCTGATCGGGATCGTCCCGATCACGATGTACCACCCGATCCGCGCCTCGCGCTGGGAGCGGAGCTCAGGCCGCCGCAGGCTCGCGAGCCAGGCACGCCCGATCCGCCACAGGTCGTCGCGGAAGTAGAGCAGCACGGCCAGCATCGTCCCGAGCTGGACCACGGCCGTGAAGGCGGCCCCCGGGTCCTCCCAGCCGGCGAAGGCCGGCACGATCCGCAGGTGCGCCGTGCTCGAGACCGGCAGGAACTCTGTCAGGCCCTGCGCGAGGCCGAGCACGATGGCCTCGAAGACGGACACGGCCGGGGAACCCTAGTGCCGGCGCCCGCCGTTCAGCCGTCGTTCGACTAGCGATGCCGCTCGCGCGAGGCCTCGATCTCCTTGATCGCCTCCTCCCGCGAGTACCAGCCGTCGACCTTGACGGCCTTCTGCTCCAGGTCCTTGTAGATCGAGAAGAAGTGCGCGATCTCGTCGCGCAGCTGGTCGGAGAGGTCCTCGAGCTGGTCGATCGTGTTCCAGCCCGGGTCGTGGAGCGGCACGCACAGGACCTTGTCGTCCACCCCCTTGTCGTCCTCCATGCGGAAGAGCGCGATCGGCTTGACGTCGATCATGCAGCCCGGGAACGTGGGCTCCGAGACGCAGACCATCACGTCCAGCGGGTCGCCGTCGCGGCCCAGCGTCTCCGGGATGAAGCCGTAGTCGGTCGGGTAGACGACCGACGAGAAGAGGAAGCGGTCGAGCACGAGGCGGTCGCGCTCGTGGTCCCACTCGTACTTGTTGCGGCTCCCCTTGGGGATCTCGATGATGCAGGAGAACGTGTCGCCGCCCACGGCCAGCAAGATACCCGGCGCAGTAGAGTTCGGCCGGCATGCTCCGCCTGCCCTTCGCCACCCTCGCGCTCTGGCTGGCGCTGGTCGCGCCGGCGCTCGCCGGGGACAACGGCGAGGGCCTGTACGGCGAGACCGACGACAAGATCGTCACCTTCTTCTCGCTTGGGCTGGTCGTCTTCTTCACGCTCGTCGTGATCCTCGGGTCGCTGATCCAGGGCCGGCTCGAGAAGCGCAAGCACGAGCGAGAAGCGCTGGAGCTGCGCCGCCGGGTCGGCTGGTAGAGCCCCATGCCCGTCCACTACGAGCGTCGCGGCGAGGCCGCTCTGGTGACGATCGACCGTCCGGAGCGGCGCAACGCGGTCGACGGCGCGACGGCGGGCCTGCTGGCCGACTCCTACGAGCGCTTCGAGTCGGACGAGGACGCCCGGGTGATGGTGCTCACCGGAGCGGGCGACGTGGCGTTCTGCGCCGGGGCCGACCTGAAGGCCCTGGACAGCCTGGGCACGCGCCTCGACGACCCGGGCGGCCCGCTCGGCTTCACCCGGCGCACCCCCTCGAAGCCCACGATCGCGGCCGTGTCCGGCTGGTGCCTGGCGGGCGGCTTCGAGCTCGCGCTGTGGTGCGACCTGCGGATCGCGAGCGAGACCGCGGCCTTCGGCTTCACCGAACGGCGCTTCGGCGTGCCGCTGATCGACGGCGGGACCCAGCGCCTGCCGCGGATCGTCGGGCTGGGTCGCGCCCTGGACCTGATCCTCACCGGCCGTGTGGTGGGCGCCGACGAGGCCCTGGGGATGGGCCTGGCGACCGAAGTGGTCCCGGCCGGCCGCCAGCTCGAGCGCGCCCTGGAGCTGGCGGAGGGGCTGGCCGGCTTTCCGCAGCAGACGATGCTGGCCGATCGCAGGGCTGCCATCGAGGGCTCCGGCATGACCCTCGAGGAGGGCCTGGAGCTAGAGGCTCGGAGCGGCCCCGCGACCGCCGAGACGGCCGCCCGCGGGGCGGCGCGCTTCGCGGCTGGCGAGGGTCGCGGGGCGGCCGGCGCCGGTGCGTAAGCTCGAAGGAGATGGCCCACGTGCTGTTCGTCTGCCTGCACAACGCGGGGCGCTCACAGATGAGCAGGGCGCTGTTCGAGCGCGCGGCCGCGGGACGGCACCACGCGGAGTCGGCGGGCACGGCCCCGGCGGAGCGCATCCACCCCGAGGTGCTGAAGGCCATGGACGAGCTCGGGATCGACCTCTCCCAGGCGCGGCCGAAGCAGCTCACCCGGGAGCACGCCGAGAGCGCGGACGTCGTCGTCACGATGGGCTGCGGCGATGAGTGCCCCTACATCCCGGGCAAGCGCTACATCGACTGGGACCTGCCGGACCCCAGGGGCCGCGCGCTCGCGGAGGTGCGTGAGATCAGGGACGACATCGCCCGGCGAGTAAAAGGGCTGATCGCGGAATTGGCATAGTCAGCCGCGTGGCGAGCGCTGCGATCGAGGTCAGCGAGCTTCACAAGAGCTACGACGGCGTCGAGGCCGTGCGCGGCCTGTCGTTCGCGGTCGAGCCCGGCGAGGTCTTCGGGCTGCTGGGCCCGAACGGAGCGGGCAAGACCACCACCGTCGAGATCCTGGAGGGGTACCGCGACCGCTCGGGCGGGGAGGTCCGCGTCCTTGGCCACGACCCGGCCGAGCGCGATCGCCGAATCCGGGAGCGGGTCGGCATCGTGCTCCAGAGCTGCGGCTTCTACCCGCGCCTGACCGTCCGGGAGGCGCTGGAGCACTTCGCGAAGGCCTACCCCCACCCGCGGCAGACGGAGGAGACGATTGCGCTGGTGGGGCTGGACGCGAAGGCCGACACGCGCGCCAACGAGCTCTCGGGCGGCCAGCGCCGCCGCCTGGACCTGGCGCTGGCGCTGGTCGGCGACCCGGAGCTCGTCTTCCTCGACGAGCCCACCACCGGCTTCGACCCGGCCGCCCGCCGCACCGCCTGGAACACCGTTCGGCGCCTGAAGGAGCTCGGCAAGACGGTGCTCCTGACGACCCACTACCTGGAGGAGGCGCAGTCGCTGGCCGACCGCGTGGCGATCGTAAAGGCCGGCCAGATCGTGGCGGAGGGGCCCCCGGGCGAGCTCGGCCCGGGCCGCTCGAGCTACCGAGTCTCCTACGTCTCGGGCGGCCGGCGCGTCGAGCACCACACCGACGACCCGACCGACCTGCTCCACCGCCTGACGCGCGACGCCCTCGGCCGCGACGAGCGTCTCGAGGGCCTCGAGGTCAGCAGGCCGACCCTCGAGGACGTCTACCTCGAGCTGACCGCGGAGGAGGGATCGTGAGCGCCGCGGCGCTGGCCTGGGAGCAGTTCCGCCTGGAGCGCAGGCTGTTTTGGCGCAACCCCAGCGCGGCCTTCTTCAACTTCATCCTGCCGCTGCTGCTGCTGGTGCTGGTCGCGTCGGTGTTCGCGAGCGACGAGCACGAGCTCGACGTGCTGATCCCGGGGATCGCGGGCATGAGCGTGATGGCCACGACCTTCAACGCCCTCGCCTTCAACCTCACCTTCCTGCGCGAGCAGGGGATCCTGAAGCGCGTGCTGGGCACCCCCACCCCCGTGGCGTCCTACTTCGCGGGGCTGCTCGGGTCGGCGGTCGCAAACGCCTTCGTCCAGGTCGCGCTGGTGGTCGTGATCGGCCACCTGGCCTACGGGGTCGACTGGCCGAGCGACGTGCCCCTGCTGGCCGGCTTCACCGCGCTCGGGGTGACCTGCTTCGGCGCGCTGGGCATCGCCCTCTCGCACGCGACGCCGAACTTCGACTCCGCTCCCGCCTACGTGAACGCGGTCTTCCTCCCCGTGATCTTCGTCTCCGGCGTGTTCTACTCGAGCGACGACCTGCCCTCCGTGCTGAAGGCCCTCGCGCGGGCACTGCCGCTCAAGCACCTGATCGACGGCTTCTCCGCTGCGATCGTCGGGAGCTCCGTGGACACGCTGGCGGCAGCCGCGGTGATCGCGGGCTGGGGCGTCGTGGCGGCCTTCCTGGCGCTGCGCTTCTTTCGCTGGGAGTAGAGCCTACGGCAGCCGGAGAGCGTGACCGTGGCGGCGCAGCCAGCGCTCGTGCTCGTGGGACCCCGGGCAGCGCGCCGCCAGCAGGTCCCAGAAGTGGCGCGAGTGGTCCTGGACCTCCAGGTGGGCCACCTCGTGCTCGACCACGTAGGCGACGATCTCGGCGGGCGCCAGGAGCAGCCGCCAGTTGAAGCTCATCGCGCCGGACGAGGAGCAGCTGGCCCAGCGCGTGCGCTGGCCGCGGATCTGGAGCGATGCGTAAGTGCGGCCGGCGCGCGCGCAGGCGGCGTCGA
>JBHELQ010000197.1:0-6370 GCA_046262995.1 Thermoleophilaceae bacterium
TCGCCGATGCCGAGCTCGTCCTCGGCCAGGATCATCCCGCTCGAGGTCACGCCGCGGAGCTTGGCCTCGCCGAGCTCGCTGCCGTCGGGCATGACGGCTCCCGGCCGGGCGACCGCCACCGTCTGTCCGGTGGCCACGTTCGGGGCCCCGCAGACGATCGTGCGCGCCTCGCCCGAGCCGTCGTCCACGGCGCAGACGCTCAGCCGGTCGGCGTCGGGATGGGGCTTTGCCTCCAGCACCCTGCCGACGACGAACGCCGACGGGTCGCCCACCCCGATCCGATGCAGCCGTTCCAGCTTGATCCCGGCCATCGTCAGGGCGTCCGCGATCTGCTCGGCGTCGAGGCCGGGATCGCAATAGGAGCGCAGCCAGGCGACCGGAACCCTCACGCCATCACGCCCCGAACTGCTCCAGCAGCCGCACGTCGTTCTCCCACAGCATGCGCAGGTCCGGCACCCCGTGCTTCAGCGCGGCTATCCGCTCGATGCCCATGCCGAACGCGAAACCCTGCACGCGCTCCGGGTCATAGCCGTTCTCGGCCACATAGCCGAGCACGTTCGGGTCGACCATCCCGGCCCCGAGGATCTCCACCCAGCCCTCGCCCTTGCAGGTCGGGCACCTGGCGGCCCCGACGGATCCGGAACCGCCGCATACGAAGCACGAGACGTCGACCTCGACGCTCGGCTCGGTGAACGGGAAGTAGCCGGGCCGCAGGCGCACCTGCCGCTCCTCGCCGAACATGGCGCGAGCGAAGGCGAGCAGCACGCCCTGCAGGTCGGCCAGCGTGATGTCCTCGTCGATCGCGAGCCCCTCGAGCTGGTGGAACATCGGCACGTGGGTCGCGTCCGGGGTGTCCGGCCTGTAGACGCGCCCCGGGACGACCACGTAGATCGGCGGCTCCTGCGCCTCCATCGCGCGCACCTGCATCGGCGAGGTGTGCGTGCGGAGCAGTACCTGCTCGCCGAGGTAGAACGTGTCCTGCGGTGAGCGCGCCGGATGCTCCGGCGGGTGGTTCAGGGCGGTGAAGTTGTAGTACTCGTACTCGACCTCCGGGCCCTCGAGCACCTCGAAGCCGAGGCCGACGAAGACGTCCTCGAGCTCGCGCCGGATCTGCGAGACCAGGTGCAGGTGGCCGGCCGGCTGCGGCGGGTCGCCGGGCAACGTCACGTCGATCGTGTCCTCGCCCAGGCGCTGGTCGAGCTCCGCGGCCTCGAGCGCCTCGGTCCGCGCCTGCAGCCGGGCCTCGATCGCCTGCTTGGCCTGATTCGCGGCCTTGCCGGCCGGGCCTCGCTCCGCCGCCGGCAGCTCGCCGATCGCGCGCAGGGCTTGTGTCAGCTCGGCCTTCCGGCCCAGGTACCGGACCCTCAGCTCCTCGAGCTCCGCGCTCGTCCCGGCCGCGCCGATCGCCGCCTCGGCCTCGCTGCTGATCTCGTCGAAGCGGACGCTTGGCTCAGGCATGGCCGGCCATCCTATTTGCGACCTCGTACAGCGCAACGGTCGTCGCCATGGCCGCGTTGAGCGAGTCCGGCCCGTCCCGACGCAGCGGGATTCGGGCCGTGGCGTCAGCGGAGCGAAGCAGCTCGTCGGGGAGGCCCTGACGTTCGGCACCGACGCACAAGACCACCGGCGGCTCCAGTTCGACCTCGCCCAGGGAGCGCTCCGCGCCGGGGTCCAACGCCAGCCGCGCGCCGCGGAGCTCGGAGAAGGCAGCCCGCGCGGGCGGCCGCGCGAACAGCGAGCCCATGCTGGCGCGCACGGCCTTGGGCGAAAACGGGTCGGCGCAGCCCGGCCCGAGGACGACCGGCCCGTCGCAGAGGGCGTGCGCCGAACGGATGATCGAGCCGACGTTGCCCGGGTCACCGACGCCGTGCAGGTACACGCCGAGCGCACCGCCGGGCTCCGACCAGCGCCGCCGGAAGACCCCCGCCGCGCGCGTTCCCGAGCCGAGCGAGCTGACGGCGTCGAGCAGCGCCGGCTCCACGTCGTCGCCCGCCACGAGCAGGAACTCCGGCTCCCATCGCGCGGCCGCAACCAGGTCCTCGCCCTCGGCCACGAACAGGTCGAGCCGCTCCCGCCAGCGCTTGTCGTGCAGCTTGCGGATCGTCTTGAGCTTGTCGTTGTCGGCTGAAGTGATCATGAAATGAAAAGGGCGCCTCGCTGGGCGCCCGGGATTCGTGTCGGCTGCGGTAGAGGGATCAGGCAGCCACAGCCTCCCGGGCTCGCTCGGCAAAACGTCGGAACGTCTCAGGGTCGCGCACGGCGATGTCCGCCAGCGCCTTGCGGTCGAGCTCCACCCCGGCCTCGCGCAGCCCGTGCATGAGCTGGGAGTAGGACAGCCCCTCGCGGCGGGCCGCCGCGTTGATGCGCACGATCCACAGCCGCCGGAAGTCGCGCTTGCGATTGCGCCGGTCGCGATACGCGTACTGGTCCGCCTTGAGCAGCGCTTCCTTCGCGAGCTTGTAGCTCTTGCTGGCCTGCCCGCGATAGCCCTTCGCCCGCGCGAGCGTGGCGCGGCGCTTCTTGCGCCCGTGCACGGACCGCTTGACACGGCTCACGAGTGCATCAGCTCCTTGACCCGCTTGCGGTCCTGACTCGTGACCTCGACCGGCCGCCCCAGCCGCCGCCTGCGCTTGGCGTTCTTCTTACCCAGGTTGTGGCTCGTCATCGAGTGCCGCGCGCGCAGCTTGCCGCCGGCGGTCTTGCGAAAGCGCTTCTTGGCGCCCGAATGGGTCTTCATCTTCGGCACGACGGCCTATTGAAGCAGAAGGTACGGGGGCGCCCTGCACGCGCTCGCCCGCCGGGCAGCCTACGAGCGTGGGCCGAGTTTGTTCCCGTATGGGTAACAAAGTCAGCCCACACGGCTCGGGGCCGGCTGATCCCCGCTCGGCCGCTAGGCGCCCTGGGCGGCGCCCTGCGCGTCCGGCTTGCCCTTCAGCGGAGCCAGCAGCATCGTCATGTTGCGGCCGTCCTGCTGGGGGCGCTGCTCGACGGTGCCGAGCTCGGCGACATCCTCGGCCAACCGCATCAGCAGCCGCTCCCCGCGCTCGGGGTGGCTCTGCTCGCGGCCGCGGAACATGATCGTGACCTTGACCCTGTCGTCGCCCTTCAGGAAGCGCACGACGTGGTTCTTCTTCGTCTCGTAGTCGTTCGTGGCGATCTTCGGCCGCAGCTTGATCTCCCGCACATTCACCTGCTTCTGGTGGCGGCGCGCGGCCTTCGCCTTCTGCTCCTGCTCGTACTTGTACTTCGAGTAGTCGAGCACTCGGCAGACGGGCGGCCGCGAGTCGGCGGCCACCTCGACCAGGTCCAGGTCGCGCTCCTGCGCGTAGCGCAGGGCGTCATCGATGGCGATCACGCCGATCTGCGTGCCGTCGTCGCCGATCAAGCGCACCTCGGGCACTCGGATCCGCTCGTTGATCCGTGTCTCGTCGCGCTCCGGCATGCGCCGATCGAACTTCTTGGGGATCGGCACTAGGCGAAGATGCGGCTAGACGTCAAAGGCAGATGGTCGTCGACTCGGGAGAGGACACGGACGCGTCAGCGGCGGTCACGCGTGCTGTGGGTGCCCTTCATTCGCGAGCGAGTATAGCGGCGGTCAGGCGCCCCGGGCCCGGATTTCGTCGAGCGCGCTACGAGCGAACTCGGAGACGGGCACGCTGCCCTGGTCGCCCTTCCCGTGCCGGCGGATCGCCACGGAGCCGTCCCGCTGCTCCTGATCCCCCACGACCAGCATGTACGGGACCTTGCGCAGCTCTGCCTCGCGGATCTTGCGGCCGACCGACTCGGCTCGCTCGTCCACGTCCGCGCGCAGTCCCGCTTCCCTCAGCTCCCGGGCGACCTGCCGCCCGTACTCGGCGTGGCGGTCCGCGATCGGGAGGACAGCGGCCTGAACGTGCACGAGCCAGAGCGGGAACTCGCCCGCATAGTGCTCGGTCAGGATGCCGATGAAGCGCTCGAACGAGCCGAGCAGCGCGCGGTGGATCATCACCGGCGTGTGCTCGGAGTCGTCGGCCCCGGTGTAGGCGAGCCCGAAGCGCTCCGGCATGCCGTAGTCGAGCTGCACGGTGCCGAGCTGCCACGAGCGCCCGATCGAGTCGGTCATGTGCAGGTCGATCTTCGGCCCGTAGAAGGCGCCGTCGCCCTCGTTCACCTGGAAGTCCAGGCCGCGGCGGCGCAGGGCGCCGTCGAGGGCCGCCTCGGCGCGGTCCCACATCGGGTCCGTGCCGATCCGCTGCTCGGGCCGCGTGGACAGCTCCAGCCGGGGCTCGAAGCCGAACAGCCTGTAGATCACGAAACCCTGGTCCAGGCACCCGAGCACCTCGTCCTCGATCTGGTCCTCGGTGCAGAAGATGTGGGCGTCGTCCTGCACGAACGCACGGACGCGCAGCAGGCCGTGCAGCACGCCACTCGCCTCGTGGCGATGGACGTGGCCGGCCTCTGAGTAGCGGATCGGGAGGTCGCGGTAGGAGCGTCGCTCCGACCCGTAGATCTGGATGTGGGCGGGGCAGTTCATGGGCTTCAGGCCCATCTCGCGCCCCTCGACCTCCGCGAAGTACATGTTGTCGCGGAACTTGTCCCAGTGCCCCGAGTCCTTCCACAGCTGCACGTCCGAGAGGATCGGCGTGCGCACCTCCTCGTAGCCGCGCTTGTCGTTCTCCTCGCGCACCAGCTGCACCAGCTCGTTCCAGAGGGTGATCCCCGCGGGCCGCCAGAAGGGCATTCCGGGCGCGAGCTCGCTGAACATGAACAGCCCGAGCTCCCGGCCCAGCCTGCGGTGGTCGCGGGCGCGCGCCTCCTCGAGCAGGCGCAGGTGCTCCTCGAGCTCATCCTTCGAGAGGAAGGCCGTTCCGTATATGCGGGTCAGCATCTGCCGCTCCGCGTCACCGCGCCAGTAGGCGCCGGCCACGCTCGTGAGCTTGAACGCCTTGATCCGCTTGGTGCTCGGCCCGTGCGGGCCGCGGCAGAGGTCCACGAAGGGGCCGTTGCGATAGAGCGACACGCTCTCCACCCCCTGGTCGCGCACCAGGTCCTCGATCAGCTCGACCTTGTAGGGCTGGTCCTCGGAGCGGAAGCGCTCGATCGCCTCGGCGGCGGGCAGCTCGGAGCGCTCGAAGGGCTCGTCCGCGCCCACGTGCTGGCGCATGCGCTCCTCCACGCGCGGCAGGTCGTCCTCCGAGACCCTGACCCCCTCCGGGAACTCGAAGTCGTAGTAGAAGCCGTCCTCGACAGGCGGGCCGATCGAGAGCCTCGTGCCGGGCCACAGCTCCGTGACCGCGGTCGCCAGCACGTGGGCGGCGTCGTGGCGGATCAGCCATAGGGCGTCCGCGCCATCCCGCGAGGTGACGATTTCGATGCGCTCGCCGGCCGGGAGCGGCGCGCCCAGATCCTGCAGGTCGCCGTTCACGCGCACGCCCAGCGCCGCCCGCGCCAGGCCTACGCCGATCGCCCGGGCCGCGTCGGCGCCGGTCGCGCCGCTCGGCAGCTCGAGCGGCGAGCCGTCGGGGAGGAACACCTTCATCCGCGTCTCACGCTACCGGCCGCCGAGGGCGGACTCGAGCACCCGCAGCTCGCCCTCTAGCGCCCGGGTGACGAGGAAGCGCTCGCGCACCCGCTGCTGGCCCGCGCGACCCATCTCGATCGCCAGCCCGGGGTCGCGCACGAGCTCGACCACGCGCGCCGCGGCCTCCTCCACCGTGTCCGTCAGGTAGCCGTCGACCCCGTCCCGCAGCTGCAGCGGGAGGCCTCCCTGCCTGCCGCCGACGACCGGCGTTCCCTTCCACAGCGCCTCGGACGCCGCCAGCCCGAAGCCCTCTCGGATCGCCAGCTGCAGCGACACGCGCGCAAGCCGCTGGAGCGCACCGAGCTCGAGGTTGCCCACTCCCTCGTAGCTCGTCAGCAGATGCACGCCCTGCCGCTCGGCGCCGTAGTCGGCGACCTCCTTGGCCGCCCGCCACTCGTCGGCGTCCGCCGCGTCCAGCGCGGCTGCGATCACGAGCTGGAGCTCCGGGATCTCCTGACGAGCGAGGTCCAGGGCCTCGAGTGCCCCGTGCGGATCCTTCCAGCGGTCTAGCCGCATGACCTGGCAGATGAAGGGCCGGTCGAGCTCGACCCCCAGCGGCCGCACAACGCGACCCGCGAGACGCGGGGCCGGGTCGAGGTTCCGCGGGCTGAGCGGGTCGATGCCGGGCGGCGCGGCACGCGCCCGCTCTCGCTGCGCCTCCGGCGCGAACGAGAGGTCGGGGAAGGCGAGCTCGGCGCAGCGGTCGAGGAGCGGCCCGGCGCGCTCGAGCAGCGGCGGGTCGGCGTGCGCGGCGTCCACGTGGCAGTGCCACGCGACCGGTCCCTCGAGCTCCGCCGCCAGGCCCAGCAC
>JBHELQ010000198.1:0-2892 GCA_046262995.1 Thermoleophilaceae bacterium
ACCCGCTTGGTCGCCTCCTGGCGCTCGAGCTTGTCGACCACCTGCGTGGCCTCGTCCAGGGCGGAGCCGAAGCGCTCCTTCAGGTCGTCGTAGAGGGCCTGGTCCACCTGCGGCGGCTCGAGCTCGATCTTCTCCTTGCCCGCCTTGCGGGCGAGCTCCTGCTGCGCCTCGCACAGCTTCTTGATCTCGCCGTGGGCGATGTCCAGGGCGTCGAGGATCTCGGCTTCGGCCACCTCGTTCGCTCCCGCCTCCACCATCAGGAGCGCCTCCTCGGTGCCCGCGACCACCAGGTCGAGCGGGCTCTCGAGCAGCCACTCCTCGTCGGGATTGACCAGGAAGTTGCCCTCGCCGTCCATGCCGATCCGCACCGCTCCGACCGTGGTCGGGAAGGGGATGTCGGAGATCGCCAGCGCGGCGCTCGCGCCGTTCATGGCCAGGACGTCGTACGGATGCTCGTGGTCGATCGACATCGGGATCGAGACGAGCTGCGTCTCGCGTGTCCAGCCCTTGGGGAAGAGCGGGCGCAGCGGACGGTCGATCATGCGCGCGGTCAGGGTGGCCTTCTCGCCGGCCCTGCCCTCGCGGCGGAAGAAGCTGCCGGGGATCTTGCCGGCGGCGTACATCCGCTCCTCGACGTCGACGGTCAGGGGCAGGAAGTCGACGTCCCGTGGGGATCCCGCCGTGGCCGTCCCGAGCACCTTGGTATCGCCGGCGCTCACCACCACGGAGCCGCTGGCCTGCTTGGCCAGCCTGCCGGTCTCGAACGCGATCTCGTTGCCGCCTATCTCGACCGAGACTCGGCTTGCTGCATCACTCATGCGGATCCTTTCAGCGCCGCCTCCGGTTGGCGGCATGGACTTTGGACTTCTCGATAAGAACGCGGCCGATGCTAGCAGCGGGTCCTACGCCGGCTCGGCTCCGGCTCAGGCGACGCGCTGCTCGTCGAGCGCGTCGAGGATGAGGCCCGCACCGGGGATCTCCAGCGGGCTCGGCGACTTGTAGGACCAGCTGACCACGCCCTCCGGGTCGATCAGCACGAGCGCCCGCGCGCTGACCCCGTATCGCTCCGCATAGAAGCCGTAGGCCCGTGCCACCTCCCCCTTTGGATTGAAGTCGGCAAGCAGCGGGATCGTCGTGCCCAGGTGTCCCTGGAACGCCTTGTGGCAGTACGCCGAGTCGACCGAGACACCGTAGAGCGCAACGCCGCGAGCCTCGAGCTCCCCCAGCACCTCCTGGTAGACGTTGAGCTGATCCGTGCAGACCGGGCTGAAGTCGTTCGGGTAGAAGACGAGCAGGACGCTCTGGCCGCGCAGGTCCTCAAGCGAGACCTCGTTGCCGTCCTGGTCGGGCAGCGTGAAGCCGGGCGCGGGCTGGCCCGGCTCGATCACCGGCGCAGGCCGAGCTCGCCGATCAGCGTCCGGTAGCGCTCGATGTCGCGGCGCTGGAGGTAGCGCAGGAGCCGCCGGCGCTTGCCGACCAGCATCAGCAGGCCGCGGCGCGAGTGGTGGTCCTTGCGGTGGCCGCGCAGGTGCTCGGTCAGCTCGTTGATCCTGGCCGTGAGCAGGGCGATCTGGACCTCGGTGGATCCGGTGTCGGTCTCGTCGCGGCCGTACTTGCCGACGATCTCGCGTTTGGCGTCGACGGTGAGCGTCATGGCCGCGAAACCGTAGCAGCGCACAGCCGTTGCGCCTGCTCGATATCGCGGCGCATCTGCTCCACCAACGCGTCGGCCGAGGCGAAGCGCCGCTCGCCGCGCATCCGCTCCACGAAGGCGATCCGAAGCGCCTGGCCGTACAGGTCGCCGTCGAACCCGATCAGGTGCGCCTCCACGAGCGGGCCGCGGCCGGACTCGAAGGTCGGGCGGATGCCGACGTTCACGGCCGCCGGGTAGCCGTGCGCCCAGGCGGCGTAGACGCCGTGGCCCGGGTAGGCGTAGCGGTCGTCCGGGACCAGGTTGGCCGTGGGGATGCCGAGCTCGCGGCCGCGGCTGTCGCCCTGGACGACCGGGCCCTCGATCAGGAACGGGCCGCCCAGGAACCGCGCTCCTTTTTCCACCTCTCCCGCGGCGATCAGGCCCCGGATGTGGCTCGAGGACACCGTCTCGCCCTCGACCTCGATGAGCGGCACGAGGCGCGTCTCGAACTCGTCGTAGGAGCGCAGGAAATCGGCGTCCCCCCGGGCGCCCTTGCCGAATCGGAAGTTCTCGCCAACGGACACCTGCACGGCCCCCAGGCGCTCGATCAGCACCTCCTCGACGAAGCTCTCGGCGCTGCGCCCGGCGAAGTCCCGGTCGAACGGGATCACCACGAGCTCCTCCACGTCGAGCCCGGCGATCAGGTCGCGCTTGACCGTGAACGGCGTGAGCAGCTTCGGGATGGCCTCGGGACGGATCACCGCCAGCGGGTGCGGGTCGAAGGTGAGCACGGTGTCGCTCCCGCGGATCACCTCGCGGTGTCCGACGTGAACGCCGTCGAAGGTGCCGATCGCCACCCTGCGCGATGCGGCCTCGCCAGCCGGGCGGGGCGGGACCTCGGGGAGCGGGGTGACCTTCATCGCGGCGCGAACACTACGACGGGCTTCAGCTCCTCCGCGCGCGGTTCGGCCACCGCCACGAGCTCCCCGGCGTGGGTCAGGCGCACGAAGCCCCCGGGCGCGCCGCCGCGGGGGAGCGGCCGCCCGTGGCCCACGCCGCGGGCCTCATCGGGATCCAGCTCGCGCTCGGGCAGGAACGACAGCGCCTCGGCGAGCGGAACGATCCGCCCGGGATCGGCGTCCTCCAGCCGGTAGGGCCCGACGCGCGTGCGCTCGAGCTCCTCGCAGTAGGCGTCGCCGAGCGCCGAGACGAGGCTGCGGACGTAGGTGCCCGCCGAGCACTCGATCTCGAAGGCGGCG